>JAHFOW010000031.1 GCA_023261465.1 Planctomycetota bacterium
CGCCGCCTCTTTTGGCAGCCACCGTAATCATACGCGCTACCTTTGAATACGCTTTACCCTTTTTGGCATCAGTAGCACCCTTTTTGTGCTTTATACTCGCCCAATGTGAATGTCCAGCCATTTTTCATATCCCCCTATTTATCGTTTAAAATTTTACGGTTGAACACTTTGTTGAACTTCCTGATTATTAGCAATACCTTCCAAAACTTCTTTTTCTCTTGAAATCAACCCCTTTATTTTTTCCAATTTTATCCTTATACTTTCGCATTGCATCTCACTTTTCGGTATCTTTTTAAACATCTCAAGCGCTTTTTCCCATGCCTGAATGGCCTCATTCCAGTGTCCTAAACTGTATTGAACGTCTCCCACATGGTCATATACATCCGGCTCTTCCAGGATATGAACAGCTTCTAATAATTTCTGAAGCCCCATACTGAGATAGTCGTCTTTTTCGTCTGTACTGGCCTTCCTGAAATATGCCCACCCCAGACTATCAAGATATGCCCCATTTTTTGGCTGCGCCTTTAATGCTTTATTAATGAGCTGAATAGCGTCATCTAAACGCTTATTGTTTTCAACATACACATAACCAAGAAAATTATTAGCCTCGTCAAAATCAGGGTCGATTTTTAATGCCATGATTAATTCATCCTCTACCCTGCTAAACTCTCGGTACTCGTAATATAGATTCGCAAGCAAAAAATGACAATCCCGCTTTGCCTCTCTATCGAGCGGAATTAATTTCATGCTTTCAACTACGGCAATTGCTTCATCAGTTCTTTGCTGGTTCCTATAAATTTGACACAACAAGAAATATTCTTTGGGGTTTTTACTTCCCGCATTTATATTTCCTTCGAGGATTTCCTGAGACTTTCCAAGTTCCTCTTTTTTTTTCGCCTCATTATTTATTTTGCCATAGATATCGGATAACGCGAGGTGTACAATCCAGTTCCCCGGTTCCTTTTCCAGAAATGACACTGCCTCTTTTATAGCATTTTCATAATCATTGAGGGCATCATAACAAAGACTGAGATAGAAACGCACAGATACCATCGTAGGATCCGCTTCCCGTACCTTTAAAAAATATTCCAGCGCCTTTTTTATGTCATTCTTCTCAAAGTATCGCTGACCGATCTCATAATATATTTTCGCAGGTTCACTGACGAGCTTCAAGTCAAACATATTCTGGTAACACTCAGAACCCTTCTCCGTCATACCTTCATTCATATAAAGGTTGGCCAACCGGTAAAGGGTGTCTGCCAAAAACACATGGTCTAGTTTTGATGTCTTACACCGGCGGGCGCATTCGTATTCAGCAATAGCCTCTTTCGTTTTCCCAGTCGTCTCATAAAGGGTTGCCAGCGTGTAATGCACACCAAACTCGAGAGGTTTGATTTTAACTAATTTTTCGATAAATTCTATTGCCTTTTCATTCTGACCCAATTGAAAATAGCATGTGGCTAAATGGCGAATGATTCTTTCCGATGACCTGTCCAGGAGTGTTGCCTTCTCAAAATATGCGGCCGCATTTTCCCAATCCCTCTCCATCATGAAAAAATACCCTGTACAAAAACAGGCATGCGCCTTTCTCCGTGTATCTAAAGGCTGGCTCGTGCTTTTTGAATTTGCTTGATAGTCATGTTTTCCGGCAATACTACAACATCCCGGGAAAACAACAGACAGGAATATTAAAAAAACACAAATACCAGAAATAAATCTGAAAGATTCTATTTTCTGTATACATTCACTCCTGGAACGAGATGGAGAACGTTTTAAAGTAATCGTGTAAACTTGCTTTCTTATAGAATTACTTTATTCAAAGGATATTCAATGATTCCTTCTGCTCCGGCCCTCTTTAACTCAGGGGTAATTCTCCTTGCCACAGTTTCATCCAACACCGTCTCAATTGCATAACCAGCGCCTTCTGCAAGGGTAGAAATCGTGGGCTTTCTCAGCGCTGGTAATTTTTTCAACACCTCTTCTAAAGCGCCACCGGGAACATTCATCTTTAGACCAACTTTTACCCGCGCAATAATGGCACCCTCAAAAAGCATTGCAAGATTTTCTATTTTTGTACGCTTCCAGTCGTCTTTCCATGAATGATGATTGGCTATCAGCACCGTGGCAGACTCCATAACAGTGTCCACAATGCGAAGTTTATTTGCCTTCAGGCTGCTCCCTGTTTCGGTTAGTTCCACAATAGCGTCAACCAGATCGGGGGCCTTCGCCTCCGTTGCGCCATGAGAAAATTCAATATCAGCAACCACTCCCCGCCCGGCGAGATATTGCCGCGTCACGTTCACCAGTTCAGTTGCAATCCTTTTTCCTTGTAAATCCTGCACAGAACGTATTGGAGAATCGTCAGGAACAGCCAGAACCCACCGGACTTTTGTTAACTGCTGCTTTGCATAAACCAGGCTTACAGTCACCCGCACATCAGAACCTGCTTCTCTTACCCAATCCATACCCGTCAGACCAGCGTCAATAATCCCTTTTTCAACATACCGGGACATATCCTGAGGTCTGATTAAGCGGACAGAAATTTCATCATCATCAATCGACGGATAATATGATCGTGAACTCACCGTCACCGTATAACCGGACTTCTTCATCATATCAATGGTTGCCTCTTGAAGACTACCCTTAGGCAAACCTAAATGTATTTTCTTCATTCTTCCAAATCACCTTTTAAAACTATATGAACGTATCCTTAAGCACATAAAACATGTATATACCACAAAAAACAATACGCACGCGCCCTGTGTAAATCCTATGAGTGGTTTTCATCGTTTTCTTCTTCTGTTTCAGGCAACGTTTCTTCGTGAGGTACTTCAATTCCCCTTACTGCGTCATCAATAAGTTTTGCAATATGAATGCTCTTCTTAATAGACTCATCCAGACAAAACGTTAAATGAGGCGTGAACTTTATTTGAAGGCGTTTTCCAACTTCTGACTGAATAAAACCCCGCGCATGTTCCAATCCCTGGAACGTCCTTTTCTGTATTGTATCACCACCCATAATTGACACATACACCTTTGCATGTCTCAAATCTGGCGTAAGCTCCACAGTTGTTATCGTAATAAAACCGATCCGGGGGTCTTTCAACTCATACAGAATAATCTTGCTCACTTCCTGCCTGATAACCTCTGACAATCTTTCGATTCTTCGCGAAGACATAAAATTACTTTATATAAATAATTGTTTAAAACTATTTCAGGGAACAGCAGCCTTAAGTTCGTATCATATAAATATCTATGAAGGAAACGGCAACCGGCGTGATTATATAAACTCCAGTTTGTAATCAACAAGTTCAAAAGAAGACGCTCCCCTGAACATATTGATTAAATTTGACAACGTGCTATTTAGATAATGCCGGTCGTTTCCTACCATTGCAACGCTCAGCCTGGAATACTGGCAATGGTCGAGAACCCCGGTTTCAGAAATAGAGACATTAAATTTGTTTTTTACGTGATCTTTTAAACTTTTAATAATACGACGTTTATCCTTAAGCGAACTTGCATTTCGTATCACCAGGCGAACACTCAAAACCCCAACAACGGCATCGTCCGATTCATAAAATTCCAGATTCATAACAACACACTCAGAGCCTGTGCAAAAAGCCAATCATCGTGTCATTTGCGCGGGTTTTTCGAGTCAATCTCCAGGAATCTTTATCGTGAGGGAAAGGTTGCTTCGCTTCGCTCGCAATAACACCTAAAACCCAACTTCTTGCACAAACTCTTCAACACATTTCTAAATCGCCATCGTTCGGGCAATCTTTTGAATCTCATACGCCTCAACGATGTCTCCAACTTTAATATCGTCATAATTGGCAATCTTCAAGCCACATTCAAAACCAGCCCTGACTTCCCTGGCGTCATCCTTGACGATCTTTAAGGATTCCAACTTGCCGTCATAGATAATAATCATGTTACGAATCAAACGAACCGAGGCATTCCTCGTGATTTTTCCTGATTTTACATAACAACCTGCGACATTGCCAAATTTAGAGATATTATACACATGCCGTATTTCGACCTGACCGAGAACAACTTCTTTACTCTCAGGCTCTAACATACCCTCCATAGCTGCTTTTATTTCGTTTGTTGCATCATATATGATCTTATAAAGCCTTATATCCACACCCTTATCTTCTGCCTGGATACGCGCCCTATCCTCTGTCGTTACATAAAAACCGATAACAATCGCATCTGACGCATCGGCAAGAAGCACATCGGATTCTGTAATACCGCCAACGCCGCAATGGAGTATCTTTACCTTAATTTCTGCGGTTGTAAGCTCTTCCAAGGCCTTTTTCAACACCTCTACAGAACCCTTATAGTCCGCCTTGAGGATGACCTTAATCTCCTTTACCTTTCCCTCCGCAATCTTAGAATAGAGGCTATCCAGGGTAACATGCTGGTGCTTTGCTAAAGAGGTCTCTCTAACTTTCACTACCCTTTCTTCGGCCACATCCCGCGCTTTTTGAATATCGCTGACAACATAGAATTTATCCCCCGCCTCTGGCACTTCTGAAAAATCGGAAACAGAAACAGGAGTTGACGGGCCAGCCGCCTTTATTTCTTTTCCCCTATCGGTAGTAATAAGGCGCGCCCTTCCAAAAGTTTTACCACAGAGGATAACATCGCCCTGTCGTAATGTGCCGTCCTGTATCAGAACATTAGCAACAACTCCCCGCCCCTCGCTTAAATGCGCTTCGAGCACAACACCACGCGCAGGGTTCTTTGGATTCGCTTTTAGTTCAAGAATTTCAGCCTCAAGCAAAAGCCTTTCCAGCAAGGTGTCTATCCCCCGTTTTGATATTGCAGAAGTTTCGACAAATTGCGTCTTGCCACCCCATTCCTCAGGAGCCAAATCCAGACTTGCCAATTGTTGCTTTACGCGCAAAGGATTAATCCCCGGCTTATCAATTTTATTCAACGCCACAACAATGGGCACATTTGCTGCCTTAGCGTGATTTAACGCTTCCTCTGTCTGCGGCATTACCCCATCATCAGCGGCAACGACCAGCACTACGATGTCGGTAATATTTGCGCCTCTTGCCCTCATAGCCGTAAAGGCCTCATGACCGGGCGTATCCAGAAAAACTATCGGTTTCCCGTTCATTTCAACCTTATATGCGCCGATATGCTGGGTAATACCACCCACCTCGCCGGCAGCCACATTGGTTCGGCGGATACAATCAAGGAGAGATGTTTTCCCATGGTCAACATGTCCCAAAAAGGTAACAATAGGCGCCCGATGAATCACATCCTCGGCCTTTTCCGGAAGTTTTTCAACAAGGTAACTATGGTCTTCGGCGGCTTCACTTTTCCTTATCGCTATTTCAACTCCAAATTCAATGCCTAAGAGTTTTACGATATCTTCGCTTAAAATCTGATTAATGGTTGCGCGAATATTATGTCCAAGAAGCAACTTGGTTATAATTTCATTTGCGCGAATCCCTAATTTGGCGGAAAGGTCTTTTACCGTAATAGGCAATTCCATAACAATCTTTGTTTCTTTTTCTTTCACCGCCACCTTCTTCGTTTCAACATTTTCTCCCCCATATTCCCTCCTTTTATACTGAGGCTGGTGTTGTGGTTGTGGCCTTTTTTTCCAGAAAGTTTTCACGGGGGTTACCTTTACAATCTGCTGTTGCGGGGGAACGTTTTTTTGCATTTTCACCACTCTGGCTGGTTGAACAACCTTAGCAGTATGTACAGGCTGTGGCGCTGTTTTTTCTACATTTTCCACTTTTTCCTCTTTTTTCTGCTCAACAACCGGCTTAACAGGTATACCTGCCACTGGTTTGGACTCTTCCTTTGGAGTCGTTACCTTCACAACCGGCCGGAGCACTTGCCTAATCATCTCGGCTTGCTCCGGGGTAATGGTATTTGCATGATGGTGGATATGAGACAACCCCTTTTCATGACACTTCTCAATCAAGAGGTTACTTTTTACCCCTAGTTCTTTTGCAAGTGAACTAATTCTGATTTTTTCCATTTAATCCTTTTGGACTATACAAAAAATTCTCTATTAATTATAAGTAGAACGCTTTAGCAGCAACATGATTTTACCACAGGCTTTAGGCTTTCCGCTTGCGTTACGCGCCTACAAGACGAAGAGCACACTACCCTGTTTAAAATTCCACAATAATTCTATAATTCTCCTTTGACGCTGCCCGTTTCAGTATGCCCCGAAGATACCACACTTGCAGCATTTGAACCATCGGAAGAAACCTTACCTGACTCAATAACCTCTACAACCTGGAGAGCGCCGGCTTTCTGGCGTTCCTCAAGTTCCGATTCCGTTATAATATCAATATCCCATGAAGTTAGACGTGAAGCCAGGCGCACATTTTGACCTCTTTTACCAATTGCCAGGGAAAGCTGATCATTGGGAACTACAATAGTTACAGACTTATTCTCTGACGACAAGATAATCCCTGACACCTCCGACGGTTTTAAGGCATTCGGCAATAATATCTCCGGCTCATCGCTCCATCGGATAATATCAATCTTTTCTCCGTTTAATTCATCTACAATGTTCTTGATGCGCGACCCACGGACACCCACGCATGCCCCAACACAATCCACATTCGGGTCACTTGAAGCAACAGCAATTTTAGTCCTATGGCCGGGCTCACGCGCCAACGCCTTAATCTCTATGGTGCGTTCGGCAATTTCAGGCACTTCCAGTTCAAAAAGCCTCCTCACGAAGTCCGGATGCGTCCTCGAAAGCACAATCTTTACTTTGGCCCCCGCCTTCTTTACATCAGCAACAATAGCTCTTACCCGCTCGCCAACATTGTAATGATCATCCACTATTTGTTCAGGCTTAGGCAAAAAAGCCTCAGTTTTGCCCAGATTAACAATAATCGTCGAACCCTCAAACCTCTGAACGATACCACTGACAATTGTCCCTTTTCTGCCATGAAAGTCATCATAAATAACATCCCGCTCCGCCTCGCGGATCTTCTGAATAATGACCTGCTTGGCAGTCTGCGCAGTAATCCTGCCCAGCTCGGAAGGATCGATCCTGAGGTCTCCTTCCATAGCCACTATCTCCCCGGTGGTTCTGTCAATTTGAATAGTGATCAAATTCTGGGACTTAAAGTGTTTTCGCGCTGCGGTTGTTAAAGCAGCCTCAATACCCTGAAACACAACATCCTTTGAAATCTCTTTATCCCTGTGCAAACTATCTACTAAACGGAGTAAACTTTCTTTATCCATAAAAACACTGTCTACCAATAATCCGGTATTATAATTGAATACGATAATCTATATATCCTTAAAATAAAAAAGTGGGTTTTCCCCACTTTTGTTATTCTGAATCCTTGATATTGGCTGATTACGACAAACTTATTTTAAGGATAATACATAGTACTCTTTCCTTTTTAACAATCTATTAATTTTAACATGAAAACAATTATTGTCAAGTTATTTTTGACGTGATTGCATACTTATAAGTGAATGCCATTACGTGTTTTATTTATCTACCAATTAAAATATCTTTGATATTCGAAACTTATTTTGTTAACATCTGAGCTAAAAGGAAACAGGATATACTTTATGGTAATAATTATCGATAATTACGACTCTTTCACTTACAATCTCGTGCAACAGATTGGCGCATTTGGCGCACAACTCGAAGTCTTTAGAAACGACACGGTAAACATCGGGGAAATCGAAGAAAAAAAGCCTGACCATATCATTATTTCTCCCGGCCCATGCACCCCGCGGGAGGCGGGTATATCCGGTGATGTTATAAGACACTTTACCGGCAAAATACCCATTCTGGGCGTATGCCTGGGACATCAATGTATCGCTCACGTATACGGTGCGGATGTGGTTCGTGCCCGCAGGCTTATGCATGGTAAAACATCCATGATTTCCCATGACGGAAAAACTATTTTCAAAAACCTGTCAAACCCATTTGAAGCAACACGATATCATTCCCTTATTGTTAAAGAAGACACCCTGCCTGATTTTCTGGAAGTCACTGCAAGGGCAGAACAAGATGAAATCATGGGTATCCGCCATAAAAGTTTCCCTCTGGAGGGCGTCCAATTTCACCCGGAATCATTTCTTACCGAAGAGGGACCTAAACTCCTGAAAAATTTTTTGAACCTGTAAGAAAAAAATACCCTACGTTTCAATGTCCAACCTTATGGAAAACTTTGCTGACCGACTCACTGCCTCCGTTTATGAAAAAAAAAGCTGCGTAGTAGTTGGGCTCGATCCCTATTTTAAACTTATACCCGATACCATAAAGCAACAATTTTCAAACCTGTATTCAAATGCCCTCGAATATGCGTCACGGGTCATTCTGGAGTTTAACAAGCAAGTTATTGATATTATTGCGCCCTATGCCGGTATCGTAAAACCCCAGATTGCATTTTACGAACTGTATGGATGGCAGGGAATACGGACTTACGGAGAGACTATTCAATATGCCAAACAAAAAGGACTCATCGTTATTGGGGATGTAAAAAGGGGCGATGTGCCAAGTACGGCAGAGGCATATGCAGAGGCCCATCTTGGACAGGTGGTTGTTGACAATATTATAGAAACGCCGTTCTCCAGCGACGCTATCACCGTTAACCCATTTTTGGGAACGGACAGCGTACAACCCTTCATACAAGCAGCAAAAAAATATCAAAAAGGTTTATTTATTCTCGTAAAGACATCCAATCCCCTTTCCGGTGAATTTCAGGATCTCACGTGTGGAGAAAAAAAACTCCATGAAATTATCGCAGAAAGGACCCATGAGTGGGGAAAAGACCTTGTTGGGAAGGGAGGCTATAGCTCCATTGGGGCAGTTGTCGGAGCTACATTTCCCCATGAGTTATCAACCCTAAGAAAAATCATGCCCGCAGCCTACTTCCTTGTTCCCGGTTATGGAACTCAGGGCGCAACGGCAAAAGATATTGCATGTTGTTTTAATTCCGACGGACTTGGCGCAATCATCAATGCATCCCGTTCAATACTTTATGCTTATAATACCTCTCCCTGGAAAGAGAAATACGGCATTGGTTCATGGAAAGAAGCTACCCGTGAGTCGTTAATGAAGATGAATGAGGAAATAAGGAAAATACTATCGTAGTTTTGGTTAAATTAGGTTACTTCCATTCACAAACGTTTCATCGGTAGAAATGATAATGACCTTGTTCAGGTTGGAAATGCCTTTTCAGGAAGGCCAAAGAATTTTTCAAGTTCGATAGAGGAGATTGCTTCCAAAAAACCCTCGCAATGACACGGAGTATGCGCTTTGATGGCATACTGCACGTTGTCATGGCGCATTGCATCCTGTCGTTGTGTATTGCGCTTTGTCATAGTAAAGAGGAATTACCTTATTCTGCCATTGCGAGCGAATCGAAGCAATCTCTCTCTCGTAAACAAACAGTACCTCTTGATAAAGGGGGTGATGGGAGTTGTCAAAAACTTACAAAAAAAGATGTTTTTACACAGCAACGCAATAGAGAATACCTTTCTCATTGACTTATGAAAAAGTCCGTGTTATAAGATAACATTTTGGCGCTCAGCATTTGAGCCATTTAGCGAGGCCTTACAGCGGTATCAAAAATGCATAGGGAGAGGCGCAAAATCTTGCGTCTCTGCAATCATTGAAATTCCTGTGCATTAGATTAGACATTCGGCCGCTTTTATACAAAAACGTTGGATTCTATTATTTATGAAACATGGAGAAATAATCAATAAAAAACCCGTAGAAACCGGTCTTATCGACTATGAGAAGACCAGTAAGGAATTTTCATGGGAGGCTGTTAAAAAAGACCTATTCACCACTCCACAGAATAAAGTAAATATAGCATACGAGGCTATAGATAAACATGCGCAGACCTGGAGAAGAAATAAGGTAGCCTTATATTGGGAAGGCGCAGAAGGCGTGTATGAGAAGTATACATTCCTGGAGCTGAAGAGACTTTCCGATCAATGCGCCAATATGCTCAGATCTCTGGGAGTAAAAAAAGGCGATCGTGTCTTTATTTTTCTACCCCGATTACCGGAGCTTTATATCAGCATGATTGCCACTGCCAAGCTTGGCGCTATTGCAGGGCCTATGTTTTCAGCATTTGGACCTGATGCCGTGCGCGACCGTTTACAGAACAGCGAGGCAAAGGTATTAATTACGACACCTGAATTAAAAGAACGCGTCGAGACGGTACTCTTTGAACTACCAAAATTAGAACACATCGTAGTGGTAAATAGCAAAGAAGATCATGAGCCAGAGGAAGGTGATGTGTGTTATAACACCTTGATGAAAAAAGCATCCGACAGGTTTGAAATGGAATGGCTGGAACTGGAAGATCCGCTCTATATCCTCTATACTTCTGGCACAACGGGGCGGCCAAAAGGTATAACTCATGTCCATAACGACATGATCTCACATTACATTACCACTAAATGGGCGCTGGATTTAAGGGATGATGATATTTACTGGTGTACTGCAGACCCCGGCTGGGTAACGGGGACGGTGTATGGATTATGGGGACCATGGCTGAGTGGTATTTCTTCGTATGTATACGATGGTCGTTTCGATGCCGGGAAGTGGTATGAGATTATCCAAACGTATAATATTACCGTGTGGTACACGGCTCCAACCGCCTTGCGTATGCTCATGAAAGGCGGCGACGAACTCGTAAAAAAATACGATTTAAGCTGCTTAAGATATATGTGCAGCGTAGGCGAGCCACTGAATCCTGAGGTTATTCGATGGGGATTAAAGGTTTACAACCTCCCTATTCACGATACCTGGTGGCAGACAGAAACCGGCGCTATCATGATTGCAAACTACCCGTGCATACCGATAAAGCCTGGTTCCATGGGCAAACCATTTCCTGGCACGAAGGCAGCCATCATCGATGGCAAGGGTAATGAACTGCCGGCAGGTCAGCACGGTCTTTTAGCCTTAAAACCCGGATGGCCATCTATGCTCAGGGCTGTATGGGGCGACGAGAAGCGGTTTAAAGAATACTTTAATGTAAATGGCTGGTATGCTACGGGGGATACTGCATACAAGGACGAGGACGGCTACTTCTGGTTTGTAGGCAGGGCAGACGATGTCATTAACACGTCCGGCCATCGGGTTGGGCCTTTTGAGGTAGAAAGCGCCTTACTTGAACACAAGGTTGTTGCAGAATCGGGTGTAATCGGGAAACCCGATGCAGAGAGAGGTGAAATTATCAAGGCATTTGTGGTACTTCGGGAGGGCTTCAAACCTTCACAAGAACTGGAAGAAGAATTAAAAAAATTTGTACGGCATCGCCTTGCGGCGCACGCATATCCAAAAGAGATAGAATTTTGCTCAAACTTACCCAAAACACGGAGCGGCAAAATTATGCGCAGGTTACTAAAGGCCAGAGATCTGGGGTTGCCAACGGGGGACATCTCTACCCTTGAAGATTGATTTGCGCGCTTCCGGCGGCAACAAAGTTTGCCATACACGGAATGATAACAAAAAACTGTATTTAATACGAAACTGCATATCGAGAAAATCATCCTAGTATTTACTAACGACCTATGTCTTTAGCATAAGTCAAAAATTTAACCCCATGCAAGGAGTAACGCACACTTTATGGAACAGACCAGATTTAATAAAGGTTTCTTTGATACCGTAGAACCAATTAAACTAAAAGACCCTCTTGCCATAGCGCTTGGGGCTATGGACAGAGATGCTATATTTGTATTCAATTATACAGACGCAATAAAGATGGCAGGACATTCATGCCCGGCCGTCTCCGGTGCATATAAATTAACACAATTAGCCTTAAAAGCTTTGTATGGCAAAGAAACCCCCATCAGGGGACAAATCAGGGTGACCTTTAAAGGGGGCGTTGAGCAAAAGGTAAATGGCCCAATTTCACAGGTTGTCACCTTAATTACAGGGGCAGCCGGAGAGACTGGTTTTAAGGGGCTGGGCGGAGGACGGTACAACCGATACCATTTACTATCTTTTGATGAAACAAAGACAGCGGACGAAGACGCTGTATGCACGGTAATCTTTGAAAGAATGGATAATAACAAAAAGATTGAAGTGAGTTATTTTAATTACATGCTTCCCGCCAATCCCAAAATGGGAGAACTTATGCCCCTGGCAGTTACCGGCAAGGGAACCGACGCGGAAATAAAAGAATTTGGAGATTTATGGCACGAACGAATTAAAACCGTGCTTATGAATCCGCCAAAAGGGATGTTTTTAATAAAAGAATTGAATTAATTAAAAGTTTTATGTACCTGAAAATTAAATTACGCTGGAACTCTTTCTCAATAATAGTATTATGTGTTTTGGTATTTTTATTATCAGTCTTGAAAAATCTTCGCGCCGAAACAACGGTCGTGCACGCCAATATTGTTTGGGAAATGACGGATATTGTTGCCCAGTGCGGTATGAGTTTCAAGTGGGAAGTACGCAAGAATACCTTATGGAGTTGCAATCCTCAGTTATTCCCTGAAGGACACACAGCCGATGGTACTCCTGTGCCTGCTCTGAAAGATTATGTGCTTCCCGGCCAACCCATCGGTAAGCTTATTGGCAGGTTTGGTGATTGTGGCAGGATTTTCCCCATGGGTACTTCAGGGTCAATAAATGTCCTTCCCAGCGAAGATGGAGAATTTTTATATCTTTCTATGAACGATGATATTATCGGACTTTATGGCAAGGGATTCAAGGATAATGAAGGCACACTCATGGTAAACATTACACAATCAAAAGAGGAATAAACCTGCTTTTTTCAACTGTACAAAAAGTCAAGTTTCAGGTGTTATTGCAAGAGAAGCAATCTTTCCATAAATTATAATACCTCAGAAAGATTGCTTTGGAAAAAACCCTCGCAATAACACAGTGATTGACTTTTTGCGCTGGCTCTAAAGCCTTGCCGGACTTTTTGTTTGAATGAGTTTTCAGCAGTTCTCAAATGGTTATTAATATTTGTTTTTTAAACTAAATATATATCTTGACGCAAAACTTTTAAAATGTATAATTGGTTAGCATTTTTTTAATTAAGTAATCATAATTACTGTATTCATGTTGTGAAAGGGGGTGGAGTACGGGAGAAAAAAATTACTAAAATACCTTTTGGGGGTTGAATGAAATTTTAATATTGATCTATTACATTAAAAAAAAGGAGATTGTAGTTATGTTGAAGAAAATACTCGCAGGTATCATGGGTGTGGCATTGGTTACAGGCATTGGTGTAGCAAAGGTACAGGCTTATCAGGTAAAAGCAGCAAAATTATGGGTTACAGCAATTGCGATTGGTACGCCTATTGAGGGCGCAGAAATCAAGGTTGGCGATAACACCTGCACAACCGGAAAGAATGGTACTTGTGTATTCGAATTAAAACCAGGCACATACGAAGTTTCAGTTCATGAGCATGGTGGTCAATCCGCACATACTGAGGTTACCCTGGAAGAAAAAAACATCAGATTCATATCATTGGATCTGGGCGCAAAAGCGCTTCATCCAAGTGGTGCACACTAAGAATGTTTTCCTTTTTACCATTTTGACAGATTTTTCATTCAAAGGCAGTTGTTAATTCTTATGATTAACGACTGCCTTTTTTTATGACCATCAAAAATAATATTTCCCTTCCATAAACGCAACTCTTCTTTAGCCTCAAATACTGGCGCATTACCACCAAATGTTTTCATTAAAAGCATTTTACTTCCCTTTATAATAAGGTAAAACAAATTAATTACATTCACCTATATGCAAATTTACTCATTATTTGCGCAAACTATCATCACAGAACAACCAGAAATATAATTATTGGCATCTTTGTTGCTGGCAGTGGTATTATGGGCGTATTATAATACGCCCTTCCGTTTGAAGAAAAACAATAGATTTTTTCACAAAAACCAGATACAAATCATCAACTATGGCAACTTCAGCAAAAACAGGTAAGTCCATCAAGAAAAAGCATCCAAGACATAGAAAGGCATCTAAGGCATGGGGAGAATATGACCGTATTTTTAATGCAATCACAGACCCGATCATTGTGTTTGATGAAGACTTTAATGTAATAAAAATCAATAATGAAGCAAAACATTTTTTCGCTGGTCGTCCTGTTGGAAAAAAGTGCTTCTTTATTAAACACAAATTTGCGATGGCATGCAAAAATTGTCCCACATGGCAAACATTAAAGACCGGCAAAGCAACAACGAGCGAGATATTAAGCCCACAAACGGGCGACCTTCTTCTTTTAAAGACATATCCGATTTATAATAGACTGAAAAAGGTGAAAGGTGTTATACTTATCGGCAGAGAAAGCACAGACGTGCCTTTAAAATGGAAAAAGTAAGGTATTTATCCATATGAAACATCTATGACCGTAACGGTCACAAAGAGCGTAAAATGGAGATTTGCAGGTGAAAGAAGTTAATTTTTTGAAATATTGCCCAATTCTTTTTACTTTCCTGGTTTTAAACGGATGCCTGAGCGGATCAAGACCCGATGTGAAACTCTCACCCAAAATTGACGATCGGGTTCATCAATTATCCCCCTTGCATAATACCGTGGGAATTTATATTGATCCTGCCTTGCGAAACTATGTCCAAAAGGAACAACTTATCCACTATAACATTGGTATCCATAATTACACGTTTCCAATCGGTCAATCTCTCGCACCGAAAATTGAGGACATGTCAAAACTTGTATTTAACAAGGTTATAGTACTCGATAATTTACAAGGCAATATAGAACCATTGGACGGAATTGTGACTTTTAGTATGAAAAGTTCAGAAATTGAACTTCAGATAGAGGAGTCTGTTTGGAGGGCTATTGGGCGACACAAACTTTCCGTCATTACAACATTTTTAGACACGAATATGAATAAAATATGGGAATCAGACGTTGCGGTGGAAGGAAAAGGTATCGACTTTGTAAGCTCACGGGTAGAGTATGAATGGTGGGTTACCGCAGGACCTAAATTTGCCCCGGCGGTAGATGATGCTATTGAAAAGATCACCTATGCGCTTGCACAAAAACTAACGACATCGAAAGAAATCATTGATTATCTCCATAAAAGAGATAATCAAAATTAAATGTATAGGAATTTCAAAGTTTGTTGTAGGGCAACCCTTTAGGGTTGCACGTGGCAAGGCTAAAGCCTCGCCCTACGTGTGACGTGTGATTGCGAAAAAAGCCGCCGAAGGCCTAATTAATCGAACTGCCATGATAATCGGCCCATTGTTTCAATAAGCAATTGTTACGTAAGGCAAGACCTGAGAGTCTGCGCAAAAAGTCTTGCCTTGCCTGTCATTGCGAGCGACAGCGAAGCAATCTTTCTCTCAAAATGCCTTGTTTGTCCGGCGCACGTGTTTACTGTTCGGTGACAATACTGGCTTCTTTGTGAAGGCGATTAATCAACTTTATGATTTCCGCATCCAGCACTTCATTACGAACTTTCTCCTTCACTTCTGCAAATTGAAGATTAGCGCCTTCTTTTTTGTCGGTAACTTTTATCAGGTGGTATCCGTATTCAGTCAGAACGGGGTCGCTTACCTCGCCTATCCGTAAAGAAAACGCCGTATCCAGAAAAGCCTTAGCCAGAATACCTTTTCTTTGTATATATCCCAGATCGCCACCATTTTCAGCCGAAGGATGATTTGAATATTTTTTTGCAGATTCTTCAAAAGAAGTGCCTCGGTCAATTTCTCTTTTAATGGTTTTGATCTGCTCCAGAGCCTTTGAGATTTCGTCCTGCGTCTTCATATTTCTCGTATCAATAAGAATATGGCTGATCTTAATTGACTCACCGTTAAAAATATTTTTATTCTCTTCAAAATATTTCTTTAACATCTTCTCGTCGAGCTTATTGCTAAAATATCTTTCAAGGGCAACAGAGTGTTTTATGCTTTTTTTTAATTCATTGATATTTAAACCTGCCGATGCAAGGATTTGTTCAAGGGGTAGTGTTACATTCTTCTGGCTATTCGTTATATTATTTCGTATTTGTTCAACTTCCCTGTCAACTTCTTCAGGCGCAACGACTAAACCCTGTTTATCAATGAATTCATCGACAAGTACGTCCGTAACCAATTGGTCAATAATTTCCTGTTTGATAGCCTTCAGGTTTTCCGGATTTGAATCCTTAAAGTATGCGAGGCGACTGGCAACATCGTCGTAGGTTATTTTCTTGCCATTAACGGTGACTAAAACGCCGTTTTGTTGTTTCTTGTCGGCAGGAAAGGTAACCCGAGAAAATGTGACCTGATGAAATAATAAAAAAATAACCCACAATAAAAATACGACCTGTTTATTCACTATCATTTCTTTCAAAAAACAGTATGATATAGGAGGATTGTAAAGATTTCCAGTAACTATACAAAACCACATAAAAATTGTCAAATTCATTTCCCTTGACAATATTTTTGACAAAAAATATAATTTTTTCTTTAACTTCTTTTTGCATAAAGGTTTTATAAAGAGAACGAGGTCTCAAGCCTCTTTCATTTGAGAATATAAAGATGCGGATTATCAAGGCGTGGGAGTGTGATATTGGCGAAGAAATTGAGAAACTTAAACAACGATTAAGCATCTTAGACGGCTTAACAGAGATCAGAACAACTGTTCTCGACATCATTCGTGATGTCAAAAAACAGGGCGACAAGGCTCTTATGACCTATAGTAAACGTTTTGATAAGGTTTGTCTTTCGTCAGGCGAGTTTCTTGTAAAAGAAAAAGAAACAGAAGAAGCGTATCAGAAAGTTTCCCCTTCATTGGTAAAATCCATTCAACGGGCTATTACCAATATATGGGCTTATCAGGAACATATTCGAATCCCGTCTGTCTGTCCTTTAAAAACTAAGGGCGTAGTACTTGATACCGTCTATTCTCCCATCGAAAGCGCAGGTGTGTATGTGCCAGGCGGCGCAGCTTCGTATCCATCAACAGTGTTGATGAATACTATCCCTGCACGGGTAGCAGGCGTGAAAAAGATTGTAATGGTAACGCCACCCGCAAAGGACGGAAGTATTCCACCGGAAAGGCTGGTGGCAGCAAAAGAGGCTGGAGTAAACGAAATCTATAAAGTAGGCGGCGCTCAGGCTATTGCCGCCCTTGCCTTCGGCACGGAAACAATCCCAAAGGTAGACAAGATTGTAGGTCCGGGGAATATTTTTGTAACACTTGCAAAAAAAGAAATTTTTGGATATGCAGGCATTGATATGCTGGCAGGTCCCAGTGAGGTACTGATCATAGCGGATAACCGCGCTAATCCTTCGTTTGTGGCATCAGATTTATTATCACAGGCAGAACACACACCTGGTATCTCCATACTGGTCACCTACTCAGAGTCTCTGGTAGGTCAGGTTATTGACGATTTACAGCAGCAATTGTCCAAACTCAGACGGTTTGCTGATACTAAAAAATTTCTCGATGCCTATGGTGTAATTATTCTGGTTAAAAATATAGACGAATGTGTGGAGATTGCCAACGTCTTAGCCCCGGAACATTTACAGATTATGACAAACAACCCCAGAACAGTGCTTGGCAGGATAAAACATGCCGGCGCAATCTTTCTGGGGGCTTATACCCCCGTAGCCGTTGGGGACTATATAGCCGGCCCGTCTCATGTACTTCCAACAAGCGGAACAGCCCGTTTTTCTTCAGGATTGTCGGTAAATGATTTCCTGAAGCGATCCAGTATAATAAGTTACTCTAAGGCGGCGCTAAAAGACGTCTATAGCGATCTTGCAGAAATTTCACGTGTTGAAGGACTTGATGCACATACACAATCCGTTCAAATAAGATTAAACATACAAAATTCTTCTGAGAAATAAGGAGTACACTGTTGAGTTATTTTCGCTGTAATGTTGAAAGGATGTCGGGATACACACCTGGCGAACAACCTAAAGATGGTATTTATATAAAACTTAACACCAATGAGAATCCCTACCCACCGTCTTCAAAAGTATGGAGCGCAATCAAAGAGGCAGTGAACGACAGCCTCAGGCTTTATCCTGATCCGGTTGCAACGGCGACCAGACTAAAAATAGCAGAGGTGCTTGGCACAAAGCCGGAATATATCATGGTGGGAAATGGTTCTGACGACCTGCTCACCATCATCACACGGAGCTTTGCAGGACAGGGGGACAAAGTTGTATTTCCTTACCCATCGTACCCGCTCTATAAAACACTCGCCGAGTTGCAAGATGCAGAGCCTTGCGCCATAGACTTTACTGAAGATTATACATTAGAAAAAAATTTTGCTGTAAAGGGCGCAAAGATAACTTTTATTGCAAACCCCAACTCACCTTCCGGAACAATACTATCACCGAAGGAAATCTCAAAGATTGCCTCTCAAATAGATGGCGTACTTGTCATAGACGAGGCGTATGCCGATTTTGCGGACGACAATTGCCTTTCGCTCGTTGAAAAACACAACAACATTCTCATCCTCCGTACCCTTTCAAAATCATATTCATTAGCTGGCATTCGCTTAGGTTTCTGTATCGCCCAGGAGTCTCTCATCAAAGGAATGATGAAGGTAAAGGACTCCTATAATGCAGACAGGCTCAGCATCATAGCTGCGGTAGCAGCGCTGGATGACCAGAAAAACATGAAGGCCAACGTTGAAAAAATAAAAGAAACAAGAAGATATCTTACCAAATCCTTACAGAATATGGGTTTCTTTGTATATCCTTCCCATACCAATTTCGTGCTGGCAAGGTGTGTGAAAGGTGTCTCCGCACACGACCTGTACCTGGCGTTAAAATCGAGGAAAATACTGGTAAGATATTTTGGGCTCAGGCGGTTGGACGACTGCCTGCGGATAACTATTGGTACGCCAGAAGAAATTGATACTCTATTAAAAAACCTTAAAGAACTCATACTTATAAAATGAAAAATCAAAGAACAGCGTCCATAAAAAGAAAAACCAGGGAGACACAGGTTGAACTCACGATCACTATAGACGGTGAAGGTAATAGTCAGATCAACACCGGCGTAGGTTTCCTTGACCACATGCTCGACTTGCTGACCAAGCACGCAATGTTTGACCTGACAATCAAAGCAAGCGGGGACCGTTTTGTAGACGATCATCATACCGTAGAGGATGTGGGAATATGTCTAGGACAGGGAATTAAGGAAGCTTTGGGTGACAAAAAGGGCATACGACGTTTTTCAAGCACAAGCGTGCCTATGCAGGAATCGCTTGCAAACATAGCTATAGATATCAGTGGCAGACCGGCATTGATTTACAACGTTTCCTTTCCCGGTGAAAAGATTGGAACCTTTGACGCCGAACTCATCGAAGAATTTTTTGAAGCGCTCAGCACGAATGCCGGTATTAACCTTCACATCAATGTGCCTTATGGTACGAATGCACATCATATAGCAGAGGCCATTTTTAAGGGAGTCGCAAAAGCAATGGAAAATGGTGTGCGAATTGATGAAAGAAGAAAAGATGTCCCTTCGACAAAAGGGGTGCTATAAAAATATATGTGTTCATCTTTATAAAGAAAGAAAAACTCCATGTTAAAAAAGTACCGATTATTTTTTATTTCAATTGTCTTTTCATTTTCCTTTGCTGCTTTTAGTTCGTCAACCAATCTTTATGCCCAGGTTGCTGATTCTCCATGGCCCATGTTCCGTCACGACTTATGGCATACAGGAAAAAGTCCCTATGTAAGTGTTCGAAAGCCATCCCTGAAATGGACATTTCAAACAGAAGGTCCCGTTACCTCCTCACCGGCTATAGGAGTAGATGGAACCATCTACTTTGGTTCAAAGGATAAAAAACTCTACGCCATTACACGAGATGGAAAATTGAAGTGGGCTTTTGAAACACAAGGCGAAGTTGAATCATCTCCTGCTGTCAGAAAAGATGGCACCGTCCTTTTTGGGTCGTGGGATAGCTACCTCTATGCCTTAAACCCTGATGGTACTTTGCTCTGGAAATACAAAAGTGGCGGTGGAATTATATCTTCGCCTGCTATTGGAAATGATAATACAATTTATGTCGGCTCATGGGATAAAAAACTTCACGCCATCACCGGAGATGGGCATTTAATATGGACTCAAAAGACCGCCGACCATATCGTCTCTTCTCCTGCAATAGCGTCAGACGGAACAGTGTATTTTGGTTCCGGAGATTATTATTTATTTGCTATGAAACCGGAAGGCAAGGCGGCATGGAGTTTTGGCACCAGGTATCTTTTAGATGCCTCCCCTTTACTTACACCCAATGGAAACATCTATATCGGCTCTGAAGATGCAAAATTTTATGCATTTCGGGCAGACGGACATGTGGAATGGACTTTTAACGCACTTTACGATATTGATTCCTCCGCTGCTATCGACAGTAAAGGCTCTCTCTACTTTGGTTCCGGTGACAATAATATCTATGCTTTCACATCAGAAGGAAAACTTAAATGGCAATATGAAACGGACGCTTCTGTTCGTTCATCTCCCGCGATAGGCGCAGATGACACCATTTATGTTGGTTCCCGGGACAAAAAAGTATATGCCCTTACTTCCGATGGAGAGGTATTATGGGTATTAGAAACAGGTGATGCCATAGAATCCTCACCAACGATTGACACCGATGGAACCATTTATATTGGTTCAAACGATGGAAAACTTTACGCCATCGGTGACATTTCAATACCTTAACATTGAATACAACACAGACAACCGGAGTTTTGGCTCATTCCCACGCTCTATGTATGAAGAACGGCTGACCGGGACGCTGAGCGTTCACCTCTTGGGTTCCAACGCAGAGCATTGGAACAGTAAGAAGTAGAGACGCAAAATTTTTCGTCTCTGCCCCGCGTTTAATAGTACCGGCAGAAACAAAAAGGGCCAGCATATCTTTGCTGGCCCTTTGTTTATAAAACCTGAATTATACTTCTTTTTTTGTTAAATACACAATCTCCATACATCGTCACAATTATAACTTCATCTTTACCCTAACGTCCCTTATCTCTTCCGGGGAACCACCAGCTCTTGGCAACTCGCCAGCGCCACCCTTTACAGCCTCCATCTTCTTTGCGCCCTTTTCATCCATGTAGTTAGCAAACCAATAGAGGAAGGTGACGAAGAACGAACCCCCAA
>JAHFOW010000174.1 GCA_023261465.1 Planctomycetota bacterium
CTATTCCCGGCGGGTACAGCATCGAGATGGCCATACCATGGACGAACCTGGGCATTACACCTGCCGAAGGCATGACGATCGGCTTTTCTATCGGGTATAATGACGATAAAAACGGTGAAGGGCGCGATGGGGAAGCGGTATGGGCGGGAACGGTATATAATTACCAGGATACGTCATCATTTGGCGATATTGTCCTGGGGAAGACGCCTCCACGGTATAGCAACCTCACCGGCCTCTACTTGTTTGGCGAAGGGTTTGGCACGGCAGTAACCGATGCGTCAGGCAATAGCAATCATGGTTCGCTTTTGGGCGCTGCATGGACAGAAGGGAAAATTATTGGCGGGCTGAGCTTTGACGGCATTAACGATTATGCATCCATTCCCCGCATGAACTTTGACGAGGTTTCCATCTGCGCATGGTTTTATAAGAATGCGAATGATGTAACACGGGCTGATGCCATCATGGGCGGGTGGAGGTCTAATTCCAACGTGCAGCTCCAGGAGGGTTTTGATCTGAGATTTAACCCAACCAGTCCGAATACCCTTGCGTTTGTCCTGGTGACAAAGACAGCAGGTGGCGTAAGAACCATGAAGACGGCGCAGAAAAACCTCATCAATTCCGTGGGTAGCTGGTATCACGTGGCAGGTTCGTACAACAAGATTACAGGGGTACAGAAATTGTATGTGAATGGTCAACTGGTAAACACACAAACACACCCGGTGGGGAACACCATTGTGCCGCTCATTGGCTATCCGGACTTAAGGATAGGACATTCGAGGGTGAATACCGGGTATTTTAATGGTGTTATTGATGATGTACAAATATACAACCGGCCGTTAAGCGACAATGAGGTAAAGGGTATATATACTGCCTATAGCGGCGATTTACAGGCGTTGTATGCCTTTGATACGGGTACCGGAACAACTGCCGCTGATACATCAGGCAACGGTAATCATGGAACGATTAGTGGCGCAGTGTGGACGACGGGGAAAAATACCGGAGGATTGCTGTTTAACGGCATTGACAATTATGTATCAATTCCACTGATCAATAATGACGAGGTTTCCGTGTGCGCATGGTTTTACAAGAATGCAAATGACGCAACAAACGTTGACGCCGTATTTGGGGGATACAGAAGCAATGCCAACGTGCAATTGCAAGAGGGGTATGATATGAGATTTCATCAGAGCGCGCCGAATACCTTGCAGTTTGTGCTGGTAACGAGGAATGGGAGCGGAACAAGAACGGTGAAAACTGCCTCGTATAGTTTTGCCAATTCCGTGGGGAGTTGGAATCACGCAGTAGGCACATACAAGAAGAGTACCGGGGAACAGAAGCTTTATGTGAATGGAATATTAGTAAATACACAGCTCCATCCAATAGGAAACGTTGTTGTGCCATTGGCAGGTTATCCGGATATGAGGATAGGGTATTCAAGGGCAGGGGTGGGATATTTTAACGGTATTATTGATGACGTGCGTCTATATAATCGTGCATTGACCAACCAGGAGGTGCAGGGCATCTATAATAGTTTCTGAATGCTGTCCTCTGAAAGATGTAAAATTGTTCAGATTGTGAATAAGGGGCAGGTTCATAACCTGCCCCCTGTTCTTTTGTATTGTAGTATTACACGGTTTAGTCTGATTGTTTTGTCTATCTTAGACAAAGAGCCTGTCTTGACAACGCATAAAATACTCCTGTAGAATTTTAGCCTGAAGTTCGTTCAAGGCTGGTTCAATTTTGCCAATTGAACCAGAAGTTTCAAACCGGACTACAGGATTTGAACGTGTGGCACTTTATTTAAACACACCAGGTATTCAGATGTGACAGTCGCCAATTTTACAATTTAGATATATACGTCTTTTTCTGAGGTCTCATTGATAGAACCAGCCAACGTAAAAAAAATCATTATCCGATCGCCCAATTGGGTGGGCGATGTTGTCATGGCTACGCCTGCATTCCGATGTATCAGGGAAAATTTTCCCCATGCAGAAATAACTCTCCTTATAAAACCTTACGTTCAGAAAATAATTGAAGGCGCCCCCTGGTTTGACAATATCATAATCGTGGATTCTCGGAACAAAAAAAGACTATGTGGCCAAGCGGCTTCTCTCGTAAAACAGATACATTCTCAAAGATACGAACTTGGTTTTCTTTTCCCGAATTCCTTTAGTTCCGCACTCATCTTCTGGCTGGGTGGCGTAAAACGGCGTGTTGGATATAAACGGGATGCACGGTCGTGGTTACTTACCGATCGTGTACCCCGATTATATGATGAAAATGGTCGCTTTCGTCCAACGTATATGGGTGATTATTACCTGCGTTTATGTACAGAAATTGGATGCGAAGTACGTTCAAAGGAACTGGAATTATTTATTTCTGACGAAGCACAACGGCGTGTGGATGAAATTTGCAAAAAGTATCATTTAACTGACGGCAAGCCGCTCATTCTTTTGAGTCCCGGCGCTGCCTATGGTTCCTCAAAATGCTGGACGGCGGAAGGGTTTTCCCAAACCGCCGATCTTATCCGGAATCATAGAGATTGCCATATAGCAATAGTCTGCGCTCCCGGCGAATTAAAGCTCGCTCAAGATGTTGTTAGCGCTGCGCAATCAACGGTGATTAATCTGGGAAGCGAGATTAATTCCCTGGATGTCCTGAAGTCGGTGGTCAAACGATGCGCATTGTTGATTACCGTGGATTCCGGCCCACGCCATATAGCCGTGGCCTTTAAGAGACCCGTTGTAACGCTCATGGGACCAAACGATCCCAGATATACGGATACTCCGGCTGAGATAGGGCAGGTAATCAGGGCTGACGTTGATTGCCTTGCCTGCCATTTGAAGGCATGTCCAAAGGACCATCGGTGTATGACCCATATAAAACCGGAAAGGGTTGCCCGTGTTGGATTGGATTTGATCAAAAATGTTACCTGAATAACCACAAAATATAAGCGGCATACCAGACCAGGAGAAGTAACCCTTGTATGCGGGTAATGACGAATTTCCAGGTAATCATAGGTATAAGGAATATGCTAAAGAAGAGCATGACAGGCATATCAACACGGAGAGAAGCCGGATTGACAGGTAACGGCCTGACGAGAGTGGCAACTCCAAGGACTGCAAGGATATTAAAGATATTGCTGCCGATGACGTTTCCCACACTAATATCAGATTCCTTACGGATAGCGGCAACCATAGACGTTGCCAGTTCGGGAAGCGAAGTGCCTACGGCAATAACGGTAAGTCCTATAACGAGTTCACTGATTCTAAGAACTCGGGCAATATAAATGGACGAATGAACCATCAGATGCGCTCCCGCAACGAGACCCGCCAATCCTAAAAAGATTAATAATATATCACGGGAAAGGGTGTCACGGCCTTTTTCTAAATGCCCCTCGAACTCCTGGTATTCCTGCTCAACAGCTCCGGCTTCCTTTAAAGCGACACGATATACATAAAAGGTGTAAAACGATATACCTGCCAGGAGTATACCGCCTTCCAGGCGACTCAACATGCCATCACAACCAACAAAGTAAAGAAACAAAGAGATACCCACCATAATAGGCATCTCACGGTAGAGGAGTTTCATATCTACCTTGAGGGGTTGTACGAGTGCTGAAAGTCCCAGGATAAGGCCGATATTGGCAATATTGCTGCCGATGACGTTTCCCATAGCAATGTCACCCGAATGCCGTATTGCGGCAATTACGCTGGTAACAAGTTCCGGAGTTGACGTTCCAAATGCAACGATTGTAAGTCCTATTACTACCGGTTTGATATAAAAGGCACGAGCAAACCTTGTCGCCCCTTTAACGAGCCATTCAGCTCCAAAATAAAGACCTGCAAGTCCTGCGACAAACAACAAAATTTGAAATATCATTATCCCGTCCCATCCTCAAAAAAATAGGTAAAAATCAAGTTATACCCCCCCCCTGCGCTATCGTTTCACAAAAAAGTGTACAGTACAGACTCATTGCGATGAACGGAGCGAAGAAGCAATCTCTCGTATTAAAAAAACTTAAGATTGCTTTGCTATCGCTCGCAATGACAATAAAGCTCTTGATGTGCTATCGGTCTGCGTCTCTGCCACGCCGGAAACATCGAAATAGATTATCAAAAATAATTATGGAATTCTACTGTCAAATTAATTCCTGATACCTCTCTTGTAAAGTCATGGTTGTGGCACCGGGGACACGCCTTCCTATTGGTTTTCCATCAATCTGGGAAACAGGCATAATTTCCATGAGAGAATTAGTAAGAAAAATTTCATCAGCATTGAGAACCCTTTCCAGACCAAAAAGCTCTTCCGATACGTGAATACCATTTTTCGTGCATAATTCCATAACAATTTTTCGTGTCACACCAGGCAGAATATTTGCCATTAAAGACGGGGTAATAACCACGCCCTTTTCAACGATAAAGATATTGCTCACAGAACATTCCGCAATGTACCCGTCAGTATCCAGAATAAGTACATCATGAACGCCCCTCTGAATCGCCTCTTTTTTCTGGAGATAGTTTGTTAAATAACTGAGTGTCTTGTGTCGTGAAATGGGGCAGGATGTACTTCTCCGAACAGGCGAAATAATAAGACTCATTCCCGTTTTGTATAATGCGTCAGGATAGAGAGAAATCTCTTTTACATGGACGACAAATGTCGGGTAACATTTTTGTGCAGGAAAAAAGCCGTTAACACCCCATCCCCGTGAGAGCGTCATCCGGATGTAGGCATCTGTTACATTGTTCAATTCGAGGAGTTGTTCAATAATATTGTGTATTTTTTGAGTTGTTTGAAGGAACGGGATCTCAAGATATTTTGCGGAATTCGAGAGGCGTTCAATATGGTCATCAAGCCTAAAAGGTTTTTTAGAATACGCCCGTACGGTCTCAAAGAGTCCGTCCCCATAAAGGAAACCACGGTCATAGGTACTAAGATGACCTGCGGTGTCTTCAACGATGGTGTCGTTTAAGAAAACAAATTTAGGAAATTTCATTTTAAGTAACAGGTTGGTTTTTTGAAAAACTGTCCAAAAAGTTAAATTGATACAAATTATTGACTAAACTAACAACCATCCACAGGAATCGCAATAATAAAATTACTCCCTTTCGCGGACGACTCCAACCGTATAGCCCCTCCATGAGCATGAACGATATTCTGGGCCAGCGCAAGCCCTATGCCGGTTCCCCCATCCTTGGTGGTATAAAAAAGATTAAATATCTTGTCTTTGATCTCGTCAGGAATCCCGGAACCTTTATCCTTGCAGGAGATCAGGAGTTCGTGTTCTACGGATTTAGCCTCAATCCTCAATTCCCCGCCATCCGGCATTGCTTCAATGCCGTTAATCAGGATATTCATAATCGCCTGCTTTATTTTATCCATGTCCATCCTGACTTTTGGCAGTCCATCGGACGTCTCAAATATTACATGAACGCCGTTCAGGAGCGCCTGGGGCAGGAGCAAGGAAATAATATCGTTGAGCATTTCATACACGTCCACATACTTCTTGTTCAGCTCCCCTGTCTTTGAAAAGTGCAGGCATTCTTCAACAAATCCGCTTAAACGAACAAGTTCCTTTTGTACAATCGAAACGGTTTCCAGGAGCTCATTTTTTGATTTGTTGGTTACTTTATTCAATCCCTGTATTTCCCGCTCCAGTAAGACCATCTGGATATTCATGGCATTTAAAGGATTTTTGATTTCGTGCGACAATTCTGCCGCAAAAGCGCCCAGCGTGGACAGTGTCTTCAGCCTGAGTATCTCATCTGCAAACCTCTTCTTCTCGCTGATGTCCTCGATTACAGTAACGATATGCGTCACTTTTCCATCGTTGTCCCTGATTGCCGAGGCGCTCGTCTCTATCCACGATTCGCTCCCATCACCACGTTTAATTAAAAGCTCCCGGGAAGCTTTGGAAATCTTGCCGTGAAAAATATCCATACCCGGACAAAATTTCTCTGTTAAGCACATACCTGTAGATGTGTGACAACAAAAAATATCTCCACAATCTTTCCCAACAATTTTTTCCTTTGGCCATCGTGTAATTTCTTCACAGGCACGATTAAAAAACACCACCCTTCGACTCATATCCTGGATCATAATCCCCTTGCTTGCACAATCCAG
>JAHFOW010000175.1 GCA_023261465.1 Planctomycetota bacterium
TGCAGCGCCCCATTGTTTTCATAACTCTTGTGTTCATCTGTGGTATCTATCTTGCATACCATATAAAAATTCCCATTTATTTTACGCTCGGAATGGGGTCTTTATTGTGGGTATTTTGTTTAACATGCTTGTGTTCACATAAATTTGAGGTATGCACACTCCCCTGCCTGTCTGTATTCATCCTTGTAACATCCGTTGCATATTATAACAGTCGTACAAATTCCCTGGCAAACAACGACATTGAACACCTATTAACTACTCAAAAAACGTTACAACGAATCAGGGGCGTAATCACAAACCCACCGATTATATTGGATGAGACCGTTCTATTAAAACGATTAAATAAACTTCGCACTGAACGCATTTCGAAAAAATCAGATTATAAAACATCATTTACGCTTCGCGCCGAAGCGATAAAAACTATAAAAGGATGGCAACGGATTTCTGGTAGCATAAAAATCAATTTATATCCATCAAAAGAAGAATCCTTTGAATCAAACACATTACCTCTTTTACATAAACTTGTTTATGGCCAAAGAGTTGAACTCTTTGGCCGTGCATTCCTCCCCAAGCCTCCTACCAATCCAGGTGAATTTAACTACAAAACTTATTTACAACGACAAATGCCCACGATTTGTTGTTTAATGACCATTGTAGATACCGACAATATTAAAATCAGAGCATTACATCGCAGGAATAGCCTATATAACTTTCTCTATGCCTTAAACAACCGGTTGAATAACACCATTTATACACATACCTTTAGCTCAAGCGCCCCCCTCATCAGCAGTATGTTATTAGGGAACAGAGTCGATCTGTCAAGCGAGACGATTGATAATTTCATGAAAACGGGGATAATACATTTCATCGCTATTAGTGGATTTAATGTTGGAATTCTAGTATTTACTATCCTCTTACCCTTGCGTTTATTAGGAGTAAATCAAACAATAACAACGGGGATTATCTTAATCGTGATATCCCTATTTGCCTTTTTGACGGGCATGAATCCTCCTGTACTGCGAGCAAGTATTATGGCTATTGCCTTCTTTTGCAGCTTTTTAGTTCGCAGACAATGGGATATTATGAGCGGTATCTTCACCGCTGTTTTTTTCATCCTTATCAGAAATCCATTAGACCTTTTTGATGTTGGATTTCAACTATCAGTACTCGCAACCATCGGCATTGTCATTGGGACATCAAAAATCGAAGGAACACTATTTAAAACCGCTCTCATTGTAGAGTTATTACAGGTAAAGGCCGAACGGGGGCGGTTTTTTTTCTTAAAAAAATATGTCCGTAAATCCTTGTGTGTCTCCCTTGCAGCGTGGCTGGCTACGCTCCCTCTTACTGCCTGTTATTTTCATCTTTTTACACCGTTTATCCCTCTCGTTAATATTATAGTGTTCCCTCTCTTTTGGATTATTATTGTTTGCGGAATTGTTTTGCTAACGTTGGGGATATGCTGTCCGCCATTAGCGGCTGCGGCTGCCTGGATGGCGTCAAATGCTGATGCACTATTAGAATCACTTGTTTCTACATTAGCATCTCTGCCATACTCGTATTTTTACGTAATAGGGCCTTCATGGGTAGGTATTGTTCTTTTTTACGCATTTATACTGCTTCTGCTCTATGGTAAAAAATTTGTATTGAATCCCCGTCCGGTTGTAATATGGGGATTATTGAGTGCAAACATTTTGATTTTTTCGGATATTGTGAAACAGGTAAACCGACCTCTCACCGTTACTTGTTTAGACGTAGGACATGGCGGCGCCCTCTTTATTCAGTTCCCCAATGGCAAAAACATCTTGTATGATGTGGGGTCGTGGCAAAATTTCGATGTAGGAAGACACATTGTAGCTCCCTACTTATGGGGAAAGCATATAAAAAAGATCGACCTTGTCATACTTTCCCATGAGCACGAAGACCACTGGAATGGGCTGGTATCTTTAACAGAGAGATTTTCTATACACTCTGTGTATTCACAGCCTCATTTTTTTGCCTCAGAAACAGGTAAAAAAATATTCGGTTTGCTTGGGAGAAAACATATTCAGACTGCCTCACTTTCTTCTGGTGAAGTATTGGCGGGTTTTGAACCTGCCATAGTGAAGATATTAAATCCCCCTTCATTCCACCATGACATTTCCACAATTAATGATAATTCGTGCGTTTTAAAGATTGAATACCTTGGGCATTCCATACTCCTCTGTGCTGATATCGAAGAACAAGGAATAGAATCCATCTTATCAAGAACACCAGAATTCGGGTCTGATATTATGCAAATACCCCATCATGGTTCATCTATCGACAATCTGGATGCATTTATCAGAAAAGTGCACCCCATGTATGCATTCATTAACTCTTGCGATAACATTACTTCCCCAAAAACACTTGATATCTTAAAAAATCAGCAGATCCATGTTCTCTTATCACATCGGAACGGGGCGATCACATTTAAAGTTGATCAAACCGGAATCACATACGATACTTTTAATGAATAGGAAGAGGTTTACATTTCAGTTAAATTACCTGTGTTTCTAAAACCTTTTATATCGTATAAACATTATTCTGCTTTTGAATTAACATCTCCCAATCGGTTTTATTTATCCTCTTGACTTCAAGAACTCTATGGCCTTTGTGTATCATTGTTTTTTCAAATTCATGAGCATTTTGTTCATGCTCAACAACGACCTTCAATACCTGACTATGCGCTATCTTTTCTAACGTGTGTTTTGCCCTTTCAAAATAATCGGAACAAGCCGTGCCCTTTAGGTTCAATTCCCGATGGATTTCTGGTTCTTCAATAAACTCCCCATTAATATAACTTTCTGTTTTAAGGTATCTCGGATTTTTGAGCACTTGATCGGCAGTACCGTGTTCAATAAGATCACCCAAATAGAGAAAGATAACATAGTCAGCAAGTCTTTTCGCCTGTCTTAAATTGTGGGTGACAAGTACTACCGTATATTGACTTTTTAATTCCAGGAATCGTTGCTCTATCCGCTCTGCAGAAATAGGATCCAGCGCCGAAGTAGGTTCATCTCCCAAAATGACTTCGGGTTCAACGGCCAAACCCCTCGCCAGACAAAGTCTTTGTTGTTGACCAATGGATAATCTTGAGGCAGGACTATGCAGCCTATCCTTTACCTCATTCCAAAGACCCGATACCTTGAGATAACATTGAACAGTCCCGTCCAATTTCTTCTTATCCTTTACGCCGTGGATTCTTGGGCCATATACTACATTTTCGTAAATAGACATCGGCAAAATCTGGGGTCTTTGCAAAAGGAGACCCATCTTTTTTCTTAAGTGAGTAACCTCAACCTTTGGATCATAAATGTCTTCGCCATCAACCAAGACCTGACCACTGACCCGAACACCATCCTGCAGGTCAATGATACGGTTAAAGGATTTTAACAAAGTCGTCTTACCACAGCCCGATGGCCCGATTATGGCCGTAAGCTTTTTATCAGGAATATTGATACTGATATTGTTCAATACTCGGGCCCCACCATAAAAGACACTCAAGTCTCTTACGCTTATATGAGTCTTACCTTCCATAAATGCTTCTCTCCTATTTGATAACGCGTTTACTAAATTTCTTTGATAAAATTCTTGCAAAGATACTTATCAGGAAAATAATCCCCGTTAATACCAAAGCCGAGGCATACCCACGTTCTTGTACCTCAGGGAACGGTGTGCCTAATTGAAAAAATATTGCCAGAGGCAGTGTTGCAACAGGTTTGAAAAGTGAATAGGGCAAAGAGTCTGTGAAACTGGCCGTAAATAAAACTGCCGCGGCATCTCCAATACCCCTGCCAAAGGCAATCAGGGTTGCTGTTACAATCCCAGGCAATGCTTGTCGAAAGATCACTTTTACTGCAGTTTCTAATCTCGTTGATCCTAAAGCAAACGACGCCTCTTTCAATTCAAAAGGAATCAGCTTCAAGACCTCATCCATACTTCTCGACATGATGGGAATTATTAATAAGGCCACGGTAACAATACCGGCTAACAGCGAGGCTCTTAAACCAAGAAACACCATCAGAGTAAAACCAAAGGCGCCGTATACAATCGAAGGGATGCCCCAGAGCACGTCAAGAAAGAAGCGCACAAGAAGAGCAAACGTTGACTTTTTCTTTACGTATAAATTCAAGTAAAAAACAAGGGGAAGACTGATAATCAGGGCCAAAAATGTTGCGCCAATCCCCAGGACAATTGAGCCTAAAATTGCATTGAGTATCCCGCCTTCTTTGCCTATGTAATATCCGCCTTTTGGTGTCTTTATGAGCATATCCAGGCTCAATGCCGGAAGACCTTTTATACATATCGTTACCAAGATAAAGGCTAAAGTACCAACCACCACAAAGGTGGCAGCCATCATAAAACAGCGAAAAATATTCTCTTCTATCTTTCTTTTATTTATCATATCAGGACTCCTTCCTTTCTAACCTGAGTAAAATTCCCCATCCGGCGATATTGAACAATATGGACACTATCAATAATATAAATGCTGCCATAAGCACTGCGGCATCATATAATGGTACTGACATCATTTCACCGTACGTGTTGGCGATGAGTGCAGGTAAAGGATAAACAGGATCAAAAATGGATTTCGGGAATGTATTGAGTGCACATCCTGCAACCATAACTACCGCAATTGTTTCTCCCAGTGAGCGTGACAACCCTAAAATCATAGCGGCAATGATGCCAGGCCACGCCTTTTTTAGGATTACAGACTTTACCGTTTGCCACTTTGTTGCGCCCAGGGCCAGAGATGCCTCTCGTATTTCGAAGGGGATAGTTTTAATCACCTCGCCCATAATGGATATCATGACAGGACAAACCATTATTGCTAATACAATACCACCTGTAAGGGCGGTAAACCCTGTATAATTATCTGAGGCAAAAGGGAAAAAGGGCATTTTTTCACTCAGAAACGGCATGAGGTAATCGCGTACCAGCGGCACAATTGCAACCACCCCCCAGACACCGTAGATTACGGGAGAAATGCCTGCAAGCAAATCAATCACCGGCCTTACCATTTCCCGCATCCTTTTGTGTGAATATTCTGAAAGATATATGGATGTCAGTATGCTTAAAGGTACAGCAATAATCATTGCAATAATGACAACCCAGAGCGTGCCCGCAATAAAACCTGCCAGACCAAATTGCCCCTGAGCGGGGTGCCAGGTAGCGGAAAAGAGCAAGTCCTTCAAACCCTTTATTGCCAGAATGGGTCTCTATCTTTGATACAAACCAAAGATTACGAAAAACGTCAAGCTCAGGACGAATATACACAACGTAAACATCATCTTCTGAGCAACAATATCCTTTAATCTCCTCGTGTTCATTTTTTCTCCAGACTTTAAAATCGATACCTATGAAAGAAAACCTTCTCAGGGGGAATCGTTTACTTTTATCTGCAAATACGTCAGATTCCTGAGCCATCCGAATAGTTCAGCCTGCAATACTTCGGGCCGTCCTCCCCACAAACTCCTGCAAGATGCCGCCAGCGTCCGGCCCGAGGATCTTCGCCTGGCCGAACCGGAGTCGTGCAGCATTCGCATCCAATACTGGGATAGCTTTGCTTATGCAAGGGATGTTCTGGTATATCGTTCTCCTGAATGTACTGCTGAATCTGACCATCTGTCCAGTCAAGTATCGGGTGCAAGGTATATCCACCGGTCCTTGGGTCTTGTATAAGAGTGTCCAATTGGGCACGCCGGCCGCCTTCGCCACGACGCAAACCAACCATTACAAGTTTGCGCCCGAAGTGCTTCATGTGGTTGATAAATGGTACCGTCTTACGCAAATGACAGCATTCTTTCTGGCCATCAACACAGAGATACAATTTCTTTCCGAAATTCTTTTCCTGTTGTTCAGGGGTTAGTTCGGGATACAACGTTATAATATTGAGCTTGTAACGGCGCATGAATTCGTCACGGAGCTGCAACGTTTCCCGGAAGTGGTATCCCGTGTCTACAAAGAGTATCTCATTACTGAGACCCATGGTATAAAAGTAGTGCATCAGTACAGAGGCCGTACTCTGCATACTGCTCAATAGAACTGCATCCTGACCCATGGTCTCTACTGCCCATTGGATACGCTCCCGGGCAGTTA
>JAHFOW010000032.1 GCA_023261465.1 Planctomycetota bacterium
TTTTTGACCATTGCTTCAAGGGGCGAAAAATTCCCCCGATTTCTCCAGGTAATTCAATACCTGTCTTTTCTCCAAAATTGAATTGCTTAAGATAATTGTACATTCTTTCGTTTCCCATCAACAAGCCCAATTTGGCCATTCCAATATTACTTGAATAGGAAACAACCTCAGAAACGGTAAGATTGCCATGGCCTCCGTGGGTATCGTGAAGAATCCTTCCCTCCAGTTCACAGACGCCATTGTTGCAAAAAATCACATCATCGGGTCTTACAAGACCATGCTCAAATATCCCGGAAATAACAATAGGTTTCATGACCGAACCAGGCTCATAACAATCAGTAACAGCAAAATTTCTCCTGTTCTTCGATGGATATTTCATGAAATGATTTGGATCATACGACGGGTAATTGGCCACTGCCAACACCTCACCCGTCATGGGGTCCATTACCACCGCCGTTGCTGAGAGCGGATCCCATTTCAGGCACGCTGATTCTAACTCCTCCTCTGCAAAACGCTGAATATTTGCGTCAATGGTAAGCATAACACCATTCCCATGCCTGGGTAACTTTACCTCTGCATCCGGGGTCGCAATGGGGCGTTGTAACGCATCACGATAAACAAGTTTGTATCCAGCTTCACCGGATAATGCGTTGTCAAATAACAACTCAATGCCTTCGAGTCCCCTTCCGTCAATATCGGTAAAACCAAGAATATGGCTGGCCAGTTGTTTGCGCGGATAAAAACGATGATACTCGCAGGTAGTGTATATCCCTTTTAAAGACAATTTTGAAACCGCGGCAAGCTCGTCATCACCAACCCTTCGTTTAATCCAGACAAACCGTTTGCCTTTACTCAGCAGTTTTGCAATTTTTGGCGAGTTAATCTTTAAGACCCTGCTTAATTGATATGATACGCTACTAATATCCTCAACTTCGGCAGGGTCCGCATAAACTGAAGCAACTCGCAAAGATTCGGCAAGGGTGTTTCCGTTGCGGTCCAGAATTGAGCCTCTTCTCGCTGGCAATTCAATTTTTTTGCACTGCTGCACCCTGGCCTTTTTGCTGAATTCATCATGGCTTCCGACCTGAATTCTCCCAAGATGCACGGCAAGCGCAACAAATGCGATAACGAGAACGCAGCCAATAACATTCAATAGAAATTTATGTCTTTTTAAAGGAAGCACGTTAATAATTCCGAAAATTCAAACACTTACCATTATTCATTCTTATATCAAATTTACGGACGCTTTCGAGACAAGTAAACATTTGCCCCGAAAGCATCCGGGAGGAGGGCATTACATAAACTACTTTTATGTATATCTTAATTGTGCAACGAACAACAATCCGAATAAGAATTTTTTTGCGTATACAAACTTCTATTTGAACTCGCTTTCACAGCATTCATCATGTTCTCTTTGTACTTCGTTTGACCCATCATAATAATACCTGTTGTTTCTTCCCGTGGAACAAGCGGTAACCTGAATGATTGTACTTTATAAGCGATAATTTCAGGCGATTTGAGACGTTTTACATGGTATTCCAACTTCCTGTTTTTTTCTATTAACTCTTCACAATTCTTTTGCAAGGCAGCAACCTGATACCCTATCCCTATAACCTCATTCCGTTCCCATACTACAAATATCGCCATTCCTATGACAATTGCAAATACTAATAATATCCTTGATACACCCATATCAAATCCTCTCCGCAACCCTTAGCTTTGCACTCCTGCACCTGACATTTGCTGCCATTTCAGTGTCTTTTGGAATTACAGGCTTCTTTGTTATTATCCTGAATATATTCTGTTTCGCCTTCTCAATAAATGTGTGCTTTACAATACGGTCTTCAAGCGAGTGGAAACTTATAATTACAATACAAGCGCCCACGGTCATAAAATTATGAATTTTGTTCAAAAAAATCTCTAAACTTTCCAATTCTTTATTAACGGCAATTCTTAATGCCTGAAAAGCCCGTGTTGCCGGATGGATTGTACACCTCCCACGAGGAACGACTCTCCCGATTATCGTGGCTAAATCCCTTGTTGAATTAATATTACCCTTCCTTCTCTCATTCCAGATAGCTTTTGCAATCCTCCGTGACCATCGCTCTTCGCCATACTTCCAGAATAACGTTTGCAACTCCTGCTCAGAGAGCCTCTTGATGAGATCCCGGGCAGTAACGCCTCGTGAACGATCCATTCTCATATCAAGCAGCCCTTCTTTTGAAAAACTAAAACCACGATCCGGCTGATCAAACTGCAGAGAGGATACTCCTAAATCAACCAGGACTCCATCAATCTTATCAATTCCCGCCTTGCGCAATACTTCATCTACATTTGCATAATCTTCATGGAAAAGTTTGAATGCATTTCCCGTTTTTTCCAAATAGCGCCCGGCTATGTCCAGTATTTCAGCGTCCTTGTCAATTCCAATTAATATTCCACCAGGATTGATTTTATCCATTATCTTGATTGCATGCCCTCCGGCGCCTACCGTACAGTCCAAAATGCGCTGTCCCGATTGCAAATGCATGTAATTTACTACCTCTTCTACCATCACTGGTATATGAGGGGTACCGCTTGTTTCATCATCCATTGAATTTCTTCTCTCTAAAGAAGGGATCGCGTTTATTCGATATCAATATCAACAGAAGGATTCTTTATGTGGAAGAGCTCTTCCGCAATTTCTTCGTATGCCGCATTGTGTTCTGTTTCAAAATCCTTCCAGCTGTTTTCATTCCAAATCTCAATACGACTGCTTACTCCCACAATCACTACATTTTTCTGTATCCTGGCAAGCTCTTTCAGATATTGAGGAATCAATACACGCCCCTGCTGGTCACATTCGGGAATCTTCTGTGCCTTAGAGAAAAAGAGACGCTGAAATTGACGCGCCTTCTTATTGGTAAAGGAGAGTTGTTCAATTTTCGAAACGACGCCTTGCCATACCCTCGGGGTATACATAAAAAGACATGTATCAAGCCCGCGGGTTACGAAAAAACCCTTTCCATCCGTCTTCGTATCTATACCTTCACGAAGGGCGGCTGGTATGGCTAGCCTATTTTTGTCATCAATTGTGTGATGGTACTCACCGGTGAACATTCAGATATTCCTTTTCCCCACTTTTCACCACTTAATACCACAAATGGCTATGACAATAATCTTTTTTTTAAAATTGTCAAGCATTATTTTTTCCACCTCCCGAAGCAACGCCTTTAAAGTCTAATATTATTTAAATATGTTGTATCTCATTGATAAATCACTCCTATATGTAGTATGTTTATTTTTTCCCGTATTTTTTTAAATTTTATATTTTATAAAAATTTATTTTTAACTTTTCCTGTGTATACATCTTGACTATAATTGTTAAAGTGATATTGTGAGTATTTATGAATATTTCCCCATCAGAATCGCAAGAAATTAGTACCCGGTTATCCGGATACGACTACCAACTTCCCAGGGATTTAATCGCCCAAAAACCTTTAGAAAATAGAAATGATTCCCGGCTCCTCATCCTGCATCGGGATACCGGCAAGATAGAACACAGGAAATTTCACGAAATAACAAACTATCTCTTGGCCGGAGATTTGTTAGTTCTCAATAACACAAAGGTTATGCCGGCACAAATCATTGGAAAAAAACCCAGCGGGGCTTCCGTCGAACTGTTATTAATCGAGGAGCAGGAAAAAAATCGTTGGCGGGCGTTTATCAAATCAAACGCAAAATTAAGAAAAGGCGAGATAATTAATATTAACCATGACACAATTTCTCTGAATCTCTCTGAAAAATTTGAAGATGGTTCGTGGTCTCTTATTTTTAACAGCAACGAAAATATAAAAGAACTCCTTCATCAAATTGGAAAAATGCCTCTGCCGCCTTATATTAAACGAGCCAGAAACGATGACCCATTATCCCCCTTTGACAGGAAACGTTACCAGACGGTGTTTGCCCAAAAGGAGGGCGCCATTGCTGCCCCCACGGCAGGGCTGCATTTCAGCCCTGAAACCCTTGCAAAGATAAAGCATTCAGGGGTCGAAATAGCATACATCACCCTCCATGTGGGCATAGGCACGTTTCTTCCCATAAAAACAGACGATATCCGGGATCATCACATGCACAGAGAATACTACGAATGTTCTGAAGAGATTATACGGACAATAAAAAAGACCAGAGGGCAAAAAGGGCGGGTGATTGCAACGGGAAGCACGTCCTGCCGTGTTCTTGAAACAATTGCCGGAAATACCGGAAATAATGGAACACCACAACTTTCTGGCTGGACAAATTTATTTATTTACCCGCCGTACGATTTTAAATACGTTGACGCACTGATAACGAATTTTCACCTCCCTAAAACCACATTATTGCTGCTCGTTTCAGCCTTTGCGGGGAGGAAAAATATTATGAATGCTTACGAAACTGCCATCAGTGAAGGTTATCGTTTCTTTAGCTATGGTGATTGTATGATAATCCTTTAAATCATAACCACAGGCGTTAATCAGGCTGCCTACGGCAATAACTTTTTATGTAGAGCGAAGTGGCACTTCGCCCATAACGAAGCACCGCTTCGTTCGACAACTTTGAAATTAGCGCTTTATTTATTATAATTTTCATTGAAAATCATGACTACAAAAACAATTCCCTTATCACCCAACGGACGCCTTGTCCTCGAAAAAAGGTACTTAAAAAAAGACACATCAGGTCATCCGGCCGAATCTCCGGAAGATATGTTCCGGCGCATAGCCAAAAACATTGCATCGGCAGACTTGCTTTACAACAAAAAGGCCGATATTGTATCTCTTGCAGAACAATTTTACGACCTTTTAAGTACCCTTCGGTTTATGCCTAACTCCCCCACCTTGATGAATGCGGGACGAGACCTGCAACAATTAGCAGCCTGTTTTGTGCTACCCATAGATGATTCCATCGAAAGCATCTTTGATACCGTAAAGCACGCCGCCCTCATCCATAAAAGCGGTGGCGGCACGGGATTTTCGTTTTCTCATATACGGCCAAAAAATGACATCGTAAGTTCTTCAAGCGGGCGTTCCAGTGGTCCTCTTTCCTTCCTAAGGGTCTTTAATGAAGCCACAGAGGCAATCAATCAGGGAGGTTTTCGGCGTGGAGCAAACATGGCCGTTTTACGGGTAGATCATCCCGATATTGTGGACTTTATTCATGCGAAACGAACAGAGGGAACCCTGACAAATTTCAATATCTCAGTCGGAATTACTGATGCATTTATGCAGGCCGTTGAGCAAAATCAGGATTTCCCTTTGATCAATCCAAGAACAAAAACCGTTGTAAAAATCTTGCATGCGCAAGAGCTCTTTGCGCACATAGTACAATCGGCATGGGAAAACGGAGAGCCGGGCATCCTCTTTCTCGATACCATCAATGCTGCCAATCCCACCCCTCTTTTTGGAGAAATTGAAGGAACAAATCCCTGCGGTGAACAACCACTGCTTCCTTACGAGGCGTGCGTTTTGGGTTCTATCAATCTATCGAAAATGGTTGCGCTTGAAAAGGGTCGATATAAAGTTGACTGGAATCACTTTGAGAAAGTAATCAAACTTTCGGTACACTTTCTCGACAATGTCATCGATATGAACAAATACCCCCTGCCCCAAATCGAGCATCTCACAAAGGGGAACCGAAAGATAGGCCTGGGCGTAATGGGGTATGCTGATTTGCTTATCAAACTCGAAATTCCTTATAATTCTGAAGAGGCTATTCAGATTACTGATAAGCTTATGAGTTTCTTATCACAGAAGGCAAACGAGGCATCTATGAAACTTGCCGAAGAACGTGGCGTCTTTCCAAACTATCAGAAAAGTATCTATGCACAAAAGAATGGTACTCAATATAGGAACGCCACCCGAACCACCATTGCGCCATCAGGCACGATCAGTATCATCGCCAACTGTTCCAGTGGCATCGAACCCTTATTTGCCCTTGCGTATATACGACATGTCCTCGTAGAAGACGGACTTTCAGAGATACACCCGTACTTCCTGGAAATGGCAAAAAAGCAGGGTTTTTATTCGGAAAAGCTGATTGAAGGGATTACAAAGGAAGGATCAATACAAAACATAAAAGGCATCCCCGAAGATACAAAAAAGATATTTATCACTGCACAAGATGTCTCACCGGAATATCATGTAAAAATACAGTCCATCTGCCAGAAATATATTGATAGTGGTGTCTCCAAGACCATTAACTTCCCCAAAGAGGCAACGGTTGACGATGTCAAAAAGGTATTCTTGTTAGCCTATAAAAGCGGTTGCAAGGGTATCACGGTATATAGAGATAAAAGCCGCGTATCACAGGTACTTTCAATTGAATGCACCTGCACAAAACAACTTGTAGGCAAAGATTACTGAACCAAATGGGAGACATTCCTGACCTTCGTGATGTAAAAAAGGATGAAATCCATAAACCTCTCTTCCTATTTTATCTTCATCTTAGGCATGGTGGGATTTTCCGGGTTCACCATTAGTTTTTGATTTCGTGTGTCAATAACCACATCCAATTCCTCCATAGGAATTGCCCCCAGCAATACTTCATTTCCCATAACAAAGGCATTACTCACTGCCCTTCTATTCGCAAACCGGATTTCAACAGGACCTGCAACATCACAGAGGTTTGTTTTTCCATCTGCCAACTCTACCTCCCTTTGTTCAACAACTTCTAAGCCTAACTGTAATTTAACATGATCAGGAATTACCAGCATATAAGCCCCTGAATCCACAAGGCTATTCACCTTCATTTTTCTTACCTGTTCTTCCTTAAGGTAGCCTCTTCTCAATAACCCCATGTCTTCAATGTTGGTTAAGATTAATTCGGCATACACAATACCCATGCATGAATTCCTTTCAAACAGTTTTCCTGTCGTGCTGCGTTATAGTATTACCCTGTAAAAACTTCTTTTTATTGTAAGTTTTTTACAACCCCCTTCACGCCCTTTGATCAGGGGATTTGGTTGCGGCGTAGTAGTGCCAGGGTATGTTTTCCCAACTTCTCAGCATCACAACTTCTTTTCTATCAAGCGCCCAGTTTCTCTTTTAAAAACATCTGTACCTTTTTCCCATCCACAAGGCTGCCGTACTTGCTCATAACCTGTTTCATCGCTATGCCCATCTCTTTAACGGTGAATTTACCAGCCGCGACGACCTCGCTCACAATCTTTTTTATCTCCTCATCAGACAATTGCTTTGGAAGGTATTCCTCAACAATGGCAATTTCGTTATCCTGCTCTTTAACTTTGTCAGGGACGTTAAGTTTTTCATACTCTTCGCGTGTCTTTTTGAGTTTCCTGAGATACCCGCGCACGACCTCCACGTAATCAATCTGATCTTTCGGTTTACCTGAGGTATCGGCAATCTTGATGTCGGCAAGCATCATACGTAATACCGATGTCCTTAATTTATTCTGCGCCTTCATGGAGATTTTTAAGTCCTCTGTTATTTTTTCTTTCAAACTCATATATTATTGTCCTCATTATTATCAAACGAATACCCGCCTACTTTGTGCCCACAATGAGGGCAGTAGGTCGGCGCCCCTTCATAATATTTTCCACAATATTTACACGGCATTAAAATATCCATCTTCTTCGGTCGCCTTCCCCTCAGAACCAAATACAGTGGTAAAAACACGATCATTAACAAAAATACCCCAAGCATCCAGCCTACTGCCGGAAGGGTCTTGTAGCCTCTATTCTTTGCGTCAATATACACCCATACAGCAATTATCGCTGCTATGAGTAATCCAACCATTCTCATATTTTATAATATCTATCCTTTCTCAATTTCAAGGAATATAACAAATATGATATATCCCGTCAAACAATTATCACGAAAATTATCCTTGAAAGAGCATCACCTTTTAGTAAAATATCTTCCTGTTTATGTTATTTGCATCTGACCAAATAAATTTTTATACACCCTTTTATAACCAAAGGAAATTTATCATGAAATACATCTATACAGCCTCCGACTGCCCCAAATGCGAGACCTTAAAAAAGAAATACAGAATTGAGGGTGTACGATTTGTCGAAAGGAATGCAGACAGGATTAAACAGCCTGAAGACGAAATCGACCGCGAGGCGCTCATACAGGCTTCCATGCAAAACATGGAACTCCCTGTTGAAGTCGATATGTAGATTTATCCTTTAGCCAGTCCCCAGCGTTCGCGAATACGTTGTTCAACTTTAATAAAAAATAATCGATCAACGATAATACCAATCACAATAATCACGATCATCACGGCAATGACCTGACTCATATCATTAAGCTCCCGCCCAACCATCAGGAGATGTCCCAATCCCAGCCCTACAATTAACAATTCTCCGGCCATCAACGAACGCCAGGCGTATGCCCACCCCTGTTTCATGCCGGTAATGATGTGGGGGAGTGACGATGGAATGATTACCTCAAAATACAACTTCCATCCTTTCGCACCCATGGTCTTTGCTGCACGCACGTAAAGAGGTGGCACGCTTTTTACCCCTGATTCTGTTGCAATCGTAATAGAAAGTACAGCGCCCATATAAACTAAAAATATGATCGCTTTGTCATTCAAACCAAACCAGAGCAGAGAAAGGGGCAGCCAGCATATCGTGGGTAACGTTTGCAAACCTGAAACCAGCGTGCCAAGCGTTTCTTCGCAAATCCTGATCCTTCCAATAAGCAATCCTAAGAAAATACCCGTGATAATAGAGAGACCATATCCAATGGCAATTCTCTTCATACTGATTGCAATACCATAGAGGAAGGTTTTGTCGTGAAATCCACGAATCAAGGTTTTACATACCGTAACAGGAGAAGGAAGCACATACTCCGGCCAGATTCCGCACTTATATAATAATTCCCAGAGTCCAACCAGTAAGGCAAAAAATATAACCCTTTTCAGGATACTCACCTAAATCCCTCCTCCGATATCCGTTTTTGCAGGCTCTTCCGTTGTGCACTTTATATCACACTCTACACATGAATCCGTATCCATCTCACACTTTACCACCTTATTGATCTCTGACTTCAGTTCTTTCATAATCCTTGTAGAATACTCTGCGACGTTGACGTCATTGTCATCCCGGGGTCGTGGTAACTCAACGAAAAATTCACACTTAATCCTTCCCGGCGTGGTAGAAAGGAGTATGATTCGGTCCGCAAGGCATACCGCCTCGCGAATATTGTGGGTAATAAACATAATCGTCTTCTTCGTTTTCATCCATATATTCTGCAACTCGTAATGGAGAATCCACCTTGTTTGCGCATCGAGCGCCGAAAACGGCTCGTCCATAAGGAGCATCTCAGGATTCATGGCAAGCGCCCTGGCAATAGCAACACGCTGTTTCATCCCTCCCGACAATTCATGGACATGGGCATGCTGAAATTTCGAGAGATGAACCATCTTGAGATATTCCAATGCCATCTCCCGCCTCTCACGGCTGCCAATACCCTTCAATTTCAAGCCAAATTCAACATTCTTTACAACGCTGAGCCATGGAAAAAGAGCCGCCTCCTGAAATATAACAACCCGATCAGTGCCGGCGCCATTGACTTTTGAACCATTTGCCCATATTTCCCCCTTATCGGCCTTTTCAAGCCCTGCAACAATATTCAAAAGGGTTGTCTTGCCGCATCCCGAGGGACCGACAATACATACAAATTCCCCCGGTTGAATCTCAAGGTTTATGTCTTCCAGCACATAGGTCAGTCCATGTTTTGATTGAAACGACTTTGATACATGCTGAATGCGTAGTTTTGGCATAATACCATCTACAGATGTCTGTGCCCTGCTTTTAACCTTTACATCTTCAACATCCATGATATTTCCAATGCCAACGCTTTCTGTAACCAATTCACTACCTCCCCCAATAACTTTAAATTATTTTTCTTCACCCATAAGCGGTAAATCTTCAGCAATGGGTAATTCCTTCTCTGTAAGCACTTTATTCAGTATATGCAAATCAACCAATCCGGATAAATCGGGCTTTCGATCTCCTAAATAGCCAGCGCTGTATGCCATATCCGCATACGAATATATAGAAGTAGCAACAGGGTCATACGTAAATACTACCCGTGATAAAGCATCGCTGATAATTTCCTCGGGAAGATATATTCCTGAAAGTGCCTTAATCTGTTCAAAAAGAATCTTCCTCGCCATTTTGGGATGCTGGTTAATCCATTGAGTTATTTCAACCTGCGCAGTAAGCCACTGTTTCACCCAGTCGGGGTGATTGTTAAAAAAATTCGTACCGACGATTATTAACGTTGAACAAAACCTGCCGTCTTTCCATAAAGTACTCTCATCAAGAAAAATCTCGCCACCCGCTTCCCGGATAAGCCTTGAACACCATGGCTCCGGCACCCAGGCGCCATCGATCTGTTTTCTCATAAAGAGATTTAATATATCGGGATTACGCAGCGGAAGGATATTAACGGTCCCGCCTTTTTCTCTGGATTTTAAACCACTTTTCCTTATGTACTCCCGAAGGGCGATATCCTGTGTATTTCCTAGCTGGGGCGATGCAATCCGCTTCCCGGAAAGGTCTCCGGCTTTTTTTATATCGGAATCGGGCCTGATTACAAACAACGCGCCACCGATTGCCACACCGGAAACCACTTTAAACGCCTTACCACCCGACCTTACATACCCATTGATTGCAGGACTCGGCCCTACATAGGCAATATCAATATCCTCTGAAAACACTGCCTCAATAATTGATGGGCCGGCGTTAAACAAGGTTGACTCTATCTTGATATCAGGGCCTAAATGCGATGCAAAGGCGCCATTTGCCAACCCAATAACAGCCTGCGCATGAGTAATGTTAGGAAAATACCCCACATGGATCGTATTATTGTTCGCCTTTTTTGAACACCCAACACCCTGAACAGTGAAAATGAACAGGAGACTCAAGACAGCAAAAAACCTGAAGATATTCACTTTTTCCTATCAATAAACTTATTGAAAATGTCTTCTTATACTTATTCACAAATTCTACCATACTGATAGACATTCATTGAAAATAAAAATTAAATCACATACGAGAGAGAGCTGTTCTCTCTTTTTTCTATAGAATCTTTAGCACGTTTACACATATCCGCAAATGTCATGGTATCCAACACATCGGTGATAGCATTGCGGATATCCATCATGACTCCACGTATAACACACGTCAACTCTTCTGAACATGGCTCATAAGACATTTGACTGACACAATTTACCGGCGCAATTGTCCCATCAAGGGCACGAATTACATCACCCAGCCTGATAAGATCAGGCGAACGGGCCAATTCATAGCCACCCCTCAGTCCCATCTTGCTATTCAACACGCCAGCTTTCCTGAGTGTAAGCAGTATGTTTTCAAGAAATTTCTGGGGAATCCTTTCCTTTGCAGATATCTCTTTAATCTGGACAGCGCCCTTTTGGTAATTCATCGAGAGATAAATCAACGCCCGTATGGCATAATCGCTTTTTTTGGATAGTTTCATAAATGTCATCCAGGTTATACAAACTATATAGAACTGATAGACATTATAAAAACCCTATCAGAAATGTCAACTATTTTTTTATTTTACATCGTTTTTGCCGCAGCGATTATAACCTTGTCTAAATTGTCAAATTCCTCAATGTACTTAACACGCTCAATGCGCAATTCAGATACCTGCTTCACGATGTCATCGGAATGGTAGAATTTTTCAACGTCATATTTGGACAGGTCAACGCCATCAACAACGGTTGGCACCTCAAGATTCCAGTACTTATCTTTGCTCCATCTGTTCGTTCCACACACAATGCCCCGGATAATAGACGCCATCTCCGGTATTTCAACCCGGCGGACTTTTCGCTTCATTACTTTCTGGCCATTAGGAAGCTTTTCAATAATTTCACCAATACCACCAGTATTTAACTGGTAGCAATGCACCTTACCTTCGTGCCGTTTTACAAAATCATAAAACCAGTTCCCTTCGAATGCCTTGTCGCCCACAATGAAAGGATTCGTGCCTACCTCACGGATGGATTCCCCTGCGCGCTTCGGATCGCCGGCGGAGGTCTCAATCGATTCGCCCAGCATAAAGACCGCAGCCGCTTGTTCAGGGGTAAGCTTTGCGGCAAGGGGCACAACCGTATGACGGCGGGTAATAAAAGCAACAATCAATCCATCCATTTCACTAACGGGCGGTAAATTGATATTGTTTGAAATATACGGTTTGAGGTCTTCTCTCATCATGATACCGCGTCCATTACTGGTTAAGGTATCATCTTCAAAGTAGAGATTACCTTCATAGTCTATCATAACATTTTCAAAAATCGTATCGCGTGATGTTGCAGCCTTGTAAATAATCGGCTGGGTGACAGGATCAAGTCCTTCTGTTTTTAAATAGAACCCACGCTCAGAACCGTATGCAGAACCATCTTTCTTCAGAAACACCACATCGTCCTGTAATATCTCAATACCCTCATCATCACCGTCCAGACCGTGCGTATGACAGGTATGCGTTGTCTTTCCCGTCCCGCTCATACCGAAAATAAGCATTCCATATTTTCTGACGAGACCATCATGTCCGCGGGCTTTTAAAATTTTCGCCCCGGCATGGAGACCGAGCATGCCCTTCTGCTTTGCATTCCACATGGCCATCCGCAGGAAGCCTTTTTTTGATTCTCCATAATAGTCACTCCCAAGGACTATCGTTGTACTGATTTCCGGAAAAACGAGGATTTGGCGGTCAGTTTCCTGCCATTCGGGAATATACACGATGAACTGTTTCGGATCGCCATCTTGCTTGGCCGGAAAAAGGGTCGCCCAGGTCATATACGCAAGCCGGATCATCTCCGGTCTCTGAATGGAAACATAAAACATGCAATTCGGTGAAAAATCGTTATTATTCCCCATCGTGCGGTTAATCCGTACAAAGGGCGCACGTTTTACATATTCCTCAACCAGTGCAAGCGTTTTGGGCAGGTTATTCATAATCTCCGTTTGTTGAGGATTATGAGACTTTAAACGCACCGCATCGCTTCCCACATAAACGGTTATCTTTGCACTACGGTTCTTGACCGTAGAATGAACAGCCACATTCCCGTATTTGGTAAAAGATGCAAAACGCTCGGCGCTGCGGCGCAACGTCCAGTCCGTAGAATTGATGACATTGGGCGCTCCCCTAAAAGATTCTAAAATCCGTCTTACCATATCAAATTCTTTTACGTTTAACGGTGTTGTTGATATCATGCTCAACCCCCTTTTCTTGCTCCAATAATCTATCGGGCGTACCCAAATTATAAAATTGTCTAATAGTAGTAAATAAAGCAAAAATATGCAAATGAAAAATTTACTCAAATCATGTGAAATCTTCACGTCTTATTTTACACATATCGAATTCCCAGGCGCTGGCTTGGGAACTCACTTGTTCGTGAAGCTTCGCTTCACGCAAAACTGAAGATTTGCCAATAATTGCGTTCCCAAACAGAGTTTGGGAACAAGCCGATACGTAAGGACGAAGCATTTACTTATGTTCGTTTGAATGTGGTCTTATATTCTGAACAGTAAATGATTTGCCCCCAACTATCCATTACAACTATTCATTCCCCTCGTAATATTTCACATATTTTTTGAGCATGCCACGTATTTTTTTATTATCTTTTCTTGGCAGTGTTTTCATGAGCGTTTCAAACTCCTCAAGTATCTTTTCGATCTCAACTTTTGAATAATATTCGCTATTTTTAGCAATAAAAATCTTTTTATGTTTGCTTACGGATGTGCCTTCTTCTGCCGTCAGTATCTCTTCAAAAAGCTTTTCTCCCGGCCTTAGTCCAACAAACTCTATCTGTATGTCTCTATAGGGCTCCATTCCATGAATCCGTATCAACTCCTCCGCAAGGTTGACAATCCTTACCGGTTCCCCCATATCAAGGACAAGCACCTCGCCACCCGCTCCGATAACGGACGCTTGCAACACAAGAGATACAGCCTCGGGAATTGTCATAAAATATCTCTGCATATCCTTGTGGGTTACCTTAATGGGTCCGCCATGTTTCAGTTGTTCAAGAAACACAGGTAAAACGCTTCCACGGCTTCCCAGGACATTGCCAAATCTCACCGACACAAAAGCCGTATCCCCGCAACCGTTCCATACCCTGCAAATATATTCTGCTATCCTTTTTGTAGCCCCCATAATACTCGTCGGCCTTACTGCTTTATCCGTGGAAATCATGATAAACTTTTCTACCTTGTGTTGTACCGATGCCTGCGCTATCTTGTGTGTCCCAAACATATTGATCTTTACTGCTTCTTTTGGATTGTATTCCATCATAGGCACATGTTTATAAGCAGCGGCATGAAATACAATGTGGGGTTTAAATATGCTGAAAACCTCCTGAACTGCATCGTCATCCCTGATGTCGCCTGTTATAAAAACAACCTTTTCCTGGAGTTGCGTTTCTTCCCACTGCCGGAAAACCAGGTTGGGAAACATCCGCTCCAACCTCAATTTCATATTATGGAGATCCGTTTCGTCATTATCAAAAAGGATAACCTTTTCGGGCATGAACGAACATATCTGCACAACGATCTCAGAACCAATCGATCCCCCGGCCCCGGTAACAAGAACTACTTTATTTTCCACAAAATCTTCTATCGCTTTATAATCAACCTGGACAACCTGACGACCAAGAAGGTCCTCAATTTTTATATCCTCAAGGTCTTTCATATTAATAGAAGGCCTTTGTACATCATAGATCCGGGGAACAATCTTTACCGTACCAACCTTCGATTTGTTCGCTAAATCATATATTTCCCTCAATGCCTTGTAATTTAATGATGGAATTGCAATTATGAGCGCCTCAGCCTCATACCTTTCAATAACAATATTCAACTGTTTTGTTGAACCAAACACCTTCAACCCGCGCACATACATCCCGATCTTGTTTTTATCATCGTCAAGAAACACCACGGGATAATATTCACCAAAGCCTTGCCTCGCAATATCCCGCAATACCATTTCCCCGGTATTTCCGGCGCCTATAATAATGGTTCTCTTACCGGTCTTTGTAACGCCCTTTTTATGAATAACCTCAAAGAACAACCTCTTGGAAATCCTCAAACCACCCAGCAATATGAAGGAAATAAACCCATCGATAAAAAATATACTCCGCGGAAATCCCGTCGTATAGAGATACTTAAACCAGAAATGTACAATATGGGGGTGCACAAATGATGGAAATGAAGGAACAGGGATCCACACTAAGGCCAGTAATACCGCTTCTGATACTGCCACGGCGCTGATAACATTCAACAAATCATGCAACCCGACATACCGCCAGGTAATTTTATAGAGCCTGAAACATGCAATTGCGATAAGCTTAACGGCTATAAAAAAAGGTATCGTTCTTAAAAACAACGTTTGATACTGACCTGGCATGGCAAACTCAAAGCGGATGTAAAAAGAGATATAGAGGGAAAAGATAATAATAAGGGTGTCTATGAGAAAGAAGAAAAGAAACCGTTTTAGATGGGTAGGGTACAGCAACCTTGTCAGCAAACTGACACTATCTTCATCATGCTTTTCCTGCATTTTCTCAGATTCTCTTAGATCACTATCGGACATCGTTGGTTTTATCATACGTTGGTCTCTCCCTTATCAGTGTACATCTTTTCGTAATTTTGCATGAGTTGTAAAACATAAAACGTTTCGAAATTAATGATCCTTCGCGCAATTTGTGGTAAACTAACTCATGCATTCATTGAATATACAGTTCTGAAAAAAACAATATACCAGAAATATTCTAAAAAGTATGTGATCCAGATCACACTTTTATAAATAAGTTGCAAATGCCTTTATAAATTGGTGTTATGTACAGCTATTTGTAAACAGCTTTACATTTTATTGCATTTGACATTTTGAAATTCTCCCACGAAACAACCTTTTTTATTCCATATATTACTATTCTACTTCATTATTAAAATGCTTATTAAAACTTTTCGGGGAGATTATAAAAACGACCATATTTCAATAAGGCGTGTAATCGGCGGGGCAACGATGTCAAAACTCCCACCCTCAAACGGAATGTTAGATGCGTCTCCGCAAGGAAGATGGTTATTTGTGTAGTCGCTGAAGACCTAATTTAATTAAAAAACGAATAAAGTGTGGCAAGGATTTTTTCTTTCCTCTTTTGTATAGGAAATTTTAACATTATCAAAATTTATAAGTGAAGGGAGGTGTATTTATTTTTGTACTCTTTCAGCCCTCCAGCCCAGTCCTGACGAAGTTTTTTTCGGATTTTTCGTCTCCTCTTTTCAAACAAAAACTCTGTGAAATATTTTACCTCTTTCTGTATTTCCAACGGCCTTTTTTATGACAATCCATGATCACACTTATTACCCTATCTATATCACCAGTAGTCATCGCCGACCCGGACGGTAAGCAAAGTCCCCGATGAAACAAGTCCTCGGATACAGCCCCCCCACGTATACGGTATCCCTTAAATACTGGCTGCAGGTGCATGGGTTTCCATACGGGACGAGACTCTATGTTGTGCCTCTCCAATGCCACACGGACTTCTTCCCTGTCAGCTCCGAACTCTTCCGGAGTTATCAAAATTATCGTAAGCCAACGGTTAGAACGCCCATACGAAGCCTCAGGCATAAACTCAACCCCTGACACATTACATAATGCCTTTTGATAATAAGCAAAGATATTGCGCCTTGCTTCAACCCTATCATCTATTACCTTTAGCTGTCCACGTCCAATAGCCGCAACAATATTGCTCATGCGATAATTATAACCTATTTGAGTATGTTCGTAGTGGGGTGCCGGGTCCCTCGCCTGTTGAGATAAAAACCGGGCGTGAGAAATCATTTTTTCATCTTCAGATGCCAGTATCCCGCCGCCTGAAGTAGTTATTATTTTGTTTCCGTTAAATGAATAAACGGCTGCCTTTGCTCCGGTACCAGCACTGCGCCCTTTATAGGTTGCCCCTAATGCTTCTGCGGAATCGGAAATAACAGGAATAGCATGTTCAGAACAAACCGCCAGAATTCTATCCATATCAGCACATTGTCCATAAATATCCGTAGGAATCACTGCCTTAGGCAATCGCCCCCTCTTTTTGCATAACTCTATTTCTTCCGCTAATAGCTCTGTATCCATATTCCACGACACACAATCTGAGTCAATAAAAACGGGCGTTGCCCCTTGAAAAACTACCGGGGTGACACTTCCTATAAATGTTAAGGAAGACGCAAGAACCTCATCTCCTGGACCGACTCCCAAGACGCGCAATGCCAGGTGCATTGCCGCTGTCCCACTGGACAAGGCCACGGCGTATCGAATTTTAAACTTTTCGATAAATTCCCGCTCAAAGGCATCCACCTGAGGACCCAATGGCGCAATGTAATTGCTCTCAAATGCTTCCTGGACATATTTTATTTCGTCTCCTCCCATATGCGGTGGAGAGAGAAAAATTCTTTTATTTAACTCGACCACTTAATCTACTCCCTAAACTTACGCAACTTGCTTAACCAACTCTACTCATTAATAAACCAAATCTAGTCAACTTATAATCGTCTGAAATATATATTGTATATCTTTCCAGAAACTATAATTTTCAACATACTCGCGGTTCAACCGCACCTTATCTGAGAAAATAACCTCACGGTTATACCTTTCCGGATCAGCCTGTCTTGCTAAAATCTCTTCCTCATTTTTATATTTCAATGTAGCCGGGCCGGTGATTCCAGGCCGTATGAATAATATTATCCGGTCATCACCAGAAAGTTTGTCTGCGAAACCAGGGACATCGGGTCGTGGACCGACAAAGCTCATATGCCCTAAAAATACATTGACCAGTTGGGGTAATTCGTCAATCTTTGTCTTGCGAAAAAATCGTCCCAGAGATGTGATACGAGGATCATGGGTCGTAGTAACCGTTGTATCAATGGATGGGATATATCGCATCGTGCGAATTTTAATAACGGTAAAAGGCCTCCCATTTTTTCCGATACGTGTTTGAGTAAAAAATCCACTTTCCCGCATATCAATTGAAGCTCCTATATAAGCCGGAATGATAATCCATCCTGTCAGGATCAAGCCTATTGCAGCGACTACAAAATCGAAGCTTCTTTTGATAAATTGGTTAAAAAAGGACAATCTTTGTTTTGGCCTTTTCAATTCCCCGGTTTGATCGCTATTTACATTTACTCCTTTTTGCAATTGCATTTTATATTTTGCTATATACATTGTTAATTATTTCGGTCTAAACCACAGAGCGCACAGAGGTCACTAAGAAAATGTTTTTGCTTTTATGAAATTAGACCTTCGATATTAAATTCACCACAGAAAAAACACAGATACCATGAAGAATAACGCCTTATTTTATATCTATTGAATCTACAGGATTTCCGTCTTTCAGTTCTATTAAAAGGATATCAGCATCTTTTGAGTATTTTATCTTCAAAAACATCGCCTCCCTTAAAATACCGGTCAGAATAAGGAAAAGAATCTTTATAATTCTATCACCAGCTTTTAGTGTATAAACCACACCTTAACTGCGAGCTTTTTCATCTATAATCTCTATTATCATTATAGCTTAGTTATACTATTCTTAGAATTAAGAAACCGTGAACACCTCAAATTTCTCAATCTCCATATCAGTCACTGTGTAGAAATTAACATTTGACTTATGACATACGACACACGACTTACGACATTTTCTTTATAACACCTAAATAATGTGTCCGAATTCAAAAGAAGAGCATCTTCTTCATCCGCGTAGGCAATTGCATTTTTTAACGCTTTAAAGCTATTTTATCTACCAGATAATTTTAACCTTATACTTTGAAATCATAGAGTCTGAAGTTAAGATAGGCAACTTTTCTAATTGTGCCTGAGCGATAATTATACGGTCAAAAGGATCTTTATGATGGTGAGGGAGATTAAAAACATGGAGTGCATGACTTATTTGTATTGGTAGTCCCTGAATAGTATTGAATGCCATTTGTTCTGATACAAAAATATGCGGTTTATCAGGCAGCTTTATCCTTCCGATTTTAGCTTTAATTGCAATCTCCCAACAACTGGCAGCACTGAGAAATAACGCGTTCGAACTGTTACTCATTATATCGCGGGCGCGAGATGACATTTGCGGATTATCGGTAATCCACCAAAGAAATGTATGGGTATCCAATAAGACCCTCATTGCTCAAATTCGATTAATATATTCTCTGGCAAGGGGTCAAAAAAACTATCTTTTATAATAACACGTCCTTTAGCGCTTCCTGGCTTCCGTTTCTTAACTTCTTTTTTTATCGGAACAATCCGGGCTATAGGTTTTCCGGCCTTTGCAATAATAACAGCTTCACCACTGCCAACACGATTTAAAATTTGAGAAAAATGAGTCTTTGCCTCGTGAATATTTACTTTAATCATAGTAGATTTGATATTAGGCTAAGTTATTGACTAAGTCAATTAATTTCTCAAGCCCTGGTCAATTATCAAAATCCTCTCGTCAAATTTCCCACACATACACTCTTGATTTTTCACCTTAAAATGGGGGTTTACTAATAGATATTAGTGGACCACGATCATATCTTACCCATCTCATGCAATGTCCTTAAGTCTGACATGTTTTTTTTGTTTCAATTTTTCACCCTATAGTATTACCCAATAAAAACTGCTTTTTGTAAAGCTTTTCACCTCCCCTTCATCCCCTAGGGAAAGAGGGGTGGTTGTTTTGGTTGCGGCTATGCTGCTTTATGATATTAATGGTATGCCTTTAACAATATTTCCGACACTTTTATTCTGCCTTTTTCGGCATCTTCAAGATATTTAGCCACTGCCTCTTTTTCTGATCTCCTTTTTTTGTCAAAAAGGCAAAGCAGGGCATAACTATCAAGGATAAACATCTTCATCGTTTTTTTCCTTTTTCCTGGCCTTAAGATGGGCGGCCACGATCCCTTCGCCTATTCCGGCATAATCCTGCCACTTATTGGCTTTAAATCTCCTGATGGGTTTTAAGACAATGGTCTCTCCGACAACCTCAATCTCCAATTCATCACCTTTGCCGATATGGATTGTCTCCCGTATCTTTTTTGGAATAACAACCTGCCCTCGTTCACTTAATAATGTCTTCAAGGTCTTACCTCAATATTTATATATGATTTAGTAATTTAATCTTATTTAACAAGATACATCTTACAATTAATTGTCAAACAGATATTGCATTTCTCCCTTTGTAAAGGGCATGTCCCCGAATGGGGAAATGATAGTCAGTGTAATTCAAAGATAAAGTCAACTCCCTACAGCCCTAACAGGGCTGTGATAAGATAGCCCTGGGCAACGCCCTGGGAAAAAGAGATAGGATAGAATTAAACCCTGAAAGGGTTATATAATAAGGAATTTGGTTTCTCAATATAGTGTAGACGAGGTTGTTTGCTAACGATTGGCACATTGTTTTCCATCCGTTGTTATTACGCTCTTTCAGAGCTTAAAAATATTATTGTACTTTTACCCAGGGCGCTACCCCTGGGCTTCCTTATGCAAGCCCTTTGGGCTTTTACCCAAAATTGAAACAACTTCCCTTAATTCAATGACATTGCCTTTTGAAGGAGGGGATAAAAGGGGAGGCAAAAAACTTACAAAA
>JAHFOW010000176.1 GCA_023261465.1 Planctomycetota bacterium
CTGCCTCAAATGCCTGCTGTAACAATTCCTGTTTCTTATTGACAGCGCCTTTTTCTTCTAATCCGGCGCATAATATATTACCCGCGTATTGTGTGTCCGTAACATGGAAAAATGCCCTTATTGTCTGTACGGCACCAGTAAACAAGTTTTCAACGGGGTTACGGGCTGCGGTTGCAATAAAAAAGCCTTTGGCACACCTGCCGCCGTCCCGGATGGACTTGTGAAGTATATACTTCCGCGCCCAGAATGCCTGGCATCGGTCTATAAATGCCTTCAACTGTGCGCTTACACCCATAAAATAAATGGGGGATGTGACAATAATTCCATCGGCATCCACAAGGTGTGTGTACATTTTTTGCATTGCGTCTCCTATGACACAGACCCCGTTCTCATAACAACCTCCGCAGGAATTACAGGGCGCGACCGGTAAATCACGAATAATGATCTTTTCAACAACCGAACCGTTTGCCTCAGCCCCTTGCAAAGCGTTGTTCAGAAGGATATCTGAATTTCCATTCAGGCGGGGGCTGCCATAGATGCCCAGTATTTTTTTCATGATATAAATAAAATGAAAATTTCTATGCAATCAGGTTATTTGACAAAACATCTTTAAAATAATTCAGTGTCTTACGGAGTCCCTCGTCGCGTGAGATTTTCGGTTCCCAACATAAAATCCTCTTTGCCTTAGAAATGTCCGGTTGGCGGATCCTGGGGTCGTCAATGGGAAGTGGTTTGTACACGATCTTGCTTTTACTCTCCGTGAGCGCAATAATTTCCTTTGCTAACTGAAGGACAGTTATTTCCTCGGGGTTGCCAATATTCAAAGGTTCATGTTCATCCGAATTCAGCAATCGATAGATACCGTCAACGAGGTCGGAGACATAGCAAAAACTCCTCGTCTGCGAACCGTTGCCATACACGGTAATATCTTCGTTCCTCAACGCCTGGTACATGAAATTCGGGAGTGCGCGACCGTCTTTGATCCGCATTCTTGGCCCATAGGTGTTAAATATCCTCACGATTTTGGTATCCATACGATGGTAACGATGATATGCCATAGTCATTGCCTCGGCAAACCGTTTTGCCTCGTCATAAACCCCCCGGGGACCCACAGGGTTTACATGTCCCCAATAATCTTCTTTTTGCGGATGTATTTGAGGGTCTCCATATACCTCGGATGTGGATGCCAGGAGGAACCTCGCCTTTTTTACCTTTGCCAAACCCAGGCTGTTTAATGTGCCCAGGGAGCCGACTTTGAGCGTTTGTATAGGATATTCAAGATAATCTACCGGGCTGGCTGGTGATGCGAAATGCAATATATTATCAATATGTCCATCGACATAGATATAATCGCTTACATTGTGTTTTATAAAGCGGAAATGGCTGTTTCCCATCAAATGAGCAATATTTTCTGCTTTGCCTGTCAGCAGATTGTCAATACATATAACTTCATGCCCCCGCGCAACTAAATGATCGCATAAATGAGAACCAATAAATCCAGCGCCACCAGTAATTACCGTTCTCATATACCTCCATATATCAGTAAATTCTTTAAAAATTGGACAGGATAAAAACGATTCGGATGTTCTTTTCTCTCCGAGTTCGAAATTCAAAAAAATATCGCAAATTGAATTTTACTACATTTTCATTGAAATGCAAATCAAATTCATAAGCACTTAATATTTGAAGGGTTACGAACAATTTTGGAGAGACAGAGTGGGGACGCTACGGGGTGATTAATATATATGCAGGGAGAATATGATGAGTGGTAAAATTTTTATTTGGTTTCTTCAAACAGTTCGTCCCTAAGGGACTTTTACAAACGATTATCCTTTTAGCTCCGTAGGAGCGGTCTGTTTATTTTTCCGGCACATTCAGATTTCATGTGACAAACCTGCCGGCCATATTATCAGGAGCAATAGTTATGTTATGCCCTTGGATGTGCCTTATCGTATACTTGTTTTAGCCGTTCAGTAGTTATGTGGGTATAAATCTGGGTGGTTGAGAGGTTTGAGTGCCCCAGCAACTCTTGCACGGACCGCAGGTCGGCGCCGTGATCCAACAGATGGGTTGCGAAACTGTGGCGGAAGGTGTGGGGGGAGATTTTGTGGTTTAACCCACCCTTTTTAACGTATTTTTCTAACATCCTCGCCACACTGCGGTCGGTAAGACGGCCGCCTCGTTTATTTAAAAAAAGCGCCTTATTTTCCGACCCCCTTTTTTCCATATATAATCGTATGGCATTTAATGCATGATTCCCAATGGGAATTAAACGTTCCTTCTTTCCCTTCCCTTTTACCTTAACAACCTCATTCAGGAAATCCACATCCGTGATGTCAAGTCCCGCCAGCTCGCTTACCCTCATGCCGGTGCTGTATAAGGTCTCCATAATAGCCCTGTCGCGCATACCCGGAACAGTATGTGCATCCGGTATATTTAAAAGCGTCTCTGTTTCACTGACACTCATGAATTCGGGAAGGTTCCTGTCCAGCTTCGGGGTGCGAATATTTTCCACCGGATTACATTCCAAAATACCTTCCCGGCAGAGAAATTTGTAAAGGGAGCGAATGGCTACTAATTTCCGTGCAATTGTGGTTCTTGAATAGTTCTGGTTTTTCAGGAATGCAAGGAATTTTCTTAAAAGCAAGCGGTTGGCGCTTCCCAAATCTTTGCAATTCTCACCCAGAAGAAACGAAAGGTACTGATCCAGGTCACTCCGGTACGCCCGCAGCGTCTGCTCTGAAAAATTCTTGTCATGTTCGATATGGGCGAGATATTTATTTACATAGTCCTGCATAGATCGAAATCCCTCACCATCAAAATAGCATAATGGCATCCGATGTTAGCATACTTGTTGTTCATTAACAAGGGCAAAAATGGCTTTTTACGGCACAAATCAGGCGATTTACCTTGACAAAGTTTTACATCGCATCTAGATTATAGAGGAGTTTTCCCGATAAAGCAGCAATTTTAAAAATGCAGCGGGAGAAACGTAATATTTTGCGTCTCTCCAGGAGTGTAATTCCTAAACATAAAACATTATGATAACCGCAAAACTACAAACCTGCTATTAATATGGGTATCACATTTTGTATAAAATACGGGACTAAACAATTCTATGACTGGTGAGATTCTTATTCGGGAAGTCAAAGATGCCTGCCTGCCGATAGAGGCATTTTGCAGGTTTATTTCAAACAAGAACCTGTTTTTTCTCGACAGCGCACTGCCCATAAAGGGAATTTCGAGATATTCATTTCTGGGGTATAACCCTTTCCTCATCATGAAATCCAAACACCGCACCATTACTTTAACCGATAAAGACGGTACCCTTGAGATTGAAGGGAATCCCTTTGAACACCTGCGTGAATTATTGAGACAATTTCCGATGGAAACTTCCCTGGAGTCTATTCCCTTTCAATGTGGCGCTGTCGGTTACCTGGGGTATGAACTTTGCCATTTTATTGAGCAATTACCCAGCAGGGCGATAGACGATATCGGACTGCCGGATTTGTATATGGGATTCTATGACCTGATCATCGCATACGACCATCTCCTGGAAAAGTGCTCTGTAATTGGAATAGATTTTGGTTTTGACGACACCCTGACGGACAGAATGGAACAGATCATTGATACGTTACAAAAAAAATGTGAACCCGAATATAAATCATCAGACCAGCCAATCGCGCGAGAAATAACGGAAACGCCATTACAATTTAATTTTACCAGGGAACAGTATCTGGGCGCTATCAGACGTATTAAAGATTATATATCAGCCGGTGATGTTTATCAGGTTAACCTTTCTCAACGGATAGAATCCTCCATTCAAATGTCCTCGTATGAACTTTATAAAAAATTACGCGCTGTAAATCCTGCGCCATTCTCCGGTTATTTAATGTTTGACAATATTGCCATCATCAGTTCTTCACCGGAACGATTCCTGAATGTCCTTGATAGTCATGTCCAGACCCGTCCCATCAAGGGGACGCGGCCACGGGGAGAGGATTCAAAAACCGATGAGACATTGAAACAGGATTTGCTTTCCAGTCCAAAGGATGATGCGGAGCTTACCATGATTATTGACCTCGAACGTAATGACCTTGGACGTGTGTGTAAATTTGGAACCGTCAAAGTAACAGAAAAAAAAGCGCTCGAAACATACCCTACCGTACATCACCTGGTTGCCACCGTAGAAGGCGATTTACACGGGCATCATGATATTATTGATTTGCTCAGAGCCGCGTTTCCCGGCGGGTCTATTACCGGAGCGCCCAAGATCAGGGCCATGCAAATTATTGATGAACTTGAACCCAGCCAGCGCAGCGTATATACCGGCGCTATCGGGTATATCGGATTTAACGGAAATATGGATATGAACATTGCCATACGTACCTTTATCATGAAAGACCGCCGTGTATATTTTCAGGTTGGCAGTGGTATAGTTGCAGATTCCCACGAAGAGGATGAATACGAAGAGACATTACACAAGGCGCGGGGACTTATTAACTCATTAAAAGGAGGACGGTCTTTAGAGTGAACATCTTAAATAAGCTGACATGCAAATGTCATTGCGAGCGACAGCGAAGCAATCTTTTTTATGGCCTGCACGATACGCTTTGCTAGGAAGTCCACGGGGAACAAAAGCTTTGGTCACATAGAACTATGGAGACCTTTAGCCAATTTGCAATTGTAACCCCTTCTAATCAAAGGAGGCCATTATGTCAGGTCTCTCCTTTTCTACGCTACCAAAAGGTTAATACAAAATGATGCTGCACTTCTTTTGGCATTAAACAATATCAAATTTACCTTGGATATAAAATCAAAACGAGGCGCTAAATACGGTTAATCATATCCTGAACATACCGCTTTAACCCTTCAATCCCTGCATAATGTACACCCAATGCCTTAGATTGAGTATTATCAATAGTATTGACAGGTTGTTTGGACGTACCGTTGATACTGGATTTGGAGGCACAAAATTCCTTAGCCATACGTGCAACGCTCACGTTATCAATATAAAAGTCTACCAGGTTGTAAATCTTTCCCGATGCTTCTTTATTGCCAATTGCCAGGTCTATAGCCTGTGCCACATCTTCCACAAAGACGACCTTGCCGCCTCCCGAAACTTCTACATCGCTTCCGTGTTTGATATCTTTGACTATATTATACCAGGCGGAGTGGGCCAGATGCGGATTTATACCATAGATGCCTACCGGACGGAAGATCGTTGTGCTAAAAGCCTTTGTCATGAAATATGAATGACAAAATGCCTCGACCGATGCCTTGTATGCTCCGTAATTTGAATCGGGTATGAGGGGATGCTGTTCGTCTAACTTGATATTGGAAAAGATGTGTCCGTATACCGCACAGGAACTGATAAAGATAAATTGTTTAATGCCAGCTTGTCTTGAGGCGTCTAACAGTTCTATGCTACCGAGAAGATTTGCCTCTACAAATCTTTTAATGTCCTTATTAGCCGCTTCGTAAAATGAGGCGCCGTTTCTTTCGTAAGCCATGTGAATGACTACATCCGCACCTTGCACAAATTTCTTCAATATCTCTTTGTCAGTGAGGTTGCCTTGTACAAAGGTAACTTTTTCCTGAAAATTTTTAAGATGTAAAATATTGCAGGTATTCCGTATCAGAGCCTGTATTTGAGCGCCCCTTTCAAAGAGTCTTTTTGCCACGTAACTACCGAGAAAACCAGTCAGACCAGTTACTGCAATTTTCAAAACGTATTCCTCCGAAATTCTCTTTTTACCACGGACGTTCACAGAAGTGCGCCGTACAACCACATTATCTTGAGTTCCCGTTCCTTCAATATTAAAAGAAGGTGTTGAAACTTACTATAAGAAATAGGCCGTAATGGTAATGATGAGATAGAAAGACAACAGCAAGAACCCTTCCCACCAGTTGCTTTTATTATCATGGACGACAAGCCAGGTGCCGCCAATAGACATGCCAAGGGTAACTAATTCAATTTTGCTAAATATCAGATTAAAATTCTGGCCGAAGAGCCCGGCAGTAAGCACGCAGA
>JAHFOW010000177.1 GCA_023261465.1 Planctomycetota bacterium
TCTAATAATATATTTAACCGGGCAATAATGGATTCCTTTTCCCTGTTTAAAACAATAAGGTTATTCGCCAAGGTGGATACCTCAACCTGCGCTGCCAACACATCCCTCTGTGTAGCCTTGCCGACAGAATACTTTGTTTCTGCGATTTTAGCAAATTTGTGGAGCAGGTCTCTATTTTCCTGAGTAATATCAAGCGCATTATCGATATAACAGAGTTCATAAAAGACGGATTTTACAAGGGCAGTTATTTCTTGTATTTTTGACCGCAATTCTTTTTCTGTCATGTTATACTCCTCTGTGGCTACTTCACCCCGGAGACGTAGTTTTCCAGGGAATGGTATTTTCTGTGACACTCCAAAGCGCTGTTGAAGCATGTCGGTTTTGCCTTCGATATTGATTGGGCTGTTAGACATATCAAAAGAACCGATACGTATGGAAGGATCGTCCAGTGATTTGGCCTGCGGAATCTTTGCCTTTGCGGCATTTAAGCGTTTTTGGGCAGCTATAATCTCTGGATTATGTTCTATGGCTTCCTGGACTAGCCATTTTAAATCTAAGGGGGCATTTGCCGTATCCACTTCAAGAACAGTTGTTATACTGTTTGGTGGCTTATGAGAAGCAGTGTCATCTTTTTCTCGGGCTGTAACAATTTTAAGAGGAATGAGGAAGAGGGACAGAAGTATTGATCGTTTTAATATTTTATACATACCTGAACTCCCTTCGTTCACGAATGATTATCTACAAGTATTTATATGACATGCCATTGTATTACAATCGGCCATGCGAATCCATGCAAGAGGTTTAAATAAAGACAAACAAATTGCTATAGCAATACCTATGGATAAGAAATAAGAAGAAAAGGCATATACTTTATCATAAGAGGGGGGAGCAATCTCCGGTTCCAGCAATCTTCTCAATCTTTCCTCTATATTTGTATTTTGTCCTTCAAGAAAAAAGATCATTTGAGACCGCAGTGTTATATTGTTCGACCTGGATATCTTAACAATTGCACTTGCAAGATCTAAGGATTCTCCTGAAAAATTCACCGCACTATCGTCAGCAGCCTTTTCTGATGCAGAAGAAAATTTGTTTAGCAAATACTGGTTAACAGGAAGAAAGAAATTAAAGGCAGAAAATATGTGTATAAAAAAGAGTTTCAATGGATCTTTGCTCTCCTGATGATGCATTTCGTGAAGAATCACGGCCAAAAGCTCCTCTTTTGTCAAATAAGAACAAATGCCCGACGATACGTACACCTTTGGCTTCCACAGACCCTGGGTAAAGGCATAGCGTTGTTTACTATTATTTAAGAGTACAAGATGGTTACAAAAACGTGGATTGTTTGCAATATTTTTCAACTTAGGATGGCATTCAATGGGGAGGGGGGATAGAGAATAAATAAAGTTGTAATTCAGGGAGAGCAAAGAAATTATTTTATGAATCGCTTTGCATATCCCAATAAAAAGTAGCAAAATGCAACCCCATGTAAGCATTGTTGCAAATGTATAAAAGGAAAAAAAACATTTTAAACATATACTTCCGCAACAGGTGACAGATCGATAGGTAGACTTTGTGTCGGATATGTAATCATGAATGTCCACAATAATCCCTGTAATTACTATGAACAAAATCACAAGATTAATAAGTACTATGTATACAAAACATCGTTCTGGTTTTTCCCTTTGTATTTTGATTTGGCTTTTTTCCATAAATATAATGTATTTCTAAGGTTTGTTTTTTCTTTTTGATTCAATCAACCTTGAAAAATATTCTAATTTGTCTGGCTCCAATTGTGACATATAATCGACGAAGTATGCAACAGTAGCTTGAAAGGAAAATGCAGAAACTCCCTCAACAACTTTTTTTGAGACAATCTCATAAAATTGTTCTCTGTTGTACGCAGATTTGTACACGTATGCCTTTCCCACCTTTTTCCTTTTCAAAAGCCCTTTCGCTGCCATTCGATTGGTAACCGTGATTACCGTAGAATACGAACTGTCACGATCTTGAGGAAGGGCGCTCACAATATCCTTTACGGAGGATTTTCCGTGATTCCACAATACCTCCATAATGTCCCTTTCCAATGTACCCATGACCTGATTAAGCCCTTCCTTGAAAGGATTAAAGTTAAATTTCAACTGTTTTTTCATAATGTCATATTATATTCTACATAGTGTAGAATATGCAAGGATTATTTATGGTATGTACATTGATTAATCGAATAAATTTGTGTTATAATTATAAAAATTATGATTGATATACATTCCCACATATTACCGATGCTCGATGATGGGCCAACAACAGTTCAGGAATCCATGGAAATGTGCAGAATTGCCGTTCACGATGGAATAAAAAAGATCGTAGCAACACCTCATGTTGAAAATAGCATTTTTGATGTAAATGCACAGACTGTACTTGAAAAGGTAAACATGCTTAACCAATTAATACAGGAGGCGGGGCTGGATTTAACTATTTATCCTGGCGCGGAAGTACATTTAAATGACCGCCTGATAAATGAAAATATTATAAAAGAAAGCCCTATATTAACCATAAACGGCAATAAAACGTATATACTTTTAGAATTTTCGTTTCAGTGGATTCCGACGGAAACAGAGCAGGTTATTTTTAAATTGAAATCGATGGGATTAACTCCTATATTGCCCCATCTTGAAAGAAATAACCGTATTCAGGAAAATCGTGCAGTTCTTCAGCGTTTTGTAGATATGGGGGCAATTCTACAAGTGACTGCCCAAAGCTTTACCGGTGGCTTTGGCAACGCCCCAAGAAAATGTGTTCTCTGGATGCTAAAGAATAATTTAGTACATGTGGTGGCCTCTGATGCACACTCTCCGGTAAACAGGCCACCAATACTTTCTCAAGCCGTAAAAATTGTATCTGATGTTTTAGATGAGGAAACAGCTCATAAAATGGTATCGGAGTATCCAAAAATGATACTGGAAGGAATATCATTTGACAGGTAATTTTGGTGTACAAATGCAAGGAAAGGAATTCTAAATGAAGGTACTGGTAACTGGCGGTGCAGGTTTTATTGCTTCTCATCTGGCAGATCAATTGATAGCGGACAAACATCAGGTCGTTGTGGTGGATAATCTGTCAACGGGAAAAAAGGAAAATATTAATCAAAGAGCAACTTTTTATCATGTCGATATTTGTGATGCTGCTTCTTTAGAAGAGGTGTTTAAAAAGGAAAGACCGGATGTTGTAAATCATCACGCGGCGCATGTAAATGTGCGTAAGTCAGTAGAAATGCCTGTCTATGACGCAACGATTAACATTCTTGGTTCTTTGAATCTCTGTGAACTATCAAGAAAATATGAAGTTAAAAAATTTATTTATGTGTCGACAGGGGGGGCTGTGTATGGTGAACCAAAGGATATACCTGTTAAAGAATCGTGTCCCATAGAACCCCTCTGTCAGTATGGCGTGAGTAAACATACGGTAGAACATTATTTGAATGTTTTTTATAAATTATATAATATGAATTTTACCGTATTAAGGTATCCCAATGTCTATGGGCCGCGGCAATCTCCCCATGGTGAGGCCGGAGTCGTTGCAATATTCAGTGAACTCATCCTACACAATAAACGTCCCACAATATTCGGTAATGGTTCTAAGACACGAGACTATGTTTATGTGGATGATATTATAAAAGCAAATATGCTTGTTATGGGTAATATAGGAAAAGGAGAGATTTATAATCTGGGATGGGGAAAACAAATTTCAGATTTAGATGTATTTAGTACCGTCAGAAGGGCGCTTGGGTCAAATGTTGAGCCTATCTTTGGCTTAAAACGGCCTGGCGAGATTGACCATATAAGCCTGGATAGCACAAAAGCACAGCATGAACTTTTATGGAAACCAATGTTTACCTTTGAAGAAGGAATAAGGCTTGCAACCCAATATTATCGAAAATTATGGAAAGCTTAGAATATTGTTCACCGCAGAGAACGTGGAAATGTAAGAATTTTTGAAATACCATGCAGTTGGCACATAGCGCAAAATTCTTTCACAGTTTTCTCTATTTCCACATTCTCCGAGGAACGATTACATAATAGTAGTCATGTAAATGAGGATTAACGCTTTGTCCACTGGAATCGCTTCCTTGCACCCTTTTGACCGTATTTCTTACGTTCTTTCATTCTGCTGTCTCTTGTCAGGAATCCGTTATCACGCAAGGTGTCAACGTTGGCTGAATTGGCTTTTGACAGAGCACGCGCAATACCAAGTGATATAGCGCCAGCTTGCCCGGTTATACCGCCGCCACATACATTGACAAATACATCAAATTCCCCAAACGTCTTGGTAGCCTTCATCGGCGCCCGCACCGTACCTCTGTCCCTGTCTATAGGGAAATAAATATCCATATCTGCATTGTTTACTACAATCTTCCCGGTTCCTTTTCTTATTCTTACCCGAGCGATAGATGTTTTACGTCTTCCCGTACCCCAAATATATTGTAATTCTTCTGCCACTTTTCTCTCCTTCAATTAATTCCGAATAAATAATTCCTTAGGTTGTTGAGCCTGATGTGGATGTTCGGTACCTGCAAAAATCTTTAATTTACTTAACATATCTTTTCCCAGTCTTGACCTGGGCAACATTCTCTTCACTGAGCGGTGAAATACCTTTTCAGGCGCTGTTTGGAGAGTCTGACCAACCATTCGCTTTCTCAAACCTCCCTGAAAACCAGTAACATAATAATGAACCTTTTCCTGCATCTTTTTCCCGGTAAGTTTCACCTTGCTCGCATTGATAATAATAACAAAGTCACCAACATCCACGTGAGGGGTGTATTCTGGTTTATGCTTTCCCTGAAGGACTCTTGAAACGGTGGTTAACATCCGTCCCAGAACCTTATCGCTTGCATCAACAATATACCAGTTCCTCTTTACCTCTTCTTTTTTAGCCATAAAAGTACTCATTGCTTTGTATTCCTTAAATCATGTTAATTTGTACAATATAAACAATAAAAAGCGCCTTAAATGAAGGCGCTTTTTAATTTAAAACCACCAACTAAAATCTTAAAATATAAAGAGTAAAATATATATATTTTATTTTTTACAGTTACAATCTTTAGATTTTCCAGAACAATGGCTGCACGGACAGCCCTCCGGGCAAGAACAAGCACCAGCAAATGCAGATTTAACAAGCATTGGTACGTTTGTTAAACCGACTCCAAACATAAGTGCACCAAAAACCATTAATGAAATACGTAACCTCTTCATGGGGAGACATCTCCTTTCAAAAATACGTGCTTTGATGTAAAGAACAAAAACGAGTAACCAGTCTCTGCAGATACTACATAGTGTATTATCAACAACACTCTAACATATTAATCGATAGAATATTTACAACTTTTAGTTTATATCAAAATTTATTCAGTATGTCAATAATATTTTCATATTATTGTATGCTGAATTTTTATTGACATACTCGTTGTCAGCAATTACCATAAATCAAACTTTTATTGGTTATTACAGCTTTTTACTAATTATTAAAAGAGAATTTTACTATATATGGCACAGAACATCTTGATAGACTTAAGTACGCTTGATTTAAATAAGCAAATCGTGGCAATCGAAGGTATCCGTGAAGTAATCCCTCACCGGTTTGAAATGGAACAGTTGACGGGTATTTTAAAGTTTGACATAGAGGAGGGGATTATTATTGGTTATAAGGACATTTCTGATAAAGAATTTTGGGTTCGGGGACATATACCAGGCCGTCCTATTATGCCAGGGGTTTTGATGCTTGAGGCTGCTGCCCAATTGTGCACGTATTATTATAAACAAACGATGAAAGACGACCGATTCCTTGGCTTCGGTGGAATTGATAATGTTAAATTTCGCGGAAAAGTGGTACCGGGTGACAAGCTCATAATAATTGCAAAAAACAAGGAACTCCGCTCCCGGAGAGCAATTTTTGATACCCAGGGGATTGTAGATGGCAAATTAGTATTTGAAGGGGTTATTATTGGTATGGTGGTGTAAAAAAT
>JAHFOW010000178.1 GCA_023261465.1 Planctomycetota bacterium
ATCCAAATTATTTGTTATGTCAGCTAGCGACGCCACGAAATAAATTTAAATTTCAACAAATTGCTGCGGGAGCCGCGCAGGGGAAGCTCGGTCTATTTAAAATTAAGGATTTCAAAGTACTTCTGCCCCCGATAAATGTACAAAAGAAAATTTCGGATATTTATTTTGCCTATACCAACCTCATTGACATCAACCGCCGGCGGATACAGCTTTTGGAAGAAGCGGCGCGGCTTCTTTTCCGCGAGTGGTTTGTTTACTTCCGTTTTCCTCTTCGGCTATGCTCAGGGCGTGCCGGGCATGAAAAAATGAAGATTATTGATGGCGTGCCGGAGGGGTGGATGAAGGGTCTTTTAGAAGATATTGCGATAGTTAAAAAAGGAAGAAATATTACCTTTGATCAAGCAATAGATGGAGATATTCCTGTAGTTGGGGGTGGGTTAGATCCGACCTACTATCACAACAAAGCAAATGTATCTGCGCCCGTAATTACAATAAGTGCGTCTGGTGCAAATGCTGGGTATGTCAATTTGTATGATACTGATATATGGGCGTCTGATTGCTCTTATATTGATAAAAACTCGACCAAATACATCTATTACCTCTATTTGAGATTGAAAAGTATGCAAACATCAATCTTGGGATTACAAGTTGGTGCCGCCCAACCCCATGTTTATCCAAAGGACTTGAACAGATTAAGAGTACTTATTGCTACAGATGATTTGTGTAGACAATTTGAGCAGTTGGTAACGCCTATTTTTGGTTTAATTAGAACTCTAAAATTTGAAAACCAAAAACTCGCCCAATCTCGGGATTTACTTTTACCGCGGCTGATGAGCGGTAAGATTGAGGTGTAACACTATGAAAAAACTACCTGACAATCAAATTGTTTTTTATCAATCACCGGATGGCTCTGTGCATATTGAGGTTTTGTATGTCGAAGAAAACATCTGGCTGACACAAAAAAAAATGGCGGAGCTTTTCGGCACCACTCCGCAAAATATCACCATGCATCTGAAAAATATCTATGCAAGCGGCGAAATTGAGCAATCGGCAACTTGTAAGGATTTCTTACAAGTTCAACAAGAAGGAAGCAGAGAGGTAAAAAGAAGCGCCTCCTTTTATTCATTGGACGCGATTATTGCCGTTGGCTACCGTGTCAATTCTGAAAGGGGCATCCAGTTTAGGCAGTGGGCAACAGAAATCCTCAAAAGCTACATCCATAAAGGTTATGTGCTGGATAGCGACAGATTCAAATATGGCTCCCGATTCAGCGCCAGATACTTTGACGAACTTTACGAAGAAATCAGAGACATCCGCTCCAGTGAGAGGATGCTTTACCAAAAAATTACAGACATCTATGCCACAGCCATAGATTATTCTCCAAAGGCATACGAAACAAAACAGTTTTTTGCCACAGTGCAAAACAAACTCCATTTTGCCATTACCGGACAGACAGCGGCAGAAATAATTCATAGCCGGGTTGATAGTAAAAAAGACAAAATGGGACTTACCACATGGAGGCGAGCGCCAAAGGGTAAAATTATGCCGAGTGATGTGGTATTAGCCAAAAATTATCTCAATCAAAAAGAACTTACGGGGCTTAACAGAATCGTGAATATGTACCTCGACTACGCCGAGATGCAGGCGGCTCGCGGACGGGCTATGACTATGAAAGACTGGATTGAAAAACTCAATGCGTTTTTGAAATTTAGCGAACATGAAATTTTGACTAATGCGGGAAAAATAAGCCATGAAGTAGCAGAAGCGCTTGCCCTGCAAGAATATGAAAAATACCGTGTCATTCAAGATAAAAATTATGTCTCCGATTTTGACCGCCAAGTCAAAAAATTATTAGAGTCTAAAAAGAAAAAACTATGACTTACCTAAACGAAGACACATTAGTCCAGCAAACAACCGCCGATTACCTCCGTGACCGACTCGGTTGGGATTCTGTCTATGCCTATAATCAGGAAACCTTTGGGTCCGATGGGCTATTGGGGAGAAATTCCGACCGTGAAGTTGTTCTAATCCGCTATCTAAAACAGGCGTTGAAAAAATTCAATAAAGGTCTCCCCGAAACTGCCTATGATGAAGCCGTTCGTCAGGTGAAGGATTATTCACAGAGCCAGTCTTTGCTTGCCAATAATTTTGACAAATACAAACTGTTCAAAGACGGTGTGCTTGTATCGTTTCAGGGCGAACACGGCGAGATAAAAAAAGAGCGGCTTAAAATATTTGATTTTGATGATGCGACAAATAATGATTTTTTGGCTGTGCGGGAACTGTGGATTCAGGGGGGGCTTTATCGCAGGCGGATTGACATTGCCGGTTTTGTCAACGGCATTCCGCTTTTGTTTGTCGAGTGCAAAAATATCCATAAAGACCTCAAGCATGCGTATGAAAGAAACCTTGCCGATTACAAAGACACCATCCCTCACTTTTTCCATCATAATGCGATTGTCATGCTTGCCAATGGCGATAAGGCAAAAATCGGCACCATCACTGCCGGTTATGAGCATTTTCATGAATGGAAGCGCCTGGCAGAATCCGACCCGGGCGTTGTGGATATGGAAACCCTGCTCAAGGGCGTGTGCGATAAAAAGAACCTCATGGACATCTTTGAAAATTTCATTATCTATGACAATTCCACGGGCAAACAGATAAAAGTGCTGGCAAAAAACCACCAGTATCTTGGGGTGAATCAGGTGATTAAAGCCCTGAATGACCCGCAAAGAGCCAAGGGAAAGCTCGGCGTATTCTGGCATACGCAGGGCGCCGGGAAGAGTTATTCCATGGTGTTTTTCACCACCAAGGTGCATCGCAAAATCGGCGGCAACTACACATTTCTCATCTGCACCGATCGGGATGATCTGGACACGCAAATATACAAAACCTTTGCTGGTTGCGGTGTGGCGGATAACGACAAAAACCCTTGCCGGCCAAGCAGCGGCAGGCATCTGGCTGACCTGATGACACATCATAAGGCATACGTCTTTTCTACGATTCAAAAATTCAATCAGGAAGTAGACCCCGATGAAGGCTATACCAAACGCGACGATATCATTGTGATTACCGACGAAGCGCACCGCACTCAATACGGCATGCTCGCCCTGAATATGCGCAATGCCCTGCCGAATGCCAGCTTTATCGGATTTACCGGCACGCCGTTATTTAAGGATGACGAGATCACTGCCAAGGTCTTTGGGGATTATGTTTCCACCTATGACTTTCAGCGGGCGGTGGAAGATAAAGCGACGGTGCCGCTTTATTATGACTCGCGGGGCGATACCCTGGGTGTAGCCACCAATGATATTAACGAGCGGATTGCTGAAAAACTGGAACAGATTGAGATTGATGATATTGATGTAAAAGAGCGGCTGGAAAAGGAACTGAAGCGGGACTATCACATCATTACAGCGGAAAAGAGGCTCAATCAAATCGCCAAAGATTTTGTCGGGCACTACACAACCTCTTGGGAAACCGGCAAAGCGATGTTTGTGTGTATTGACAAGCTCACCTGCGTGCGGATGTATGAATTGATCAGGCAATATTGGGAGCAAAAAGAGGAAGAAATTGAAGAATCATGGAAAATGGCCGCTGGAGAAGAAAAGGAGCATCTTTCCAATAAGCTTATTTGGATGAAAGAAACAAAGATGGCGGTTATTGTGAGCGAGGAGCAGGGCGAGGTTGAGAAGTTTAGAAAATGGGGTTTTGATATCACACCGCACCGGCGGCTCATCAAAAACGGCTTTGAACTCTCTGCCGGAACGCGCATTGATGTAGATTCTGCGTTTAAAAAAGAGGAGCATCCTTTTCGCATTGCCATTGTTTGCGCAATGTGGCTCACCGGCTTTGATGTGCCGAGTTTGGCAAACCTTTATTTGGACAAGCCGCTCAAAGCCCATACGCTCATGCAGGCGATTGCCCGCGCGAACCGGGTCAATAAGGATAAAAATAACGGATTGATAGTTGATTACTGCGGCATTCTGAAAAATCTGCGGAAGGCGCTTGCGACCTTTACCGGCACAGGCGATACCGGCAGGCCCGGGCCGGATGAATTGGATCCTACCAGAACAAAAGAGGAATTACTTGAAGACTTAAAACAAGCGATTGGAATGGTGAGTGGTTTCCTAAATGAGAGGAAAGCGCCGTTTGATGCGATCATTAACACAATCGGATTTGAGAGAAACAAGGCGATTGTCGCGGCCAAAGAAGCAGTAAACGAAAATGATGAAACCAGAAAGAAGTTTGAGGTGATGTGCCGGGAAGTATTTATTAAATTCAAGGCGTGTCTGACAATTCCCGGAATTAATGATTATCGCAGTCAGTACAACGCTATCAATATCATATACAAAAGCCTGCAAAAAGACCGGGACATGGCAGATATCAGCGACATCATTAAACAACTGCATGAAGTGGTTGATGAATCAATTTCCGTGATCCCCGGCAAAGCCAAAGAACCCGATAAACCGTATGATATCAGCAAGATTGACTTTAGCCGATTACGGGCAGAGTTTGAGAATGCCAGGACGAAAAACACTACCGTGCAAAGCCTGAAAAGCATAATTGAGAAAAAACTACAGCGGCTTATTCAAAGAAATCCGCTTCGGACGGACCTTCAGGAACATTATGAAAAGATTATTGATGAATATAACAAAGAAAAAGACCGCCAAAATATTGAGGCCACTTTTGAGGCATTACTGAAGTTTGTCCAGGAGCTGGACGAGGAAGAAAGCCGGGCAATGCGGGAGGGTCTGGACGAGGAAACATTGGCTATTTATGACCTTTTGGCAAAACCAGATTTAACACCCCATGAAATTAAAAAGATAAAAAAGGTGGCAAAGGAACTTTTGGAAAAACTGAAAGATAAATTAAAGGATCTGTATAAGTGGCAGGACAAAGAGCCGACAAGGGATGAAGTAAAAGTATTAATTAGAAATTTTCTGTGGGATGAGAAAACCGGCCTGCCTGTAGATTTTTACACTCAAGACGATGTGGAGCGAAAGTCTGAGGAGGTATTTTACCATGTCTATCGGGCATACCCGACCGTGCCCTCGCCGTATTATGCCACTGCAGGGTAGAGATTTTATATGTTTAAGAAACGAAATATTCAACTCTCGCTTTCATACTCTTCGAGTAAATTAAGAGGGAGACGATCCAACGGCTAAGATTTCATCACATCCCAGAGCAGTGAAACGAGAAAAAATCTGTTCCTGCTATGAAAGAAATAAAAAGGTATTAGCCCAACATTACGGTTTTACCGATGAGGAATTAGACTTTATCCCTTCGGCTTTGCTCAGGACAGGCATCAACTACGACATCAAATACCGTATAGGTAAAGAATTGGACGCAGAGGATTGAGATTGTTAAAATAATAAATAAAACATCCATGACCAAAAACGGTCACAAGGGATCATGAAAATCCGTTTTCAGGTGAAAATAGAAAAAGACGTTTTGCATTACCTGCTGAAAGGTGGCCAGCCCAACTGGTACCGGCAAGAGGGCCTAAAAAAAGAATCGAGCCAGAATTAAAGGAAGCCTTAGATAAAAACAGACGATTGCTCATAACCCCATTTGATGAGTATGTTAAACGAGTTACTGTAGAAACTGCCAATCAGAGAAACCGTCTCATGGCAGAACTGGCGGATGAAATATTTGTCGCATACGCCTAATTTTTTCCGAGGAAAAACTATGCCAAGAGACATACCTGTAGGAAATGGTTCGATGCTGGTTACCTTTGACCGGGAATACCAAATCAGGGATATCTATTTCCCTTACGTAGGGAAGGAAAACCACACCATTGGCCATCCGTCCCGCATGGGTGTCTGGGTTGACGGCCAGTTTAGCTGGATAGACGGGGAGTGGATAAAGACTCTTAAATATAAGGAAAATACCCTCGTTACCGATGTAAAGGCGCGAAGTGACCGGTTAAAGATAGAACTTCAGATGTACGACGTTGTGGATTTTCACTTAAATATCTTTGT
>JAHFOW010000033.1 GCA_023261465.1 Planctomycetota bacterium
ATACAAAAACTATGCTTTGTGTCCTTTGGTTTTTTACCTTGCTTAATCTCTTTGAAAATCTCCAAAAGTTGAGGAATCTGGCTTCCCTCAATTGGTTTGCGGTTCGTTCCCATCGAGAAGCCGTCGTTTTCTATTTTGTAATACCAGACAAAATCAGTCGGTTGACCTTTTTCAAAATACAGAATTGAAGTCTTGGCGCCTTGACCGCTCTTCGACACAAATACGCCTTGCGGAAGGCTGATGACAGCCCGCAAGTTCGCCTCGTTTAACAATAGTTTTCTAAGGGCGCAAGCACTATTCTGTCCCCATGTTAAAAACCCTTCTGACACAATCACTGCGCATCGTCCACCATGTTTCAAAAGATCAAACATGAGTTTTACAAAGAGAATCGTGGTTTCAGACTCTTTGGAGTATTCTTCCCATACATTTGGATATGCCGGCTGGTCGCGTTCCGCGCCAAATGGAGGATTAGCAATCACTACGCTTTTACTACCAGCATCGCTTGACGGATCATACATTTTCAAGCTGTCACCCTGGTCAATGTTGTGCGGATTTAGCCCGCGGATATACATATTCACCGCCGCCATCTTTCTGATACGGCCTTGATATTCAATCCCGCAAATGCCCACACGGTAAAAATGATTTGCAATATGCTCAGGTGGAAATCGTCTTGTTTTTCTTGCTTTCTCAATAACATATTCGTAGACGTTAAAAAGAAATCCGGCTGTACCGCAGGCAGGATCATAAATGGTATCTGTAAAATCCGGGTCAACCATCTCCACCATCATTTTGCGGATGTGGTCTGGTGTTCTATACAGTCCTAAATCTTTTGTACCCCCAGTTTCCGATAACGCCGATTCGATAGCGTCTCCCAAAAGATCGGTTTTTAAGACCCATTGTTCGTCAATCTCATTCACCAGTCCAATAACTTCTGCAATCACGCCGCCTTTGACATTGTTGGTAAAGTTTGAGTTAGCAAATACTTCCTCCATGAGGACAAGCTGATCCTGCATTTTGGTTGGCATATTACCGCTTATTACTTGTCTGGCTTTGGTAAGAATGGAAGCGTAAAACGGAAAAATGTTTTTGTTAAGTTCTGATAATACCTGATCACCCGTGAGAGAAAGCAGGTGAGAAAACAGAAGGCGATAGTTTTCACCTTCAAAAAGCCTTCTCAAGGGAGTAAACGTTCCCTCCTGCTTGAGTTTGGCTTCAAAAATACGAAGCAGGAGAAGTTCAATAATATACTCCACGCGTTCAACCGGAGTACCGGCCGGACGCAGCTTATTATGCAAGCGTTTGAGAGTGTTATTTGTCTCGTTGTCAGCGTAATGAACGGTTGATCTTCCCATAGTTAATTAAACCTTAAACGTCGCTTGTAATTCCTCAAACACTTGGGGTAGGCGATTATTAAATTTTTGGTTTACTTCCTGGTAATCAGCGCCAATAATTCTCGAGTAAACTGGATTATTAAATATTTCTTGAGGAGTAAGTCTTCTTCTCGCAACAATATTTTCGGCAACTATGTCTTTGATATCCTGTAAAATTTGAATCTGATTATCATCAAAATTGTAGGTTTTGATGTAAGAGTCAAAACCGTGCTCAATTCGTTCTTTTGGGGTTGGGATTTTCCTAACGCGCAAAGCGTGCAGGAAGAAATCCCATATTGACCCCTGTTCAAAGTCATAGACCTTTTGCAGTTGCCCTTCGTCAAGATACACTTGCGGATTTTTTGCCCAGTCCTTAATCGTTTCCACTTCGTCTGCACTCGGTTCATACTCTTTGTCTTTCTCAACCTTTTTCTTTATTTCAATAATCTCCGGCTTATCGGCCTTTTCCAACTCTTCCTCAAACAATGCACGGGCTTTTTCTATGGGGATATTATCAATTACCTGGATTTTATCGCCATGCAGATATATACGCTGAATAAGATGGGCGGGGTCTGGATTGTCGATGATAAACCATTCGCCTTTTGGCCCGGGACCTGGGCAGGTTACGCCACTTGTGTCTTTTCCTTTTATAATATGTTTGTTTTCTTTCGGTGTTCCTTTACCGTTATCTTCCATAGCGGCACATAGGCCGACAAAGTCTAATACTTTAAAACTGAATTTGCCTGTCTTTGGATCAAGCCGAGTACCGCGGCCAAGCATTTGAACATATTTGCCGACGGATTTAGTCAGCGCGGCAAAAGAAATATACCGAACGCAAGGAATATCCACGCCGGTGCCCATGATATCAACCGAAACTGCTATAAACGGCTTGTGATTAATGTCCTTAAACCACTTTTTGAAGGTCGCATTGAGGTCATTATTATCGGAAATAATTGCCTCAGCATAGCGCGGGCTGGCTTCATCTTCAGGTGTGGCAAAAACTTTGTTGAGCGCTTTGGTGAGCATGGTACAGTGAGCTTGACTAACACCAAACAAAAGAGCTTTTTCACCGTATTCGGTATTGGCTTTTATTTCTTCGGCGATACGCAGGCATCTGTCTTCGGAAATGTATTTGCGCTCCAACTGTTCAAGCATCAGCTTTTTCTGTTGATCCAGTTCAATTCTTCTTCTTTCATCAGGATCAAGGACATAACTAAACTCAACGCCCTTTTCACGTGCTAATTTGGTAAGTTCTGTTTCAATTGATAAAACTTGATAGGGGGCTAAAAATCCTTCGTCAATTCCTCTCGTTAGGTCAAATTGATAGTCCGGCTCGCCGATTTCGCACCCAAAGAGCTTGTATGTATCCAATATAGCAAGGTCTTCTTCTGAAATGTCTTTTCCTTTTGCCGCGATAGCCTTCCGTGGTGTGGCGGTTAGCCCGATACGTGGGCAAAGAAAATGATCAAAGATGAGCTTTCTATTGATATTGATAGACCTGTGGCATTCGTCCACAATGACCAAGTCATAAAAAAAGCTTGGAATGTTTTGGTAGATATTTTCCAGCGTGTCTATGACGACTATGTGAATTTGCGCGTTTTTGTATTGGCGATAGTTAGACGAAGTGATTCGCACTGCCGAAAACTCTTTGCTAATGAGAGAAAAACCATCATTAAGCGCCTGGTCTGCAAGCATAATGCGGTCAACCACAAAAAGCGTTCGTCTAGCCATATTGTATTCAAGGATAGCCTTGACGAAGGCAACCATAGTTCGGGTTTTTCCAAGACCAGTGGCCATGTGCACCAGCATTTTTCGTTTGCCTTCCCTGTATTTCCGTAAAAGTGTTTCAATGCACTCGACTTGGTAATAAGTTTCTTTACCACAACTTGGATTAATACCGCCGGCAATTGTTTTATCAATGAATACTTCCCGATTAAGGTTTATTTTTTTGGCTTGCTCGATTTTCAACCGCATTTCTTCAAGCGACATGAAGCTATTGACTTGTCGAAACTCGCCTGCCTCGAGGCCTTTCCATTCGGTATCGTAAAATAAAGTCCTTTCAGGTGAACAGGCATATAAAAAGCGGGGTTTTAAAACTGTTGCGTAAAGCGTGCGGAGTTTTGTAAGTGCTTTTTTCTCGTCCTCAAACTTGTTCTCAAAAACAGCTACTATATTTCCACTCAAATCCGTCAGGGTAATATCGGGCTTTATGCTCTTTTTATCTTCAAATACTTTTTGCTGTTCTGGGGTTAAACTGTACTCTTGCTGATACAGCAAAGTATCTCCCGGCTTCCAACCGGAGTTTTTCAAGTCTTCAATTACCTTTAGATCGGTATCTGTCGCTTCATTGATTTTTGGCATAGTTACTTAAACACCTAAAATCCCTCTAAAAAAAGAACGGTGTCGAATCTTTCAAATTGACAAAAAGTGGCAAGATCAGCCACAAATTGTTTTTTTACCTTCTCTTCAAATGATCTGTAAATTAGGATAGAGTAAGCGCCCAAAAATCTTTTCAAGCCAGGCTATAAAACTATTCGTTGCGTATGATGTCTCTGAAATCTTCTCGTGATATTGATTTTATACCGCTATTCTTTCGACCATTTTCAAAACAAGTTTAAAGCGACCGTTTCAACAGTCGGATTTTTTATCATGAATTATTTTTTCTCTCTCATTGCCTTTATTCTTTCAATCGCATCCGCGACATTTTCACGAATGTCATTGTTCCTGTTATTTATGAGGGACTGGAGCGATGAGAGCGCATGAGGACTGTCAATTCTACCCAGCGCCCATGCGGCAGAACACACAACTGCCGGTTCTTTATCTTTCAAAGCCCATATTAACGATGCAACAGCCCTTTCATCTCTTATCCAGCCAAGGGTTCTGGCGGCACGTTCCCGTGCAAATCCATTCGGGTCACGCAGTGAATTTATCAATGCAGAAACTGCGGGATCGCCAATCTTTACCAGCGCCCAGCTTGCCCTGCGCCGGGTGGCTTCTTCATTGTCCCTCAATGCCCCAATCAAGTCAGGAATAGATTTTTTGCCAATGGATGCCAATGCCCATGCGGCCATTGTCCGCGCCCATATAGCATCTTCACCAGCGTTGGCAGTCAGGACGTTGGTAAGCGGCTCTATGGCTTTTTCACTTCTGATAAGACCGAGCGCCTCAACGCAGCCACTTTTAACATGCCAGTTTTTTTCTTTGAGTATAACATTCGCTAACGTGAAAACGGTACTCTCGTCACCAAGTGTTCCCAGCGTCCTTGTAATATCGTATTTTACCCATGGGTCTGTTTCAGTCTTCAGGGAATTTATCAGCACAGGCACGGATTGTTGTGACCCCATTCTTTTTAATGCAAGCGCGGCTTCCCTGCGTACCTCCGGATGTTTATCTTTTAACATCGGGTGTATATGCTCTGCTATGATACTATCACCGCAAAGACCAAGCGCCCACACAGCAGTTTGTCTAACCTGGGAATTGCTATCTTTGAGAAGTTTCAGGAGAGGAGACACCGTGTACCGTTGCGGCAATACCATCATGGCAAGGGCTGCTGCCCTTGCCTTATCATGATCGTCACCTTCTATGGTCTTGATCAGCGTCTCAACTTTTTTTTGGATGTATCCCCCGCCATCGCTGGTATCTTCCGGGGGATTATTACCTGGTTTTTTCCTGGGCGTATTAACAATGTGCCGGCTTTTTATATTAAAAATATCCGTAACTACGCACGGGTAGTCCACCAGGAGGATATCAACGCCCACCCTGACCCGTTCTTTTATCGTCTTCCGGTCATCGTTTTCAAGCGCTGTTGAGAGTGCATATTTTTTTTCTTCATGAATTTGGCTGACTTTATCTTCTTTCAATTCTTCAGGAGATAAAAGAACCAGCTCTTTTCCATACAATTCGGGGTCTTCTATATCGGCATTTCTCAATGTTCCCCACAAATGTACCTGAGAAGACATATCGTGCAATTTAACCATGTCCATGACCTGTTTTTCCAGGCATGTTTGTCTGACGTTCAAAATCAATTTAAGATTGTTTAATTTACAAAACTCAAGAACGTCTGAAAGCAGGGGTATTGGTTCTTTTTGAAATTCCTTGCCACGCCAGGAACCCGCATCGTATTGCTGAATCTCGCCATACGATAACTGATCGACACGTCCTTTTCCATCGGTTGTCCTGTCAATCGTTTCATCATGCATTAACACCAGTTGATTATCCTTTGTTTGTCGAATATCTATTTCTATGCCATCAACACCTAACTCAACAGCCCTTTTTAACGCTGCAAAGGTGTTTTCGGGAACATCTTCCAGGACACCGTGATGGACAAATATCTGAACACTATGCGGGGTTTCCGCAAGGATGGCTGCGGGTAAGAGGATTATACAAAGAACAAGTGGGACGAGTCGTGAAATTTTAATATGTTTCCGGAGATACGGTAACCATAGAAACACAGAGAAGTTGAGTTTGGAAAGTAAATTTTCTGATTTCAGCATGTAATCCTATCTCCTACTTTTTACCGGTATCAAGCTGCCAGTGTGGTCTGCCTTCCCAGGTGACCTTGTTGCCAGCGATATCAAAGTAAACCTGATCAGAAAACGTCCTTGATCCTTCTCTTCGCAATTCAGCTTTTGGATTGCCGGTTAATAATGCAGCATTCTGAACAAGATCCCATATAAGCATAGACCCCAGTCCCTCGCTGTCGTTTAACGTTTTACTAAGAAAATAGACGTTACCTGTGGCAATAATCTTCGACATCCTCTGCTTATCATCTAAATACGAATCAATCTGGTCTCCGTTTAACTTCTGTCCGCCCCGGTTGGCCTGTACTTCTTCAAAAAAGCTTGCTTTTTTCGATATATCATTATAGACCATTTTTTTCACCCAATTGACCTTTATATCAGTTTCTCCCGCTTCTTTCTTGTCAGAATTCCCTTCGCCCCTTTCGTACAAAGTGCCCCTGCCTTCGCAAAGGATGGTCTTTCCGTCTTCATAAAATAAAATTCTCGGCGCAAGAATTTGCCGTTCCTTTCCTTCCTGGAGCATTGCAAAGGGCTTTCCCCTGAGAACTGTAATTTTATTTTTTGCATTCCATGTCATCTGGTCGCCGATGGCTTCTTTAAATAAGCCCTGCTTTTTATTCAAAATGTGGACTTTTTCTGAAGCCTTCATGGTTGCCAGGGTAAAATTGCGATCAGCAAATGTTACATCGAGTGTGTTGCATAGTAATGTGGAATTCTCATTTTTCGCTTCAACGTCTTGTTCAAAAATGGCCTCTTTCATGTCATTCGTGAGATTCATTTTTCCTTCCCACTTTATGTTGATAGTATTTATAGCGGGCGTGTTAGGAGTATCCGAAAGAGGTTTTTTGTCCGGTTTCTCTTTCAGCCTGGTTTTTAAACTGCCAGCGCTTGGCACTTCTATTTTACCCGTCTCTTTAAAGAATATCATCTTCAGTGCGTCTATATTCAGGTTGTCCGTAACAAATTCCGCCTTATGGGGATCTTCTATTGTGGCGGTTTGCAGAGTAACATCCCATGTCAGAATACTTCCTTTGGCGATTTTCGTACCCTGTGAGGCAAGTACATTCCCGCTGGCAATCGCCTGTTTGGTTTTTTTTGTCTTTGGGTCAAGAAAGAGAACGAGCTTATCCGAAAAGATGGTCGAAACACCATTTTTAACCTCGACGTTATCATGAAACGTCATGATGTCTGTTTCCGGCTGTCTGTCAAATATGAGTTGTCCGTTCGACCGAATAATGGTTTTTTCGGTTTTTGTTTTTCCTGTAGTTGTTCCGTTTGTGTTGCTTGTGTCATCTCCCGGGGTTTGAGAAGGTGACGACTCACTATCACGGGGTAAGGTAAAGAGGTCATTTGAAATACCATCCATCACCATTTCTGTATCCCGGGTAATCCACATTTTTTTATTAACAAGGTCTATTTCACAACCCTGTCCCCTGATGTTTAAGCCTTTCCCGTTGATCGTAATCGGGTTATCGGAATACACAAACTTTTTATCGGGAAGATATCGCAGATAGTCTGTATTGAGTTGAGTTTCCTGGTCAAACTGAACAACGACATCGTCAGTGAGATGTCCTTCATTGGAGACGGTATTCATTTCTCCGTTTTTAGAGGTAATAAAAACAGATACCGTTCCCGCTTCGGTATTTTTCGGATTCAGCACTTCAATTTCAGGAGAAATGATTTTATACACGTTATTTCCAAGCAGATAGGTGTTTTCCCCCCGCATAACCAGGGTTTCATTTCCCTGTTCATCATAATTAGGAATGGACAGCCCCTGTACAGACTGTGTAACCGTTCCGGGTGTTTTGGAATCGGTCGACTGTTTGGGCGATGGAGCGCTTTCCTTTGTAACAGGGCTTGCCTTTTGGTCTTTTATCTCTTCCTTTTTGGGTTGGGAGATAATAAGTGACACAATAATGGTAATTATGCAGGCAGCGGGAATACCAATAAATATATATCTTCGTATGGTCATAAAATTCTGCGATTAAATGTTTTGTTTAAATGTGTGAACCATTACGGTTTCCCGTATCGTTCCATAATAAAATCCCATTTCTCCTGGAATTTGAGAATTTTTTCTGCAACCTCCCGCACAGCGCCAGAACCTCCTTTTGTCTTTGTAACATAAAGGGCATGTTGCTTCACGATGGGTGAGGCGTTGGCAACGGCAATAGGAAGCCCAACACGATAGAGAATGGGGAGGTCTATAAGGTCGTCTCCGATATAGCAGACTTCTTCATCCCTGAGCGCGTGTTTTTCAAGGATTTTTTTGTAGGCATCGATCTTGTTTTTGGTTCCCTGGTATACATCTTCAATACCCAGTTCCTTTGCGCGATGGTTTACTGCCGCAGAGTTTCTTCCGCTGATAATGGCCGTTTTGATGCCTGCCCGGTGAAGATATGAGATGCCGGTGCCGTCTAATACGTGAAATGCCTTTGTTTCGTACCCGCTGGAGTCAATATATATGGCGCCATCGGTTAAAACACCATCAACATCTATAATGACAATCTTGATGTTTTTCAAAAATTAAAACCCGACCTCCAGTAAATCCTGCACATCAATGATGCCAACGGGCGTATTGGTGTCATTAACCACAGGGAGTTGGTCGATTTTATATTCTTTTAATATCTTATATGCCTCTGCTACGAGACAGCCGGCATGAATTACCCTGGGCGACCGTGTCATGACCTCTTTTACGCTGCAATGTAAAAATGTTATGCCATCTCTCAAATGCCTCCGGAGATCACCATCGGTAAAAAACCCCACCAGTTTATTTTTGTCATCCACGAGACTGACTGCGCCGGGTTTTCCGGGTGTTTCCGTCATGATGGCGATCGCATCGAGCAGAGGTATGTCCTCATGCGCAACCGGATTCTCTTCATTTTTGCGCATAACCATTTCCACCGTAAGTAATTTTCTGCCCAGGTCGCCGCCCGGATGATAGAGGGCGTAATCCTCTTTACTGAGGTTGCGCTTTTTAAACAATGAAAGCGCCAGGGCGTCCCCCAGTGCAAGCATGGCCGTTGAACTTGCAGATGGGGCGAGACCTAATGGACACGGTTCTTCAATCTTTCCGATATCAAGCACAATATCACTGTATTTGGCCAGAGAAGATTTATTATTTCCCGTGATGGCGATCACCGTTGACCCAATCCTCTTTACAAAAGGCAGGAGCATAACAACCTCGGTTTCTCCACTGTTTGAGAGCGCAAGGACGACGTCATCTGCCACGATCCTTCCCAAATCGCCATGCCGCGCCTCTGAGCAGTGAACCCAGTAAGAGGGTGTTCCGGTACTCGCAAGGGTTGCAGAAATTTTCTGGCCGATAATTCCGGCCTTTCCAATACCCGTAACAACAACCCGTCCTTTACATGCAAAGATTACATCAATAGCCTTTTGAAAATTGTGGTCGATGCGGTCAATGAGATTTCTTATAGCGTCTGATTCAAGGAGTAATACCTCCCGTGCAAACACAATATCGGGAAAGGAATCTTTTTTTATAACGTTGTCCTTATGTTCTGCTGATTTTGTGGAACGAGAACCCATGGTTATTTTAAACGATTTGAAAGGAAGAGTTTTGCCAACAACCAGTCGTAACTTGTTTAAAATTATAGTGGTCATTCCCTGAACATGCAAGGGAAAAGAACTGAGTTCATTAAGGTAGAGACCTGTTAAGTGTTCTATACTTGACAACTTATTTCTCTTGTGCTAATATGCCCATCAGAAAAAGGAGGGCAAACACTTTTGTGAACTTCAATAATTTAATCATCTTAATACCCACGATACTCTATGCTTTGACTATCCATGAGTATTTTCATGGATGGACGGCTAATAGATTCGGAGACCCCACGGCAAGGCTGCAAGGGCGGCTGACGTTGAACCCACTTGCACATATTGACATCCTTGGTGCCTTATGCTTTGTTTTTGCCCATTTTGGATGGGGCAAACCCGTTCCCATAAACCCTTATAATTTCAAAAACCCGCGACGCGACAATGTGATTGTATCCTTTGCAGGGCCTGCCGCTAATTTTGTTTCTGCGTTGATGTTTGGCATACTCTTTCAACTCCTGAGGAGCGCATCGTTTCTCCCTTTAGGCGCTTCTGCTACATTATTCAATCTCCTGTTATCAGGAATCGTTATGAATCTCTCGCTTGCTTTTTTTAATATGATCCCTTTGTATCCTCTGGATGGCTCTCACATCATGGAAGGTTTGTTGCCCTATCAAATGGCGCAGAAATACAAGGAAATTGAGCGATACAGCCCATTTATTTTATTGGGAATAATCTTTATAGGAAATTATACGAATATATCAATTTTGGGTATGGTCCTGGGCCCCCCCATAAACTATTTTCTCAGATTATTTACGGGGCTATAAAAATGACTGATTATAAAGTAGATTTAGACATATATAACGGGCCCCTGGATTTGCTTCTTTACCTGATAAGAAAAGAAGAAGTGAATATCTGCGATATCCCCATAGCCAAAATTACCGACCAGTATTTGCACTATGTAGAAATGCTGAAAATCCTGGATATGAATATTGTGGGGGATTTTCTGGTAATGGCCGCCACCCTTATGTATGTCAAATCATATATGCTCCTCCCGCGTACGGAAATGCCCGAACAGGGAGAAGAAGAAGTTGATGACCCGCGGTTGTCGCTGGTCAAACAATTGCTGGAATATAAACGATACAAGGAAAGTACCTTTCTCCTCGCATCAAGGGCTGCCGAATGGGAAAGAAAATGCAAACGTATCCACAGGGAAATTCCTGTTGAACCAACGGAAAAAGACAGGGAGTTGCCGCTCGACGGTGTAAGTTTGTGGGATCTGCTGCAAAGATTTTCCCAGATTATGAAGCAGACATTAATGAATGTGCCGGCAAAGGTAACCTATGATGATGTGCCGATACAGGAGTATATGAACGAGGTGCTGGAAAGGGTACATACTTATACAACGATAACCTTTACCAGTCTTTTTAAGGGAATATGTGAGCGAATTCGCATCATTGGGTTTTTCCTTGCCTTGCTGGAACTGGTTCGTTTAAAGAGAATAAAACTTGAACAACTGGCCAATTTTGAGGATATTCAGATATCATTACCTGAAAAGTCCGCCGATAAAGCAGAGGTCAGTTTACCGGTATAATTTTAAATTGAAATTGTCTCACCCGTTTGTTAAAATTTCAGGCTTACTAAATTTCGTAAATATTTAAATCTGGTTAAGGTTCGTCATCATCAAGGTAATCGCTATGATTTCTCCTGAATTACTGGATATTCTCGCGTGCCCCCTTTGCAAGACCGATGTTCGGCTTAAGGGGGATAGCATTGTATGCACACAATGCGGTCGAAGATACCCCGTAAGAGACGATATCCCTGTTATGCTTATTGACGAGGCTGAATTACCAGAGGAATCGGAAAAGGAACGTTGATGGATAGAAAGGCGCTTATTGCGGTTGTTGTTTGTGGGATACTTATGATATTGTATTATCCCTTTATTTTACCCTTGTTTTCTAAAAAAGCTCCGCCTGTTGCGGTAGTTACAGAAGAAGCGCTTTCTGAGAAACAAGAGGAAGGAAAGGCTGAAACAGAATTAAAAGCTAAACCTTTATCGATAACCCAGGAAATACCATCACAGACAAATATTCCACCCCAGGAAGTTACGATTGAAAATGAACTGGTTCGGATGGTCTGGACAAACGATGGCGCTGCGATTAAATCCATTCAACTTAAAAATTTCAAAAATGCGGAAGCAAAAAACACCCTGGAGTTAATTAAAGAAATAAATACAGAATATCTTCCCCTTGCAATTGATAATATCTTTCAGAGGAAAGACTTCCGCAAGCACCGATATACGGTTGCTGAGCAGACTACAACCAAGATTGTTTTTACAACACGGCTGGAAGAAGGGGTAAATATTGTTAAAACGGTTAACTTGCCACCGGCTAAATATCATGCCGAAATAGAAGTCGCCCTGGAAAACAACACTGATACCGAAATCCCTTTAACCTACGACATCATTGCCTCTTCCATGATTACCCATGAAGGCACTCTTAGCGCAGATATAGCGGCTGTTGTGGGTGTTGATATGGGAAACAAAAGAACGAAACTGGTGCGTATACTACCAAAGGAACTTCCTTCTAAAAATGAATCCGCTGGTATTGTATGGACCGGCTCGGTGAATAAATATTTTGCTACTGTTTTGAAACCACAGTCCAGTGAATGGGTTGCGTCAATCAATTCGCAGGCATTCGACGCCATGGGCCAACCGTCAAACGAAAAGTCCGAGCTGGGCAATTTTATGGTCAGCTTGCAAACCAAGCTCCGTCTGAATCCCCACGACATCATCAAACACAATTATATATATTTTGTTGGACCAAAAAAAGAGGAAGTCCTGGCGCAATATGAAAATCTGAATGCGCTTCTGAGTTACGGGTGGCTCAATTCTATCAGCAAGGTGCTCCTCGCCTTTCTCAATGCCGTTCACAGGGTAATCCCCAATTATGGCGTATCCATTATTATAATGACTATCATTATTAAGGCATTCCTCTTCCCGTTAACAAGGAAGAGCCAGGTCTCCATGTACAGGATGCAGCAATTACAGCCCATGATAAACCTCATGAAAGATAAATACAAACACGATAAACAGAGGATGGGCAAGGAGCAGATGCTGTTATTCAAAAAACACGGAGTTAATCCTATGAGTGGCTGCCTGCCTATGTTTTTGCAGCTCCCCGTGTTTATTGCCCTCTTCCGCACCTTACAACTTTCTTTTGAAATGAGACAGGCGCCTTTTTTATTATGGATTAACGACCTTTCAATGCCAGATACCTTACTCAGCTTTCCGTTTCACATCCCCTTTATTGGCAATACCCTCAATGTATTACCGCTCATTATGACCGCCGCTTCTTTTGGACAGATGAAGACGACACCCAAGGCTCCGGCAGTAGACCCTCAGGCGCAGGCGCAACAAAAGATGATGTCCTTTATGCCTGTTATTTTCGCCTTTATCCTTTATCATATGCCTTCAGGACTTACGATTTACTGGACAACCAGTACCTTACTCAGCATCATCGAAGGTATTTTGATCAGGAAATCTACCAGAAAGATAAAAATTAGATAGTTTAATGTGAAGAAAATTCTCTGTAGAGCGAAGCGGCGCTTCGCTCTACACAAAAAGTAGCTGAAAGTCTTTTTTTATGTCCCCCGAAATTCAGGATACGATTGTTGCAGTTTCCACACCGTCGGGGAGGTCCTTCCATGTAATTATCAAAATTAGCGGACCAGAAGCCATTCCCTGTATTCAGGATTTTTTCGTCCATGCCTTTCATGGTAATGTAGGCACTATTCCCACATTTGCCTCCGTACAGGGCTATTTTTATATCAGGGAAGAACAAACCAATATCCCTGCATCTCTATATGTTATGAAACAACCCTTTTCTTACACAAAAGAGGATGTGGTAGAAATCCATACCCTTGGGTCACTACCTGTTATAGAGATGCTTATACAGGCCATTTTATCAGATGCGATGAACAAAAAGAGAAATGTCAGGCTTTCACAGCCAGGCGAATTTACCAAACGTGCATTTCTCCATGGACGCATAGACCTTACTCAGGCAGAGGCGGTAATGCGCATTATCCATGCGCAAACAGACGCCGAATTAGCAGTGGCTGCTACGCAACTCAATGGCGTTATCTCCCAACGAATCAGGCGTATTCTCGACGAAGCGGTTGCCCTGTGTTCCTTTATTGAAGCAGCGATTGATTTTTCAGACCAGGAGATTGAATTAATATCTGGGGAAGAGATCGTGGACAGGCTGAAAACGATTGAAAAAAATATCTCGGAATTCCTCTTTCAATCAGAAACATCCAGGATTTCAAGCGAGGGCATCGATACGGTTTTCTATGGAATACCCAATGTGGGAAAATCAAGTCTTATCAATGCACTCCTCGGAAAAAAGAGGTCGATTGTCAGTGAAATACCCGGCACAACACGGGACGTGGTTACCGATAGTTTACACATCGGCGGTATTCATTTTAAATTAACAGACACAGCAGGGAAGGATGATGCACAGGGCGCTGTAATATCAAGGTCCAGGGAAAAGACACGGATGGCCTTGAAAAGTGCGCACATAGTACTGCTCGTCATCGATGGCAGTACCAATATCGGTGAGCAACTCAACGAATTGGAATTGAGCGATGTGCCGGGAAGAATAATTGTCGTAATCAATAAATGTGATGTGCAACAAAAGAGGTACTTTTTCGAATTGCCGGAAATATTGAAAAAATACCCCCTTGTGCATACTTCATCACTAACGGGCGAGGGATTGGAAAGACTTAAGGAGATGTTGATAGAGAGCGTTCTGGGCGGTCAAATAAATCAGACGAGTAGCCCCTCGCTTTTTAATGCCCGCCAAAGAGAGGCATTACAGAGGTCTTTCCTGGCAATTCAACAAGCCCGGCTATCAACACAAAATAATGAAAGTTACGAATTTATCGCATTAGACCTGCGCGCTGCAATCAATGCGCTCGGTGAAATTATTGGAGAAGTAACCACAGAAGATATTTTAGACAAAATATTTTCTGAATTTTGTATTGGAAAATGAAATGACAACGAGACCTTCATGGGATGAATATTTTTTGCGCATTACCCGGGAAGTAGCCCAGCGCTCCACATGTCTGCGGAGACAGGTAGGGGCAGTCCTGGTAATGGACAAACACATCCTGACAACCGGTTATAACGGAGCGCCGAGCGGACTTCCCCACTGTCTTGAGATTGGCTGTCTGCGTGAGCAATTAAAAGTGCCGCCCGGTGAGCGGCACGAACTCTGTCGTGGCCTCCACGCCGAAATGAACGCACTGCTTCAGGCTTCACATTATGGAATAAAGATTGCGGGAGCGACACTCTATACCACAACCTACCCATGTTCCTTGTGCGCAAAAATGCTCGTAAATACAGGCATCAAGCGCATCGTCACCCTGACCGATTATCCCGATGCGCTTGCCAAAGAAATCCTCTCTCTGGCAAATGTAAAGGTAGAGATTGTAAAGCTGGAAAGCCTTAAGAGGGAATAATTTGGTTGCACAGGAATTTTCATTTTATTTGTGCAAGTTTTGAGGTGACGTTCGTGTGAGGTTATGAATGGTAATAAGATAAAACTACGAATATCGAGCACCGAACAACATGAGAATTGAAAATACCTGGAATAGAAGAGGGTGCTCATTTTGGGCTTAATTAAAGGGATTTTCTGGCCTTCAAATATTCTCCTTGACATTCTATATCTTGTATGGTAATTTTCTGTCTATGCAATATATGACTAAGTAAGCAGCAAAACTGTTAACATTGAGGCGCTATTTTATGCAATGTTTGTTTTGTAAGGTAGATAATGACAAGGTCGTAAACTCCCGCACGTCGGTGGATGGCCTGAGCATCAAGCGCCGCCGTGAGTGTCTGGGTTGTGGACGCCGGTACACCACCTATGAGCGGATCGAAGAAAACCCGCTGCGTGTGGTAAAGAAGGACGGGAGCCGGGAGGCATTTGACCGCAGAAAGATATTAAATGGTTTCATGAAGGCATGTGAAAAAAGACCCGTCTCTACCGATACCTTAGAAAATATTGTGAACGAAATTGAACGGGATATTTATAATAAGTTTGACAGGGAAGTGTCTTCAAATTTTATCGGCTCACTGGTGATGCAAAAGCTGAGGGTGCTGGATATGGTCGCTTACGTACGGTTTGCGTCTGTGTATCGTGAATTTAAGGATATTTCAGAGTTTATTGACGAACTTAAGCCGTTGATGTCGGGTGCAAAGGATAATAAGAAAAAGAAAAAGGACGAGGGTGGCAGCCCTTGCAATGTATCTGTTTAACATTAGACCCAAAGGGGAAGGCATGAACACAACTACAACAATACAGTATGTGGTAAAGCGTGATGGAAGGCAGGTGCCTTTCAACGAGAAGAAGATTGCTGAGGCGATTTTCAAGGCAGCGCAGGCGGTCGGTGGCGATGACCGATCCCTTGCAGAAGAACTGGCTGCCGTTGTTGCCGTGTTTCTTGAGAGGAAATTTAATGAACAAAACCCCGGTATTGAAGACATACAGGATACTGTAGAAAAGGTACTCATCGAAACAGGCCACGCCAAGACAGCAAAGGCTTATATCCTCTATCGGGATAAGCGGGCAAGGATCCGTGAATCCCTCCGTGTGCGAAAGCAAACTAAAAAACATGCAGATACAACCGATGTTTCCCTTCTGGTAAACACAGAAACGAAAGATGAGACCTTTCCGTGGGACAAGAGGAAGATCGCCGTAGCATTGACAAAGGAAGCTGATCTTCCGGAAGAAGTTGCAGATGAAGTTGCGAACGTCGTCGAGCAGAGAGTCTTTGCGTCAGGTATGAATCGTATTTCTACAGCCCTGATCCGTGAACTGGCAGATAATGAACTCTTTGAAAGGGGTCATAACAAGAAACTCGAAAAGCAGACAGTTATCGGAATGCCGAAGTTTGACTTGATCGAGTTGATTACCTCAAAGAACAAGGAAAACAGCAACATCGCTTCAAATAATCCGGAGGCAATTAATCTGGCAATTGCCGAAAATACCTTAAAGCAATACGCGCTCCAGGAGGTGTTTTCCAAGGAAGTTGCAGACGCCCACATGAGCGGCATGGTACACCTTCACGATCTCGGATATCCAACAAGGGTATACTGCTCTTCCCATTCCATCGAATATATAAAGAAGTATGGACTCTCACTCCAGAATCTCGATACAGAATCAGCCCCTGCAAAACACGCGCGTACCCTGACGGGGCATTTAAACACATTTCTGGCGTCCATGCAGGCATATTATGCCGGCGCGCTGGGAGTAGGGTATATTAACATCATGTACGCCCCCTATCTTGAGGGAATGAGCTACAAAGAGATGAAACAGGAGGCGCAGCATCTTATCTTCAGTTGCTCACAGAGTGCTTTTTCCCGCGGCGGACAGACGTTGTTCCTTGATTTTAATGTCCATACGGGTATTCCAAGATACTTACGGGATATCCCCGCCATTGGACCGAGTGGAAAATACACAGGAAAGACTTATGGTGAGTATGCGGAAACTGCCCGGCAATTTACCCTTGCCATGCTGGATGTGTGGCGGGAAGGGGATTGTTACGGACACCCCTTCGCCTTTCCAAAGTGCGATTTCCATATTAATGAAGATACACTCAACGATCCAAAGCAGTATGAACTCCTGGAGTACGCATGCCAGATTGCAAGTGAAAATGGCGTTCCTTATTTCATATTTGACAGGGACGAGATTACCCTCTCCGCATGTTGCCGTTTACGTACGACGATTAGCGATCATTACATGATACAGCATCCTGAGAGTATGCGTTTTTGCGGGTTCCAGAACGTTACTATCAACCTTCCTCAGGCAGCATACCGTGGCGGCAGGGGAAACTGGGAGGCTCTTTACAAGGAAATTGACAAGGGGATAGAGATTGCCGTACAGGCACACCTCCAGAAGAAAGCTTTTGCTAAAACCTTAATGACCAGCCAGGAAATGCCACTCTGGGAGATTGGCAAAAAGGCCAGGGATGGCCGTCCTTATGTAGACCTGGAGGCATCCACATATATCGTGGGTATTCTGGGACTGAATGAGTGTTTGCAATTTATGACAGGCAGGGAACTCCACGAAGGCGAGGATATGATTAAGCTGGGATTGCGGGTTATTTCCCACATGTATATGCGGGTTAAGGAGGCGGGAAAGAAGCACAATTTGAAATTCTCCCTTGAGGAATCACCCGCCGAAAGCGCAAGCCGCAGACTGGCGAAGGTTGATGTGAGGAATTATCCGGAGGCTATTGACATGGTGAAGGGGAATATAGAGAAGGATGAATTCTATTATACCAACAGCGTCCACCTGCGTCCCGATGCACCGGTAGACATGATTACCCGTATCTTCCTCCAGAGTAAGTTCCACACCATGATTGAGTCTGGCGCTATTATTCATGCATTTGTGGGTGAGCAGAGACCGCCTGCATCAAGCATCATGAATCTGGTTAAAAAGACCTTTAAGAATACACAGGCAGCGCAGGTTACGATTTCTCCGGAGTTTACTATTTGTCATGACTGCAAAAAGGTCACCCAGAAACTTACCGAGGTTTGTGGGTACTGTGGTTCAAGAAATGTATATGGCATTTCGAGGATTGTAGGATACTTTAGCCGTATAAATAACTGGAACAAGTCTAAAATCGGTGAGCTGGCAGACAGGCACAAGGGGAATTACAGCATAGAAGATTTACTACCCAAAAAGGCTAAAGAGTTCACAGAATCCTGCGAAACAAGGTGCTAATATATTCCAAATGTGGGGTAGGGACGCAGGATGTGCGTCTCTGCCTCTATGAAAGACAGTCTTTTGAGGGAAATTAATACGTGGTTGTACCGATCAAGGGGTTTATAGAAAATAGTCTTATTGAGTGGGAAGGAAAGATCGTTTCTATAATCTTTTTACCTGCCTGCAACCTCCGTTGCCCTTATTGTCATGCACCCCATCTGGTTCTTGAGCCAAATGATCTGGAATCTATTCCCGTTGACGCTATTATTAATAAAGTGCGCCAAAATCATGGATGGGTGGATGGTGTTGTCGTGACTGGCGGTGAACCTACGGCACATAAGCATCTTGCTGAATTCCTGAAATTGTTAAAAGACACAGGGGTATTGGTGCGTTTGGATACGAATGGCACAAATCCGCAGATACTCAAAGATTTGATCGGGAGATCATTGCTCGATTGTGTAGCGATGGACATTAAGGCGCCTCTCCAGAAAGAGAAGTATGAACAGGTTGCTGGCGTGCCGTGCAACATTGAGGATATTAAGGAGAGTATTCGTATCATCATGGAAAGCGGTCTTGAATATGAATTTCGCACAACGGTATGTCCAACCCAACTAAACGGGGACGATATTAAAGATATTGCGATGGTTCTTCAAGGCGCCGGACGTTATGTACTCCAGTCGTTTAGACCGACCCATTGCCTGGATACCAGGATGTTGCAGGTTAAGCCATATCCTGCGGAAACGCTCAGGGAGTATGCGACAAGCGCTGGTAAGTATGTTGGCTCCTGCTGTGTGCGTGGCGAAAAGGTGATGGTTGCAGAAAGAAATTGGTAAATTCTCATTATACCGTTTGACCCAAACAATAAAGAGAGGGGGTGATTGTGTATGGCAGGAAAGTGCGGTAGCTCTGGCAAGGCAAAACAACCGGAAAAGAAAGAAGTGAAGAAAGAAGTGAAGAAAAAGAAGTAAAAAAATATATTCCAAAATAATACTCAGAAAATTTTGTATGTATACACATGGTAATAGTTGAAAAGGATGGCATATTTTTAAATATGCTTCTCTATGTATATTTTATGGTCATACTGGTATAATTGACTAAGGGCGCTTCGTAAGAAGCGCCCTTTTTTAATTTAAAATTTTGAATTGTTCCGGGGGGATGTGTCATGAGGTTGAAATTGGTATTATTCGTAGCAGTCCTTTCCGCTATGAGTAATGTAAAAATTTTACCAGCACAGGATTTTGATCTCAAAGAATTACCCGTCACGGCTTCTGTTGTTCCTGTCAAAGACCTTTCAAAGTTAACTACAGACAAATCTCAGGTGAATATCCTGGATCAGCAAGTTGTAGGGGAATCCAATTTCCTTCACTCTCAACCAGCAATAAACAAGGTGCGTAAGTTAAAACGCACAGGAGAAGTTCCTATAATTGTCACCGATTCTCATGAAGTACTTTTTCTACAGGTCGCCAAATTAGATAAATATTTTTTTGAAATTTTCCCCAAAGCTAAATGTTATTCTATTTAAAAATAAGCTTATCTGTATATATTTAATTGGTTTTGCCAGAAGCGCCCCTTGGTTTTCGTGGCATTATTTTATGATATTTTTCTCAAATTCAGGAGGTATTGGAAAATGAGAATGTCTTATTTATTTTGCAGTATTCTGACTTTATCCATCGGTGTCTGCTCTCAGTTTTCATGCACATACGCATCTCATTTTGAAATCAGTCGAACGTCACCGTCTCTTTCTGTTATTCCCCTGGAAAATCTTTCCGATCTTTCTGTTGACCCATCACAAGCGGAAATTTCAAAGCAGCTCGTTGAAAGATATTTGGAAAAATATCAGTTGCAATCAAACGTTCAAAAAGGGAGCACATTAAAGCTTGTAAAAACGATTCCCAGGAATTGAGAAAAAATATTTTCTCTATAAAGCGCCTAAATAGAAAATTTTTATAAATTCTTTTAAGGAGGTATAGAGTTCATAGTGAATTTTGCCAGCCAATAAATTCATTTGTCTATGCCTAGTCTATAATTATGAAACTCAAAAAACTAGAACTCTTCGGATTCAAGTCGTTTGCAGAAAAGACGGAAATTGCTTTTGAAGATGGAATCACCGTCATTG
>JAHFOW010000284.1 GCA_023261465.1 Planctomycetota bacterium
AAAATATACCATAAATATTTAACAGTGTCTGTGACGTACGTCACACTTTTGCAAATAAGTTGTAAGTAACAATGGAAAATGGTGATACGTATTGAACAATCCTGGTTTTTGCCTAATAGAGGCTTGCGTACCTGGTGGTAGAACATTATATAACCTGACAAGGACAAATAAAAATCGTAACAAGTAGTGGCGAAGCATTTGCCAGTTTGGGTATGAACGCATTTATGCCAATTTATCGCAAATGCTTCGCCCCTACACTATATTATTGGAGTTTTCAAAAAACTAAATTGTTACTAAAAATCAAATTACCTTGAATACCATAAAATTACTGGTACAATCAGGCATAGTAAAAAGAAATAAAAACCCGAAAACCAGTAAAAATAACCTGAAAATATAAGACAAATATTTTTTCCAAAAAATTAAATTGTTACAATTTTTTATTCAATAATTATTCTTTTAGTTTACCACGTTAGTCTTCAGGAACAGCATGGCAAGCGTCTACGATCTAAAGCCACATTTCCAAAATCTTTTAAGACCCGTTACACGATTTCTTGCACTAAAAGGCGTCACGGCAAACCAAGTAACTTTGACGGCTATGGTGTTGTCGTTTGCGACAGGGGGATTGGTTTATTGGCGGGCAGAATCCCGATGGCCGTTGATTCTGATACCTATTGCACTCCTCATTCGAATGGCCTTGAATGCTATAGATGGTATGTTGGCGCGTGAGCATAATATGAAAACCCCGCTTGGAGCTATCCTTAATGAACTGGGGGATGTTTTATCTGATAGCGCCTTATACCTTCCGCTTGCTTTCTTTCCAAATATTCCCTGTGTCCTGGTCGTATGTGTTGTAATACTGGCAATAATAACTGAAATGGCAGGAGTCGTAAGTATACAAATTGGCGCCAGCCGTCGCTATGACGGACCAATGGGGAAAAGTGACAGGGCTTTTGTATTCGGGCTGGTTACGTTGTTGCTTGGACTTGGATTTCGACCAGGTGTTTGGCTGAAAATTGTCTTTGGTTTGATGGTTTTTCTTTTGATCCTCACCATTTTCAATCGGTCGCGCAAGGCGCTGAAGGAGCTAAAATCATGAGTTATGTTACACACCTCCATCCACATCTCCTTTACACCATGGGAGGTATTTTGGCGATCATGGCAATCGCTACTCTGGTAGTTGCCATATTAAAGCGGAGATATCCCCGGAAAGATTTCACCGAACTGACACAGCGAGTCAATAGTTGGTGGGTCATGGCTGGTGTTTTTATATTAGCTATTGCACTCAGCAGGAAGGTTTCGGTGATTTTTTTTGCCTTTGTCAGTTTTTTGGCGCTAAAAGAATATTTTTCCATCATTGAAACCCGCCGGGCAGACCGACGTGTTCTATTCTGGGCATACCTGTCAATTCTTATCCAGTATTTTTGGATTTGGGAAGCGTGGTACGGCATGTTCATTATCTTTATTCCTGTCTTCATGTTTTTGTTCCTGCCTTTCAGGATGGTAGTAATTGGAGAAACTTCCGGATATCTCAAGGCAGCGGGAACGATTCACTGGGGATTGATGAAAACCGTGTTTTGTATGGGGCACATTGCCTATTTATTAGTCTTGCCGGCAGACAAAAACCCTATGGGCGGTGGCGCAGCCCTGGTATTATATCTGACTTTCCTGACGCAGTTCAATGATGTATCACAATATGTCTGGGGAAAATGCTTCGGAAAACACAAGGTGGTACCCCTTGTCAGTCCCGGTAAGACGTGGGAAGGTTTGATAGGCGGTGTGATAACAACTATGTTCCTGGCGTTTTTCCTGGCGCCTTACCTTACCCCTTTAACAAGATATGAATCCACTGTGGTGGGAATTATGATAGGGCTTGGCGGTTTTATTGGTGATATCACCGTATCTGCAATGAAGCGCGATCTCGGTCTCAAAGACAGTGGTACCCTTTTGCCCGGACACGGGGGGATTCTGGACAGGATTAACAGCCTGATGTATACTGCCCCACTGTTCTTCCATTACGTTTATTACCTTTACTACTGAATTTGTGGAAGTATGTTGCAAAATGATTCAGATGCTACGATACTTATTCTTTTTCCTGATTGTGCGGCCGTTGGTGTTGGTCATTTTGGGTCTGAATGTGCGCCATAAAGAACATTTACCCACACACGGGCCGGCAATCATAGTCGCAAATCACAATAGTCATTTGGATACCCTGGTTTTAATGACGATACTTCCTTTAAAGTTGTTGCCTATCATCAGACCAGTAGCAGCCAGGGATTATTTTTGTTCGAATCGATTGCTGAACTGGTTTTCCCTCAACATTATGAAAATTATTCCTCTGGAACGCACGTTGAGTTCCTATCATGACGATCCACTGGAGAACATTTCAAAGGCTTTAACTGAAAGGCAGATTGTCATCATTTATCCGGAAGGCACTCGTGGTGAACCGGAACAGATGTCCAAATTTAAAACAGGAATTGTTCATCTCGTTAAACGCCATCCGGACATGCCCGTTTTTCCCGTTTTTATGCACGGATTAGGCAAGGCGCTCCCGAAAGGAGAAGGGATTTTAGTCCCGTTTTTTTGTGATATCTTTCTGGGTGAATCCATCTATTGGACTGGCGACCGTGAAACTTTTATGAATGAACTCAATTCCCACATGCATGCATTAGCTGAAGAAGGGCATTTCCCAACATGGCATTGAACATCGTGGCAGTACTCCGGAGAATAGCTGCGTCCACATTGTTTTTTATAGTACCTGATGCTTTCTCCGTTGGATTGCGCCTGACAATATCTGATTTATTTTGCATTAAAGTTTGATTAATCTACATAAGAAACGGAAATAAAACCATGTCTGATGGAAAATATAAGGATATTCTAAAATCTTTTGGTTTTCAGTGTTTTTTATGGACACAGTTTTTAGGGGCATTCAATGACAGCGCCTACAAGATAACCCTCTCATTACTGATAGTGAATATCTTTGCGGGACCTGATGGAGGGGGCGGATACCTCTCTCTGATAGGAGCGGTCTTTATCCTTCCATTTTTTCTCTTTTCCGGATATGCAGGTTATTTAGCTGACGTCTTCAATAAGCGGAGTGTACTTATCGCAACCAAATCCCTTGAAATAGCTGCCATGTCTCTTGGATTGGTTGCTACTTTATTCGCCGGAGTCAATTTCATGCTGGTGGTACTGTTTTTAATGGCCCTGCAGTCTGCCTTATTTGGCCCGGCAAAGTATGGGATTGTTCCTGAGATGTTTCCCGACAAGGACATTTCCCGTGTCAATGGACTCCTGGAGATGACCACATTTCTGGCGATTATTCTGGGGACATCGATCGGCAGTGTAATGTTTTCTGCATGGAAAGACAGGTTGGCGTTCATCAATATCGTTCTGATACTGATCGCTGTAGTTGGAACTGCTACCAGCTTTAGAATTCCAAAGGTTACTTATTCAGGCACCAAAAAGCCGTTTCGCTTAAATCCCTGGTCTGAGGTGATTACCGGTATAAGGAGACTTTACAGCTATAAGATACTATTTTTTGCAGTTCTGGGTATGTCTTACTTCTGGTTTCTGGGGGCATTACTCCAAATGGACATCCTCCTGTTCGGCAAAGAAATTATGGGTTTGAACGATTTATCCATTGGGTTCCTGGGAACATTTATGGCTGTTGGAATTGGAATTGGCAGCCTTGTGGCAGGCCGTCTGTCCGGCGATAAGGTAGAATTGGGATTAGTGCCTTTAGGTTCAATTGGAATGGGGTTGTTCTCACTCTGGCTTTCCTTCTCCGGATCATCCTATGTTCAAACTTCTGTTGCTCTGGCACTCCTCGGATTTTCCGGGGGGTTATTCACCATACCTTTGAATGCCCTTCTCCAGCAGAAAAGTGAACACAATGAAAAAGGCCGTTTGATCGCAACCAACAACTTCTTGAATACCATAGGAATACTCCTTGCATCGGGAGCTATTTGGTTTTTACGGAAACACCTCCTCATTTCTGCTGACAGGATTATCCTGATCTTTGGATTATTAACACTCGTGGCAACGGTTTATATCCTGAAAATATTACCGGACTTCCTGATCCGATTCAGCCTCTGGATGCTGACCCACACAATATACAAGATTCGTATCGTGGGGCAGGAGCATGTTCCATTTCGCGGGCCAGCGCTTTTGGTTTGCAATCATGTGAGTTTTGTTGATGCCCTGCTGGTAGGTTCATGCGTCCAGCGGTTTATTCGATTTATGATTTATAAACCTTATTATGAGCAGAAGTCCTTTCGTTGGCTTTTTCGGCTTATGAATGCCATTCCATACTCAGACGGCAATCGGAAGGAGATGCTTGAATCACTATCCCGTGCCCGTGAGGAACTTCGCCATGGCCATGTGGTCTGCGTCTTCGCAGAGGGCACCATAAGCCGCATCGGCAATCTCCTTCCATTCAAAAACGACTTTGAAAAAGTTGTTGAAGGATTAAATGTCCCGATTATACCTGTTCATCTCGATGGCCTGTGGGGATCTGTCTTCAGTTTCAAAGGGGGAAAGTTCTTCCGGAAGTGGCCGGAAAAACTTCCCTACCCTGTTACGGTCTCTTTTGGACAACCTCTCCCTTCCCCGGCCACTGCCCAGGAAGTTAGGCAAGCCGTTATGGAGTTAGGCAGTAATGCAGTAGGGTATCGGCGAACTACTCGTGATTTGCTTCATCTGCGGTTTATTAAGACGGCGAAGCGCCGCTGGTCTTCTTTCTGTATGGCCGACTCAAGCGGCAAGGAGATGACCTTTGGCCAAACCCTCGTGGGTAGTTTGCTTTTGGCCCGCTTGATTCAAAAACAGTGGCCTGAGGATAAAATGGTGGGCATCTTACTCCCTTCCTCCATTGGTGGTGCATTGGCTAATATAGCCGTACTCCTGGCAGGGAAGGTCTCTGTAAATATTAATTTTACATCAGGCAGAGAAGGCATGGCATCTGCCATTCGACAGTGCGACATCCGGTTAACCTTAACCTCCCGTATGTTTCTCTCTAAGGCGAATATTGAAAAGATGGAGGGAATGGTGTTCATCGAGGATCTGTTAAAACAGATACCCTCGTTTCAGAAACTCTTTACCCTTATATCTTCATTTCTCATTCCCTCCTGTTTCCTCAATACACTCATGAGGCGAGGCAAACAGACCCCTTATGACCTGGCCACCATCATCTTTTCCAGCGGAACAACAGGGACACCAAAAGGGGTTATGCTCTCACATCACAATATCATTTCTAACATTGAGGGGGTCATTCAGATATTCTCCCTCACGAAGGAAGATCGGATAATGGGAGTTCTTCCCTTTTTTCATTCCTTTGGCTTTACCGGTGCTTTATGGCTTCCTCTTATCTCAGGATTTGGCGCTGTTTATCACGCTAACCCTATGGATGCCGCCACCATCGGTCAGATGGTTTCCAAATATAAGGTCACGATCCTCATCAGCACACCCACGTTTTATGGAGTCTATCTGCGGAAATGCTCAGCCCAGGAGTTTTCATCCCTCCGGTATGCTATAACGGGCGCAGAGAAGTTGCGTGAACAATTTGCCAGGGCATTTAAAGAAAAATACGGGATAGACCTCCTTGAGGGTTATGGTTGCACTGAAATGTCGCCAGTTATCTCAGTAAATGTTTTGAATGTGATAGATGGCCAGGAGTTACAGACCGGTTCAAAATTCGGGATGGGTGGCCATCCGATCCCTGGTGTGGCCGTTAAAGTGGTTGATCCGGAGACGGGTAATTCCCTCCCCTATAACCGGGAAGGACTGTTATTCGTAAAAGGTCCTAACCGGATGATAGGCTATCTGGGACAGCCTGAAAAGACAAAAGAGGCCATAAAAGATGGATGGTATATTACCGGTGACATAGGAACTATCGACAGTGACGGGTTCATACGGATAACAGATCGTCTCGCCCGATTTAGCAAGATCGGCGGAGA
>JAHFOW010000179.1 GCA_023261465.1 Planctomycetota bacterium
CATAATCTGCCTTTTCTTGTATTGCGTCCAGTGCGGCAATATTGCCGTGAATATCGGATAGTATAAGGATTTTCATATCGTGTATTTCCCTTGCCTTATTGTAAGGTAATATTTAGAATGGCAAATAATCAGGATAGTTTAATTTGTATTATTTTTCTACTAAATTTCCCAATTGTTAATATTACAGTAAGCTTTAAAACAGATATGTGGTATTTTTTGTTCCCTTTTTTAAGGATGTGAAATCATGAAACTTACTGAAAATCTTGTGACGTTCCGGTTAAAGTTGAAAAACGTCCCTGGTACCCTGGGCACAGCCATTTCTATCATTGGCAAATGCGGCGGGAGTATGGGGAATATTCAGATTATTAAGGCAGACAAGGAATATAAAATCAGGGACATTGCCGTATATGTAAGCACAGAAAAACAGGTCAAGGATACAATCAGTGCGCTCTCTGTTCCCGGAAAGGACATTATTGAGATGCTGAGCGTCAAAGACAAGGTCTTTGAGCTCCATGAAAAGGGAAAGATTTTTTTGAGTAACCGAATTAACATTACTACATTCGAAGACCTTTCACGTGTATATACGCCAGGCGTGGCGAAGGTGTGTATGGCTATCAGGGAACGTCCGGAATTAGCTAAAGAATATACCATTATCAAAAATACCGTTGCCGTAATCACTGACGGCACAGCCGTTTTGGGGTTGGGCGATATAGGCCCTGTGGCGGGGATGCCTGTTATGGAAGGAAAGGCCATGCTGTTCAAGGCATTTGGTAACATCGATGCATTTCCCATCCTTCTCAATACAAAAGATGTGGATGAAATTGTCAGGACTATTATAAACATTGCCCCAACCTTTGGAGGTATTAACCTTGAAGATATTGCAGCGCCGCGTTGTTTTGAAATCGAGCAGAGATTAAAGGCATCTTTAAATATTCCCATTTTCCATGACGATCAGCATGGCACGGCGGTGGTCTGCTTTGCAGGCCTCATTAATGCACTCAAGGTAGTTAAAAAGAAGTTGGAAAGTATCTCTATTGTAATTAGTGGCGCTGGCGCAGCAGGGACGTCTATTGCCAAAATATTCCTCAGCGCCGGGGCAGGGAATATTGTGGTATGTGACACTTCAGGGATTATCTACCGGGGGAGAAAAACGCATACGAACCCCGCAAAAGAAGCGCTGGCACAGATTACAAATCCAGAGAATGAACAGGGAACCATTGCAGATGCAATGAAGGGGAAGGATGTTTTTATCGGCGTCTCAGGGCCAAATACTATTACAAAGGATATGGTAAAAACGATGGCGAAAGACTCTATCGTTTTTGCCATGGCAAATCCCACCCCGGAAATAGAACCTGATTCTATCGAAGGAATAGCAAGGATTGTTGCAACAGGCCGGTCAGATTATCATAACCAGATCAACAATTGTTTGTGTTTCCCAGGACTTTTCAGGGGGGCGCTTGATATCGGCGCAACGTCAATCAATGAAGATATGAAGATTGCAGCCGCCTATGCCATTGCAAACGCCATTGAGGAAGACCATCTGTCGGAAGACTACATTATTCCAAGTGTCTTCAACGAAAAGGTGCACAAGAATGTAGCCGGGGCCGTAGCCACTGCCGCCATAAAGAGCGGAGTGGCAACACGGCAGACGTTTTAATTTGAAAAAAAGTATTTAATATACAAAATCTGCGTAATCTGCGGTTCCCGTAGTTTTTATTTACGACAGATTTAACACCAGCAATTTTGATTCGGTCATTTCTTCCATGGCATAACGGACACCTTCACGGCCTATACCGGAATCCTTAACGCCACCATAGGGCATATTATCAGTCCGGAAGGATGGTACGTCATTGACGATCACGCCGCCAATCTCAAGGTTTTCATAAGCAAAGAAAATATGCCGGATATTGTTTGTAAACACGCTTGCCTGCAATCCATACCTGGAATTATTGATTTGTTTGACGGCATCTTCGAAGTTCTCATGCCTTGAGATGGTTACGGCCGGTGCAAACAATTCGTTCTTGTTTACTTTCATCTGGGGTGTAGTGTTGGTAATTACCGTTGGTTCGTAGAGTGTGCCTGTGCGTTTTCCGCCACAAGCAAGTTTTGCGCCTTCCGTAACGGCCTCATTTACCCACGATTCTATCTTTTGTGCAGACTGCTCGTCAATCATAGGTCCGAGTCTTGTTTCCTCTTCCATAGGATCGCCCATTTTTAATGTCTTTACATGAGCTATAAAGTTTGACATAAAATCGTCGTGTATCTTTTTATTAAGAAAAAGTCTCTGGAGGGATATACATATTTGTCCGCTAAAAGAGAATGCGCTTACGACACACCTTTTTACGGCATAATCCAGATTTTCCGGACTATCTATAATGGCGCCGGCGTTTCCACCTAATTCTAAAGTAACCCTTTTTTTCCCGGCAATCTGTTTGAGTCGCCATCCGATTTCGGCGCTCCCCGTGAAGGTGAGCATCTTAATGCGGTCATCTGTTACCATACGCTCTGCCAGATTTGATTTACAGGGAAATATGCTAAAACCGCCTATAGGCCAATCCGATTCCACGACGACTTCCCCCAGCAGTAGGGCGGTTAATGGGGTTTTTGATGCTGGTTTGATAATAATAGGATTTCCCGATGCAAGGGCAGGCGCTACTTTATGAACAATAAGGTTTAAGGGAAAATTGAAAGGGGAAATACCGAGTATGGTGCCTATAGGAAAACGCCTGTTGATCGCCATCCTGTTTTTCGAACGCTCCGTGATGTCTAAAGGAATAACCTCACCGAACATACGCCTGGACTCCTCCATCGCTATCTGAAACGTGCCGATAGCCCGTTCTACCTCAATCCGAGCATCGGCAATAGGTTTGCCGGACTCAAGGGTAATCGTCCGGGCAAATTCTTCACTCCGTTTACTGATGCTGTCCCTGATATTACCCAAAATTTCAGCTTTTTTAAAAGCGGGTAATTTTCGTGTTTCCCCGAATGCACGGAGAGTGCCCTGAATGGCGTCTTCAATATCCCTTTCCGACGCCAGAAAGGTAGCGCCTACTATTTCATTATTATAGGGATTCATCACTTCCAGGACATCTTTGCTTTCCCGCCACTCATTGCCTATAAGGTATTTGCAGGTATTTTTCATTTTAACAATATTTTGAAAAATTTGTTAACTTACTCGCTGCCGCACGGTCCACAATAAATAATAGTCTTCCATCCACCGGTTTAATAAATTGAGATGGCAGTTTTTGTGGCTGATACTCGCCTTCCAGGATTTTTTTCAAAACGGGCGCTTTTGATTCTCCTGAAATTAAAAATATGATATTTTTTGCCTGATTGATGAGGGGAACGGTTAATGTCAAACGATAGAGACCCAATTTCTCTATGTAGTTTTCAGTAACACATCGCTTCTTTTCAAAAAGGGCAGGAGTTCCGGGGAATAGTGATGCTGTATGCCCATCATCACCCATACCAAGCAAGATGAGATCGAAGCGTGGTATTTCTTCTGTCTTTGTATGGAAAAACGTCCTGATCATCTGCTCGTACTTTGCTGAGGCTTGAGCATGATCTGCCTGATCTGCTGGCATTCGAAAGTTGTTTTCCTTAGGAATCGGTACCTTGTCGAGTAATATTTGCCGAGCCATATTATAATTGCTTTCTTTATCATCCGGCGGCACACATCGCTCATCGCCCCAGAAAAAATACACGTTCGGCCATGGTACTTGTTCACGATAGTCGTCGCTTGCCAGGAGCTTGTAAAGCCCGGTAGGAGTTGAACCGCCAGACAACACAACGGTGAAATTTTTCTTTATCTGTATTGAATCAACAGCTATCCGAACAAATTCCTTTGCCGCCTTGATGGATAATTCATCATGGCCTGCGACAACGAGTATTTCGTGTTTTATATTTCCTTTGGGCATATCGTTTATTGTAAACGTCGTAAGTAAGTTGAGATTACCATTGTCATCGCGAGTGGTTACAACCCCCTTGCCGCATTTTCCAGGGGAGATTTTTTCTTGTCTCCCCGGTTAACAAAAGGAGAGTCAGGGGGTTGTTCGAGATTATTTCAGGCAAAGCATGTATCGATCAAATTATTACTTGCATGTTCTCCACTCCCTGCCATCCCGTTCTATGAGATCGTTGGCCTCTTTCGGCCCCCAGACGCCTGCCTCATAGTTGGGAAATTTTCGCTCTGTAAGCGCCTTCCAGACGTCCTGAATGGTGGATACTACGCCCCAGCTTGCCTCAACCATGTCAGCTCGTTGGAACAGTGTTGCATCACCCAGCATACAATCATAAAGAAGTCTTTCGTGGCCTGTGCTTGGCGTGCGGCCAAAATAGTCTTCGTATTTAAATTCCATATCAACCGTTCCCAGATGCACGACCGGGCCAGGAATTTTTGCGCCGAAGTTGAGTGAAATGCCTTCATCCGGTTGGATATGCAGCACCAGCAGATTTGGCTTCAGGTGTTCAACACTGGTTTTGCGAAACAAAACAAATGGGGCGCTTTTAAATTGTATGGCAATCTCAGTAACACGGCAGGGGAGCCGTTTCCCTGTTCGCAGGTAAAACGGCACATTTGCCCACCGCCAATTATCGATATAGAGCTTTAATGCCACAAATGTCTCGGTAAGAGAATCGGGTGGAACGCTTGGCTCCAAACGATAGGCAGGTACTCGTTGGCCCTTGGTTTCGCCGTCTCCATATTGTCCTCTTACGGTAAATCTGAGGACTTCTTCCGGCGACAGGGATTGAATAGCCCGTAAAATCTTGACCTGCTCATCCCGCACTGCGTCTGCTTCAAAAGAAATGGGCGGTTCCATCGCTGTGAGGGTAAGCAATTGGAACATGTGATTCGGCACCATATCCCGCAATGCCCCGGCCTGATCGTAATAACCGCCGCGTTGTCCCACGCCAATGTCCTCTGCAACGGTTATTTGCACATGGTCGATATACCGATGATTCCAGATAGGCTCAAAGATACCGTTTGCAAAGCGGAACACCATGATATTTTGCACCGTCTCCTTGCCGAGGTAGTGGTCTATACGGTAAATTTGACTCTCGTTGAGCACTTTTCTGATTTCATTATTAAGAGAACGGGCGGACACGACGTCGCGTCCAAAAGGTTTTTCAATAATCACCCGGCGCCAGTGGCCATTTTCTTCCTGTGCAAGCCCGGTAGCGCCAATCTGTTGAATCACATGGGCAAAAAGGTCGGGCGCCGTTGCGAGATAATAAAGGTAGTTTTCCTGCGTGCCGTGTTTCGTGTCAAGCTCCGACAGCAATACCTGAAGTTGTTTGTATGTGCCTGGATTTTGAATATCGCCTGACAGGTAATAGAGTCGTTGTACAAAACAATTCCAAAGGTCAGAGTCGAAGTCACTTGTGGCGTATTCTTTGATATCCTGGCTGATCTTGTTTCGAAACTCGTCATGGCTCATTTCACGTCGGGCAATGCCAATGACGGCAAATTCCTTTGCCAGCAGGTTTTCCCTTGCCAGGTTATAAAGCGCCGGGATGAGTTTACGTTTGGCCAAGTCGCCGGATGCGCCAAAGATAATCATAATGCACGGATCGCCTGTTTTTCCTGGCGAATCATTTCCAGTCTTTTTTACATCGGTACATTCCATGTGAATCTGTCCTTTAATCTAGCCCTTAAATAAAAGCGTGATATTTTAAGCGAGAAGGGTGAAATAGCTGGATATGCCCTATTCTATTGGTTAAAACGGTAGCAGTAAGAAATCACAATAACCAAAGAAAGGGGCATTTCAGAAGAGAAAAACAGCACGAGGTAAATATAACAAAACGGTGAATAAAAAGAAACGAAAAATAAAGAGGAGATCAAAGAAGAAGCAGTGGGAAGAACAGAAGCGACCGATGTTCAGTGCATGGGAATGAATCAGCGATTAAAGCTTACGTAATCGTACGGAATATTTTACTCATATAAAAAT
>JAHFOW010000180.1 GCA_023261465.1 Planctomycetota bacterium
AAAGGACGGGACGCCAGCCGCACAACCCATGAAACACGATGCTGATGTTAACGGAGCGGTGTTCAGCAAGTACGACTCCCTCATCCTCACCTGGAGTCGGGATAAAACGGCACGGCTCTGGGATATACGTGTTGATGCCGATTTCCCGAAAGACCATTTATCCTTGTTGGTAGAGGTCGTTACCGGCACAAAGATGGACGATATGGGAAATGTAATGGCGTTGAATCAGGAAGAATGGCAGGGGCGCAAAAAGCGGTATAGCTCTATTGCCGAAAAACACCTCAGGACGTGTAAATACAAAGACGCAAATATATATGTAAGACAGAAGCAATTCTGGGAAGGAAAGAAAGAATCATCTGCCACAGAGAGTACGGGGAGCGCGGAGAAGAAATGAGAAATTACATAACGCAGCATGGCCGTAACCAAAACCCCTGATCAAAAGGAAAACAACCCCCTAAGTCCCCCTTTTCGTTCGACTGAACGCTCACGACGAAGTCTAAGGGGGATTTCAGAGTGTCCCCCGCTGGCGGGGGCAGGGGGTGGAAAATTGAAGAACAACACGACGAACAATTACTCTCCGGGCGCAAGCCAGAAGATGAAGTGTTCTTCTCGTTCCAATGCCCTGCGTTGAAATGCAAGTGGTGGACGCTCAGCGTCCAGATCCGGGTTCCCACGCAGAGCATATAAACGAGCCAAACGGATGGCAGACACAATTGGAGAAGTTCTGTCCACCCCCCGAACCCCCGCCAGCGGGGGACAAAGCGGGGTTAATCCGAACAAGGGGATTGTCTTTTGCATACATTTCAACCAGCCGAACTGTTACGAAAATGGGGATAAGGTAGGGAATCATGGACAAAATTACTTATACCATACAATTGAAAGGCGGTAAAGAGTATACTCTCGAGGTTGATCTTGATAGATCAAACCACATAGAATTGTCAAATAGCGAAACGCACGCATTCTGGACAAAATTAGACTATAATCAGTGCGCTAATTGTCCACTTCAGGCAACGAAACGGAAATACTGCCCGGTCGCACTGGATATTGAAGAAATTGCAGGAAAATTTAAAGACGTCATTTCCATCGAACGGGCTGATGTGTGGGTACGTACGAAAGACCGGTCGTTTTTTAAAAATTGCGATGTCCAGGAAGCCTTAAAGTCCCTTTTTGGGCTTATCATGGCTTCCGGCAGTTGCCCTGTTCTTTCCCGGTTAAAACCATTAGCCTGCTTTCATCTGCCATTTGCCACCATCGAAGAGACCATCCAACACCTGGTGGGTATCTATCTTATCAAGCAGCATTTAATTTACCGCGAAGGTGAAACTGCGCCTGACTGGGACTTGAAAGGTGTCGAAGAGCTTTATCAACAGTTGGAAACGGTTAACATACACCTGATGAATCGCCTTCGGGATGCGTCCAATAAGGACGCCAATCTCAACGCCCTTTACCTGTTCGTAACGTTGACAACCCTTATTGCAACAGATATTCATGAAATGATCGGGGAGATCAACCCTATTCTGAGAAAATTTTTATAAGGATTCCAATATCGAATATCGAAGTATAATAAAATATTTGATCCTGAAGAATGCTGAGATCGCAGAGGTTTATTAGATGACAGGCAGGAAAATTATGCAGTTTTTTGTGGTTTCTCTGCTTTCTCCGCACCCTTTGCGATGAACTATTTTACCTTATTTCATGTAGTACGTGACCTTGATCTGCTGAGGCACTGCGACGTTAACTGAAATATGCCGCTCATTTTTTACAAACCAATATGGGGTGTTATCGGAAGAAGGCACCGTTTCATTACTCAAATCCCAGCCGAGACGGCTGAGTTCTTCCTGATAAAATCGAACAATTTCTTTTTGCCCTGCGGATGTTTTGAGAACGAGCGTAACATATTGACAACCTGTGGTTTCATTTGCAATTGGCTGCACGAACGTCCTCTCCTTTACCGCGTCAGGGTACAGGGGAATTTCCTGGTTAGCGATTGACCGGAGATGTAAAATACGCAGGGTAACCGGCGCATAATCACAGAAAGGCCACCCGACAACAGCAACAAATGCAATAACTGCCCAGGGCGCTTTCGGCAACCAGCCCTTCCGCGACACAAAGGTAACCACTTTCGTTACTATAAAAACAGGCACAATAAATATAACCACAAACCAGAAAGTGAAAAAATAGACTATAGACCCTCCCTTCCACAGAAGAAGCATCGAATTAAACAAAAGAGCGATAGCAATGCCAAGTACGATACCAAAGAGCACCTGCCGTATTTGCCGTCTTGTTGCAAAACTTACCAAAAACCTCTCGATAACGGGAATGTCTCTTATGGGTCTGACGATGGCCAGCCGGTCGCTTTGCACTTTGGGAATCTTTACAACAAGAGCGGCAAATAAAATTAAAAAATGCGGAATAGCCGGCAGGTAAAATGTAGTAAAAAAACTGATTACAGAAGCGCTTGTTTTGAATTTGCCCGGGAAGATATAGCGTGACAGGATAAAATCAGACAGATTAAAAATTAAAGGAACCACAACGGAAACCAAAATGAGCCATCGTGCCCACCGCTTTAAAAAAACCAAACCGATTCCACCTATCGCATAACAAATATCTACGGGAATCATTACTACGACAAAGGTTGTCGTTTGCCAATCTATTCTGAGAGATTTTGCAAGGAATAAGGCAGATAAATAAAAAAAGTTCTGCCCCAGAAAAAGACTGCACAAGGCATATATAACCAACATTGAACCGAACAATCTGGGCTTAATCACAATCTCCCGGCCTTTAATCAAGGAAAATTTTAACTTATTTTATAATCGGGTAAAAATGTCAGGTTATCCCCTTTGGCAAAGTGGTATTTTTCAATGGGTATGGGGTTAAACCTCATTTGTTGACTCATATATCGTTTCATTAAAATATTTACAGTTTATTGTCGTTGCGAACGACAGTGAAGCAATTTTAGCCTCTGCACTACAAGAGATTGATTCGTCACGCCGTTCCTCGCAATGACATTTGTACGGTATACTTTTGTCTGATATACTATACTAATAACCATTGAAGATGCTGTCAATCTCTTCCTCTATAATTTTTATGTCCGTTATTTATGAGGGATTTTCTATTTTCAGAAGTCAGCAAAGTATGTTTGACGTCAACTATTGTTTTTAATTATATTGTTATTTTCTGTTGTATTTATTTTGTTTCTGTGGTATATTTTGGTTTGTTGTTACTTTTAAAGGCTTCGCTCATGTGTACCTTTCCTAAGTATGCCTGAGATAAGCCTTTTTTATTTCTTAATGATAGAAAACCAATGAGCCGTTAGCAATCCTGTGGGGATTGTGTTACTTTTAAACAATGGTCATATTTTTTGATAAGCTGAGATACAGGAAACCATAATACATGATACATATCATATCCAAACACATCAGTAGGGTTTTTACAAAATCAACGAGCCTTCGGCTGAGCATTTGAGGGGCAACGACTTCTGTCTGCTCTCATTATGCACCCATAAAGGGTGCAGCTACCAAAAAAATTCCTGAAACTTAAATTGAGCATTTGGCTACTTTTATTGTCCTAAAGCAACCGGGTGTTTTTGGATTATTTTTTTAATATTTCATTAACCACGAATAATCGTGAATTTATATTACATTTTTTACTAAAGAAAGGAGATTATGAATGAATGCATTTTTTATATGCCCCAAATGCGGTAATGATAAAGAGTTTAATGTTTTTACCAGCAGCTTCCAGGCTATCAGGCAGTCGCCTGAGCTTGGCAAGCGTATCGAAGAAAGCGATAGCCTGCCCAGTTTGCGGCAAAACGACACTTACATTGAATGCAAGTGTTGCTTTCAAAGGATCGAGCATGATAGCGCTGCGGCGACTGGAAAACGATATATCCAGATGACCCAAAAACTTCTCAAGGCACAGCGTACCCTGCAAAGCAACACCATGTAGTTTTTAACACTTCATAAGCCACAGAATAATCTTGAAAAGGTTCCCGCAAAAGACCTTTTCAAGAAACGTGGACGCACAACAAACCGAACCAGAACAAATCCAAATCAGGCAAGCAGGAAATTAAAATTTCAGATTTCTGATTTGCGATTTTTCTTTACGCCTTCCTGCTTATTGTTACAGTTCCTTCTCCATCAGGTACTCCAGAAACATCGACAGTTACCGGAAGAAATAGCTTTACAATTTCAATATTGGTGAGCAGGTGTTGCGTAACTTTTGGCGTAACGAAAGATGATGTACCCCAGGCAAGGGCAAGGGGAATGATGAGTTGGTCGGCAAGGTGTTCATCAACAACGCCCTTTGTTTTGAGAAAATAGTGGAATTCTTTACATGCCTCATCGGCTACGGTTTCAGCACGTTTACCGATACCGCCAAGACTGAAATAACAACACTGGCTGTGTTCAAACTTTCCTAACAGGAGGAGCATGGTCCCCTTCCCAAAAGCAGGGGCATCCTCCAGTGATATTTCATGATATATGCCATGTTCTGAAAGTCTTTTCGCTGCCTGTGATTGCTGACGCTGAGCAATTGACATATCCAGATTGCTTGCCATAGATATTCCATTCACATGAATAAGCCTTCCCCGGTCTTCAATGTTTAAGGGATGCAACAGGCCGACGGGCGCTATTTTGACAAAAATCTCTCCGCCACCCTGAGGAAAAAATCCAGCCCTGACGGTTTGTATCTCTGCATGAAAACCGATGTGTTTCAGATAAAATAACCATTGGAGCTTTAGATAGTCGACACACGGACTATGATTAACATGTGTGCCGCCGGTAATAATCACTGATGAAGGTTTGCTTTGTAAACTGAGCGGGTAGAAGACCGTCTGTAATACGAGAGACACAGAACCTGCGGTTCCGATGTTCAGATGATATGAACCTGGCTGTATCTGGCCGGGATAAAATATCAGGTCGGTCGAGCGGAGTTGATTTCCCGCAACTTCGGCATTACAAATCTGCGCAGTTGCATTTACCGCCTGAAGATGCTGGTAACTGAGTCCCGGCACTTTTCTCTTTACACGGATGCTGTATATCTCAAACGGCCTTTTCGTAATAGCCGATAAAGAAAGGGCAGTGCGCAGGATTTGCCCGCCGCCTTCGCCAAGAGAACCGTTGATTTTTATAATATCTTCACCCATCCGGGGATAACCTTCAGTTTTTGATTACAGGAGATTCCAGGCGCGACTACACCGCAACCAAATCCCCCTTAAAAAGGGGAATCAATGGGGATGTAAAAAAACGTAACAGTTCAGCCCATCGCAGAGAACGCTGAGACCGCAGCGGATATGATAGCAGATAAACAGAAAAATTATGCAAAATTTTCTCTTTATTTCTCCGCGCCCTCTGCGGTGAACTATTACAAAAACAGGCCATAAAAAATCCCCCTCATCATGCTCTGTTCGAGATGAATTCAGGGGGATTTGTTTAATGCTCTCTTATTTCAGATTATAGTATTCTATTTTCCGCCGAAGGCTCTCACTACTTTAATGAGCGGGTCAAGGTCAGCAGCGTCAACTCCGAGGTCTGAAAGTTTTACATAATTTGGATTCTTGGTGCCCTCAGTCATTGACTTCTTCATGTCTGCATCAGTCCTCGACTTTTGATAATCCGCATTGGTGAAATCCGGTACGCCGAATTGCTTCCCAGCCTCGCTGCCCTTTCCATCAGGCCCGTGGCATAATTCACAGGTATCCTTATAAATCTTTTTTATATCTCCTGCATGGGCTGAAGTCGTGGAAAAACCGAGATAGAGACTACATATCGTTGCAACGGGAATAGCGCAATAAGTAAAAAACTTCTTCACTGAACATTTCCTCCTCAAAAGGTAATTTTTATTACCATGAAAAAATTTAAATACAATAAACATCATGCATATAATTATA
>JAHFOW010000181.1 GCA_023261465.1 Planctomycetota bacterium
CCGTGAGGTTGAGTTGCAGGTCGGTTGGCGATGCCGTTAAATTTACTATGATCTTTTTGGCGGCGTATTTTACCTCCTTTTGACTGGCATTATAATAACTTATATGGACTTTTCCAGCCTCTACTGCAAGGGAGTTATATTTACCGCCGTCATCGACACTATCCACCATAGTACTATTCCATTTACCGGTACCGGAGTCATTTGTTGCATATCTGAGTTCTGCTTTTTTGCTATCATAATAGCAGATATGTGCATTGCCACAACCATCGATGCCGAGAGAAGTTTTCCAGTCAAAAGATCCCTTGTCTACCACCGGTTCTATAAACCATAAGCCGTCTTTATAAATACCATACATAATTTTATCAACCGTGGAATAGCTTATATGTGGATCGCGATTTTTGTCAACGGCAATAGAAGCGCCGTAACGTGCGTCATCATTCGGATGTACCACCGTTGTTGTCCATGCGCCCGATGCATTGGTGGCGTGTTTGAGTCTTATTCCGGTATGAGGGTTATCTTCGGCATAGGCGCTAACGGTACCTGTGCCGAAACCTACAGAACCTATATAGCTTATGTGGACGGAAGCAGAGGAGGTAGTAACGGTATCTGTGCCTACTGACACTACTGAGGTATCTGTACCTATTGCTATAGAACAATCTGCAGCATCCACCAGGCTGTCAAGGGTTTCTATGTCAGTTGTTTCCCACGTGTCTGAGAGATTCGTGGCATACTTAAGTATCTTGTTAAAATTATCATAATAGCAGATATGCACCTTGTCGTTTGGATCAACAGCCATGTCGGTATTTACGCCAGGAAAACCACTCGTATCTAACGCAGCGGTAAACCAATCGCCATAGTCGTAAGCATTCGTTGTGTAATAAAGGTTATCATCGTCATCTATATAGCAGATATGTATCTTCTTCGTTGAATCAACCGCTATTGAGGCGCCAACGGTATTACTGTTGTTAAGAATCGTTTTTGGGGTCCACGTAGTACTAGTACCAGAGACGTTCCCTATTGCAAACGTAAGACGATGGTTTCTGATGTCGCTATAGCAAATATAAGGCTTACCATTTTTATCTACCGCTATGGAGGTAGATTTGTTCACCACAACATCAACATCAGATTCCACAGGGACTGGTTGTGACCATGAATCTGCAAGGGTGTTTGTTATGCATGTTGTACAATAAAAACCGATGGAAAAAAACAATCCCGGAAAAAATAGTTTTTTTAAGGTGTAAAAGGGCAGCCTTGTATTCATAAATTATGTTCCTTCTATAACGAACCAAACGAAACAATGCGATTTTAAAATTAGGCCTTCGGCTACTTTTTTCGCAATCAAACGTAGGGCGAGGCTTTAGCCTTGCCACGTGCAACCCTAAAGGGTTGCCCTACAACAAACTTTGAAATTCCTATACATTAAATTTGCTTTCCTACGGAAAATGCCTTGCCAAGACACTTACCAACTCCATAATAAGCGCGTATCTCCGGGGCATAAAAGAACGGGCGCAGTTTTTCTATATCAATGGCGCCGCCTTCTCCCAGCACAGATTCCTCAACCTTGACGTCTACAATCTGGCCAATAAACTGGGTATGCAACCCTATTTCAACCGTATGCGTGAGTTTACATTCTAAAACAAGCGGAAACTCATTAATGTAGGGGGCATCCACAAGATCACTCTTCACCGGGGTAAGTTTTGTTGCAGCAAACTTATCTTCCTTTCCGCCGGATACAATCCCGAAATAATCGGCTTCCTTAATATAAGCCTCCGAGGGTATACTGACCGTAAACGCTTTTCTCCCGACAATATTTCCGTATGTATAGGTTGCCTTCCTGAGCGAAATTGCAACGCTGGGGGGATTGGAACAACAGAGTCCTCCCCATGCAACATTCATTGCATTTGGTTTTCCTGCCTTATCATACGTCCCAACAATAAGAACTGGCGTTGGATATACGATGGTTTTTGCGCCTAATGATCTTTTCACACTGCCCTCCCTGTTTTGAATCAATGTGTTGTGTCAACGGTAGAGACGTCCCGCCGGGGCGTCTCTACGTGGTGTAATAATGTTAATTCTCGGTAATCGTTACCTTCGCCATTACATCGCCCTGCCGGATTGCATTGACAACGTCCATACTGTTGACTGCCTTGCCAAACACAGTGTGCTTGCCATTAAGGTGTGGCTGTGGAGAATGGGTAATGAAGAATTGGCTTCCGTTTGTACCTGGTCCGGCATTGGCCATCGAGAGCACCCCCGTATCGTGGGTGAGCGGATTACCTTTGACTTCGTCTTCAAACCGGTAGCCAGGGCCACCCCTGCCAGTACCTGTAGGGTCGCCGCCCTGGATCATAAAGTTCTCAATTACCCGGTGAAACGTTACGCCATCATAAAAACCCTCTTTGACAAGGAATACAAAGTTATTAACCGTTTTTGGCGCGTGTTGCGGATATAACTCTATGACAATATTCCCCCTCTTGGTTTCAATGGTTGCGCAATATTTTTTCTTAGGGTCAATTTGCATTGCTGGTGGACTGTTCCACTGTTTACCGGCCACGTTTAGCTCCTTTCAATTTATAATCGGATATTTACAGAAAAACATAAAGACACAATATTAATTTATATTGTATCATGGATTTTGAAGCATTCACAACTACTATATTACGCTCTTAAAAAATTGCAAAGCGGCAGAATTAATGCAATAACGAAGCCCGGTTGGCGGAGGTCCGTCTTTAAATACATGTCCGAGGTGTGCGCCACACCTGCTGCATACAACTTCCGTCCTCATCATACCATGGCTTCTATCAGCCTCTGCTCTGATGTTGTATTCTGAGATTGGCTCCCGGAAGCTTGGCCAGCCTGTTCCCGAATCAAACTTTGCTTCGGACCGGAATAAATCATTGCCACAGCACACACATTGGTATACACCATTTTCCTTACTATGGTAATATTTTCCCGTAAACGGTGGCTCGGTTCCTTTTTTACGGGTTACCTGGTATTGTTCCGGCGTTAGGAGCTTTTGCCACTCTTCATCGCTTTTTATAATTTTATCAGGCATGTTAATCCCTTTCCGATCTTGAAATTGAACTATATTTTTCGATGAGGAACCTCTATGTTCTTCAGCATGCGCAGATTTCTTGACTGCCGGCAGAATAATAAGCAATAAAAAGATAAAGAAAAAGTACATGAGAATTTTACCCACCGTAGTAATTTTCCTCTCATGAATGAACTCTATAAAAATAGTTGAAGTACGCCGGAAAAGCTTAACAATGCAAGTTCCTATATTTGCAGTCCATACATGCCAGAGGGTTATAAAGGACGACCTCTTGCGAAGTACAGATCGTTTCCCAATCCAGTCGTTCTTTGGGAAAAGATTCAGGCAACCATACCACAGATATATGTACATGAGGGAAAATAGTTGTTTCTTTTTTATCCGTTTCTGCAATGGTAGCAAGAATATCACCTTCATTCAATATTCTTCCCATATTTATGCCAGGATATGGATTTGTATGGCCATAAATTGTGTGAAGTTTATTTCCATCATCATTGTAAATGTTATGGCTTACGTAGACAGATTTCCCCAGGAAATCATCACCTATACGGACAATTTCTCCATCATATATCGCCGGAATCTTTATTTTTTCATTAAGTCTGTGAATATTTCCGGCTGTGTCCTGATAAAAACAAATATCCAGACCCTCATGAGGTCTCTGGCGAACTCCACCATCTCCCCACCATTTGTATAAATCATTGAATAACATACCGGAATAGAAGACCCATGCTTCGAACCCATACTTATCAAGGTTATTATGTGTTAACAAAAACTCACTGAAGCGTGATTTTCTTACAATAGTCATTATAGCAATCGTTTAACGAATCTCTTTTACCCGCGCATCCAGCTTCTTTGCATCAGCGTCTTTTCCCATCTTTTTGTAAAGCGCACTCATATCCTCTAAGACATTTGCCACCTTCGGGTGATTTTTACCAAAGGCCTTTTCCCGTATTGCCAATACCTGTTTATACAAAGGTTCTGCGTCCTTGTATCTGCCCATATTAGTATAGAGAGACGCTAAATTGTTAAGAGACATCGCAACTTTTGGATTTTCTTTACCGAGCGCCTTTTCTCTTATTCCAATGGCCCGCTTATAAAGAGCTTCTGCACCGGCATATTTTTCCCGTTTGCTGTAAACCTCTGCGAGATTGTTTAATGATGAAACTACCTTAGGATGATCTTTACCAAACACGTTCTCCTTGATTCCCAGCGCCTGATTATAGAGAGGCTCTGCATCGGCATACTTATGCTGATTGCAGTAAAGTTCTGCGAGATTGTTAAGGTTGGATATCAAATTGGGGTTATCTTTGCCAAAAGATGTCTCCTTTGCTGAGATCGCTTGTTTGTAAAGAGATTCCGCGTCGGCGTATTTTCCCCGGGCAATATAAAGTTTCGCTAAATCGTCAAGGGAATCCTCCGTGTCCTGACTTTTTGTATCCAGCATTTTGTCAGCTATTGACACCGCCTGACTTTGAACAGGTTCCGCTGCCGATGGTTTGCTTGTACCTTGTGCGCCATAAAGCCCTGACAGGCTGCTGATAATTGTGGCAACATTTGAGCGGTCTTTGTCCAAGGACTTTTCTTTAATTGCCATTGACTGTTGGTAAAATGAATTTGCTTCAGAGGCCTTGCCCTGATCCTTGTAAAGGTCTCCGAGGCTGCTTAAAGTCTTTGCAACCGTTGGATGGTCTTTGCCGAGTTTCTTCTCCCCTATGGAAAGCGCCTGTTTGTAAAGAGGCTCTGCTTCCTGATATTTATCCTGGGCCTTATAAAGACCAGCAAGATTACTGATGGCTGTTATTGTATCAGGGCTATCCTTACCGTGGGCCTTCTCTTTTATTGACAAAGCACGTTTGTAAAGATTCTCTGCGTCGGTGTATTTTTCCATACCTGTATAAAGATCTGCCATGTTATTGAGAGATGAGACAATAGTGGGAGAATCTTTTCCATACGTCTTTTCCATGATTGGCATTGCCTGCTTGTAGAGGGATTCCGAGTCGGCATATTTGCCTACAGATTTGTAAAGTTCTGCAAGGTTACTCATGGACGTTGCCGTATTTGGGCTATCTATTCCAAAGGTACTTTTTGCAATCGATAACGCCTCTTTTGCAATATTAATTGCATCGGTAAATTTTCCCTGTTGATAAAGGGTTACCACCTTCGAACTGAGCGCCTTCCAGGAGGATTCCTGGGGATAAGCGCTTGCACTGATCAATAGAACGGCGACCAGTGGCACAAAGACCTTAACAAAAGACCTCATTTCATTTCCTCCGTTTTTAATAAATGTTAATAAAATTATTATGCCTGTTTTAATAAACTCTCAGGAGATTCGTGGAACCAGGTTTCCAGACAGGTACGCCGCCGGTGATGACTATTGTTTCCCCTTCCGTGATATAGCCGGCCTGCTTGGCAGCTTCGATGCTTTTTTTCATCATGTCGTCGGTATCCTGAATGGGCTCTGTAAGCATAGGGGTAACTCCCCATACCAGGGCAAGTCTTCTATACGTATTGAATGACGTGGTAACCGCAAGGATAAATTGTTTGGGACGGTATTTAGAAATAAAACGCGCGGTGCTTCCCGTTTGAGTACAGGTAATAATGGCTTTCGTATTAAGGTCATGAGCAACCTGGCAGGTCGCCATGCTTATAGCATCGGGAATGGTAATGGCGCCAACCTGATCGTGCAATGTTTCAAAAGTATCTTTTCTTACGAAACCGGGTTCTGTTTCTCTGGCGATTTTGGATAGCATGCGTACAGACTCAACAGGATAGCGGCCTTTCGCTGTTTCCTCTGAGAGCATGACTGCATCACTGCCATCCAGAATGGCGTTAGCCACGTC
>JAHFOW010000034.1 GCA_023261465.1 Planctomycetota bacterium
CTATAGCTCAACTGAATAGAGCGTTGGCCTCCGGAGCCAAAGGTTGCAGGTTTGAATCCTGCTGGGGGCGCTTTAAAAACATATCTTCAAAAATATTTCTCAGCAGGGTACGCCTTACGGCGACTGACCGGAGCCGTCTCCCGACAGCAATGGCCATGACCTACCGGCGAGTCGCCAACAGGAGTTGGCTCCTACCAAAAACTTTGAAATTCCTATACATTTAAGTAGCCTGCATACTCCGTGCAGAGGCTACTCAACTTCTTTGCAGGCTTTGCGTCTCTGCGGTAAACTATTATCATTCATTTAACACCTCCGGGGAGGGTTTGCCGATAAAGTAACCTTGGGCATAGTCCACTCCATATTCCTTGAGAATGCCCACCGTTTCCTTATTCTCCACAAACTCCGCCACCGTTTTTATCCCAAGCCCATGTGCTACGTCCACCATTGCCTTGACAAACAAACGATCGCTCTTGCTTTCCGGTAGTATTTTGATAAACGAACCATCTATCTTGATATAATCCACCGCCATCTCTTTCAGGTATTTGAACGAGGTAAAACCTACCCCAAAATCATCCAGCGAAAACTTGCACCCCAACGACCGCAAGTCCCTGATGAATCCGACCGCACGATTTAAATCATGAACGGCGGCCGTTTCCGTTATTTCGAAGTTCAGGCATGCCGGGTCTGACGATATCTCAGACATGCTATCTTTCAAAAAATCCAGCAATTCCCTTTCTCCCAACTCCTTTCCCGAAAGATTCATGCTAAAGCAGACACACCTCCCCTGCTTTTTTAGCATAGCTTGAAACCTCATGGTTTTTTTTATGACGACACGGTCTATATCCCTGATCTGTCCAAGTGCCTCTGCCGTGTCAATAAATGCGGCCGGAGGCACAATTTCCCCGGCATCATTCCGCATCCTCACCAGAGATTCATAATGGTATATCGTATCGTTTTTCAGATCAAGTAAAGGTTGAAACCATATCTCAAAGCGATCATCCCTGAGCGCCTTCTGGATATGTCCCTTCCATTCAACCCGCGTATGCATCTTCTCCAAAACAAGGTCTTCCGGCTGGTATACACGCGACCTGTTTCGCCCAAGTTCCTTCGCGTAGAAGACGGATGCATCTGCCTTTTTAAACAGATCGTATATCGTTACCCCATGTATTGGATACAAAACAACGCCTATGCTTATCGTGATATGCCCTGTCCACTCCCCAAATTGAAACGATTCCAACCTCCTGCGGATTTTTTCGGCAGTCTCCATCGCTTCCTTTTCGTTTCTTGACGAAAGGAAGATGGCAAACTCATCCCCGCCCATACGGCACAGCAGGCTTTCCATGATTTCTTTGTTTCCGTTACTGAAATATTGCACGTCAATCTCAGCAACAACTTCTTGCAGTAACCCGGCCATGCGTTGCAATAAATCATCACCCACCTTGCTACCAGAGGTATCGTTGATTAACCGGAACTTGTCTATGTCAATCATCAGAAGTGCGCCAAAATAGTTATGCGTCCTTGCCTGCATCATCCAGTCTTCCAGTAGTTCCATAAAGCGTGTTCGGTTATAAAGCCCCGTCAGGCCGTCAAAAGAGGCATAGGAGGCATAGCGAGCAACACTCTCCTTCAAATCCATTTTTTCCGTGATGTCCTCCTGCACGGAGAGAAAATGGGTAATCACCCCCTCCTCGTTACGAATGGGAGAAATGAAAGTATTGCACCAGTAATACTTCCCGTCCTTTTTCTTATTTTTGAATGTCCCTTTCCATGTCTTTCCCGTCTTAACAGTTTTCAATAACTCTTCGAATACGACTTCCGCCGTCTCTCCGGAGTCAAGCATTGCCGGAGACTGTCCGACTGCTTCTTCTCTGGAATACCCTGTAACCTTTTCAAACATAGGATTCACATATTCAATGTTCCCATTAGTGTCCGTAATAAAAACGGTATTAATGCTATGCTCGAGAACTGCAAAATACATTCTGATTTTTTCATTGTCCTGTTTGCGATTGGTAATAAGTAATATTAAAGGACGATGGACAAATAGGTAAATAATTGGGAAAAGAATTACAAACAACAGAAATGTATCTAAAATAACCTTAGTATTTTCAGATACCGTTGGAAAAAACCGAAAACCGAACGTTATCAAGGCTTCGGCAAAGATTATCGAGACAGCTATTATAATAAAAAACCTCATGGGAGAATGATATGCGGGAATCTTGTCGTTGTTCTTTGCCATATCTGCTTTTTTCATATTTACCATGTTATTATATCTCCAGAGATTCCTTCCCGATCGCCATTACAACCAATTTCCCGGAATGTACATGAAATTCGACGCTACGGCCATGACTGCCGCCAACATCCTCGCTTACCAGGGGTATAAGCCTTTTTTTCAATAGATGTCTTATATGCGCGACATTTTGTTCACCGATACTTATTCCTGTGCCATTATAAACGGGAAACATGCGAGCGCCACCAACCATCTTTGCGATAATATTATGCGTGAGCGCCCCCATGCCCTGCAATTCTTTCAGTAAAGCGTCAATTGCGGAGTCTGCATACCAATAGGGAGGAAACACTCCGTTTTTTGTTTTTTTACATTCCGAAGAACACGGGAGTAAGATATGTGCCATGCCGCCGAGCCCGCAACTTACATCATAAAGAACTAATGATATGCACGAGCCAAGGCCCTCTGCAACTATAATACCTGGCGATTTCGCCACTGCCCCCTCTCCAATCCCGACCCTGATTTTCTTAGTTCCCATACATTTGTTTTCTTGCATCATTGATTGAATTAACGAGTTTCTTTGCAGATTCCATCGTGGGAATTATCAGAAAAAACGTTCTGATATTTTCTCTAACGACGGCAAATTCGCTTTCTATCAGGATAATCCGGGAAAATCCATCGGCCGTGTCTGCAATTGATTCGTCGAGGAGGGACTGTATCATATCCGTTCTCAGTTCAGGAACAGAATGGTAGATATTCAATTTGCAGAAGTCGTGAATCGACACCAAAAAAACACCTGCCAGGATATTTCCAAGTTCTTCCAACACCGAGAGGTCTATGTCAACGCCACCTTTGTTTTCGTATCCCGGCGTTGCTTTTTCTATGAATTCTGTGAGTATGTTTTTCTGTTCTTCAGGTACCAGAAAAAAAAGACGCCCTCTTATGTCGCCAACCATTTGCATGGATACGCCCGCAAAGGGTTGGGCAGGGTCTTTCAGGAATGGCGGTATTTGTGAGGCCTGGAAAAAGTATATTTCAGGAATTTTTATGTCTACAGAGCGCTGGAGCATCTGTGAAAATGCAACGGCTGCGTTTCCCGTCCCGATGTTTATCATCTCACGGATGTAATCCATTTGTTCCTCTGTCAACAATTCTTTGTCCTTCATGCAAAATATTTCTCCTCTTTCAAGGTTTCAAAATTAAATAACGCCGGGATATCCAGCAGGAGCGCCACCCTCCCGTCCCCCAATACCATTCCTCCCGAAAAACCCTTAAATTGCTGAGCAATAGGGTCAAATGGTTTTACGATATTTTCCATCTGATCCAGCACGGTATCAACGCCGATTGCCATAATTTTATTTCCCCTGCTGATTATCACCGCAATGCAATTTTCCGGTTCCCGGCGATAGGGAACATTCAACGCTTCGTGCAAAAGAGCAAAAGCAATAACTTCATTCCGCAAGACCAGCGCTTTACTATCGTGAATCTGCTTGATATCTTCAGGTTTTACATCCATGGTTTCGATGACAATGTCCGAAGGGACGCCAAAGATGTGCTCGCCCACGCCCACCATGAGCATCTGCATAATTGCCGTTGAAAGCGGAAGCCTCAGGGTAAAGCATGTTCCTTTGCTAACCTGCGTTGTCATTTCAACCATTCCTCCTAATTCCTTTGCAGACGTCCTGACCACATACAATCCCACACCCCTTCCTGAAATGCCCGTCACTTCCTCGGCGGTGCTGAATGAAGGGTGGAAAAGCAGGTTCATGATCGTTTTATCCTGCAAAGAATCAGCCTCTTCCTGTTTTATAAAACCTTTCCTGACTGCAACCCGCTTGATATGAGAAGTATCAATACCACGTCCGTCGTCTTCCACTTCAACCAGGATATGATTCTCGGTTCTTTTCGCGGCAAGCCTGATCTTGCCCCGAATGCCCTTGTTTTGTTTTTGTCTTTCCTCCGGAGATTCTATACCGTGATCAATAGCGTTTCTGAGCAGATGTAACACTGGTTCGCCCATAGCGTCGAGGATGGTCTTGTCCAGTTCTATTTCACTGCCTTCCAGGATGAAATCAATTTCCTTACGGCGTTCTTTTGCCAGGTCACGCACCATCCGGGGAAACTTTTCGAAGACTTCGGCAACCGGTACCATCCTGGCGACAGACACGTCATCCTGCAACTGGCTCACCAGACGGCTCATCTCGGCCAGCGTTGATTTTAATTCCTTACTCTGGATATCAGAAACGATAGTTTCCATACGGTTTCTCAGGATGATAATTTCCCCAACGGTGTTAAAAAGTGAATCCAGCAGGTCTATATGCACCCTTACGGTCTGTGTCTTTTCAATCACGGGGATGCTGGCTTTCCAGTCGTCTCCTTTGTTACGGCCTTCAACCGTTTTTTTGCTCATTCGAGCTGCTTCTGTCAGGATTTTGCTTTTTAATTCTTCGATCTTAACGCGGAACTCCGAAACCTTTGCGCCCCAGTCAGCGCCGGAAGCTCCTTTCTTCTCAGCCCGTTCTTTAACCATTAATTCAAGTGTGTCTGCAAGTTCGAAGATGATGTCAATGCTCTTTTGACTGACCTGTATCGTATTTTTACGCATGAGGTCAAGGAGGTCTTCTGTAAGATGGGCAAGGTCGGCAATATCAGCAAACTCCAGCATAATTGACGAGCTTTTCATGGTGTGAAAGACCCTGAATATCTCGTCAAGCAGTTCTGTCCTGCTAAAGTCCTTTTCCAGTGCAAGGAGAGCGGTGTTTACCGACTGGAAGCCTTCCCTGGCGTCGGCCAGGTAATCACCCAGAAACCGTAAAAAATCAATTTTGTCTTTTTCTGACATGGTTGCTCTTTGTTAAAATTATTGAAATCGGATTTGAGAATTACAATTTACGATTTATTCTGACTTCCGCTGTCACCTGTCACCCGGCACTCATCACTCGCTACTATCTGCTCCTTTTTCTTCTGTTTCTCTTCATACATGAGTTTATCCGCCTCAGAGAGTAAATCGTCAATGGTCTTCGGCTGAGAAAAATCATGCCGCACCATTCCAACACTCACAGACAGGCAGTACGGCCTTTTTTTATTGTAAACCTCTATATTTTTCAGCAGGCGGGTCATAAGAGTTTCGTATTTAAACAAAGAGTCCACCATTGTCAGGACAGCAAATTCATCGCCCCCCACGCGTGCGATGACGTCAGATTCCCTGAAGGTATTTTTCAAGATATCTGCCACGTCGAGGATCGCCATATCACCATATTTATGACCAAGGTTGTCGTTAATCCATTTCAATCTGTCAACATCGGCGAAAAACAGCACTACTGCATTTTTAATTCTGACGGCTATCTTCAATATTTGTTCGGTAAAGGTACGGAATCCTCGCCGATTGTAAATGCCTGTAAGTTCGTCAGTCAGAGAAAGGTTTCGGATCGTTTCTTCCGCCTGTTTGCGCTCGGAAATATCATGAATAGCACAAATGAATGTACTCTCAGTCTCCAATATTTCATGGAATGTAATGAGGTGCGGCTGTAAATTTTCCCGCCATGTTTCCTCCCACATTTCACTCACTATAATTTGTAAAGGAAATACCGTGCCGTCTTTTTTTCGTCCCGCAATCTCATACCCATAATCTATCATTTTAACATTGCCTGACGCTAGACATTTGCAGACGTATTCATCATCCTCTAAAAAGAAAGGTTGAGGTAATAACATGTCAATTTTCTGACCAATAACCTCATTGGCCATATAACCAAATATATGCTCGGATACAGGATTAAAATATTCTATCGTGCCATATTCATTAAAGACAATTATTCCGTCAAATAAATGATTCAGAATCATTTGGACACGCATTTTATTCATAAGTATCACTCCGACCAAAACGGTTGGCTATCTGGAAACCCTCCCGGGCGTCGTTCAGATAGTCTCCCTGAAATCCCGAAAAATCAATTTTGTCTTTTTCTGACATGATAACGTTATTTTATACTCAAAAATTTAAAATAAACCGGTAGGAGCCAACTCACGTTGGCGACCGGGCATTCCTGTTGGGACAGGCACATGCATTCACCGTTGTGCATTGTCCGTCGCCGACAGGAGTCGGCTCCTACCCATACGAGTGTAAATGTTTCCCATTACCAATTGGGGTTAATTGCTGAAAATGGCCATTCTTCAGGGTATTGAACAAGTCCCTTCCTCACGGGATTTTCATAAATATAACGCAAATGCCGCATGTAAGACTTCTCATCTCTTAAACAATGGTCATAAAATCCATGCTGCCATACCCGTCCTTTTTGCCCCGATAATTCATTCAGCTTTTTTGCCGTATACTTCCCAAAAGAAGAAACAACGCCGCTTAGTATCTGACTCTCTCCCAGGAGAAATATTACATGAACATGATCCGGCATTACTACATACCCCCTGCAATTCCATCGTTTTTGCTCATGGAGCCAACGGATACAATTTTCTATTACTTGGGCAGTCCGAACATCCGCTAATGGACGCAATGAATCCGGCACCAACAACGGCCTTTTACCCTCGATACAGGTGGTTACAGAATAACATCGTTCCGGAATACTCACCCTCCCTTTTCTCAAGGAGGATTGATGAGGTTTTTCGTCCATATATCACATCACGAATTTATTTTTAAATGTACCCATTTGTGAATGTTTGTCACCTCCTATTTTGGGCAACGGCACAATCCCCGGTAGGAGCCAACTCCCGTTGGCGACCCCGGCATTCCTGTTGGGCTAGTATATTGACACATATTAAGCGAAACATTGTATTACTATGTATTTGGTTACACAATGTAAATAGAAAGTTGTTATGTTTCGTAATTAATATGTTGCAGTAATAGGCACGTGCACTCACCGTTGTGCACTGCCTATCGCCGACAGGAGTCGGCTCCTACCCATAAAATCATATCATTTCCATAATCGCCTGCGCTATTTCTGGCAACGGTACGACCTTGTCTACACATCCCATATCAATCGCCGCCCTGGGCATGCCGAACACAATGCAGGTGGACTGGTCTTCGGCAATCGTGCTTCCGCCTGCGTCCTTAATCGCCTTCATGCCCATTGCCCCATCACTGCCCATTCCCGTAAGGAGCACCCCAAGCGCACTGTTGCCATACGCCTCTGCCACGGACTGCATTGCATAGTTGATTGCGTAGGAATTAAAATCAAATGAAGCCGACCTGGTAAGGTTTACTTTTTTTTGATCTTCCTCCTTTACAACCGATGTGGGATATCCTGACGCAACCAGCACACGGTTTGGATACAAGACCTCTCCTTCCTGTGCAATTGCAACTTCCATAGAACAGCTCCACCGCAGCCTGTCCACAAGTGAAGGCACAAATTCGGGAACTATATGCTGAACGACAAGTATGGCTGCCGGAATGTAGCGCTGCAGACTGGATAATACCGTAACTATGGCTCTGGGACCACCGGTTGATGCCCCTATCACAACTATCCCTTTTCGAGTACGCTGAGCCTCCTGTTTTTGATACGATGTTACTGGTTGGCTAAGTTTCAGTTTCTGTACGTTAACGCCAGCTGCAATCTTTACTTTGGCAATGATCTCGCTACCTATTTTATCAATATCGTACGAAATGACACCTGATGGTTTTGCAATAAAGTCTATAGCGCCGTATTCAAGGGCTTTAATAGTGATTGTCGGGTCTTTTTTATCGAGACCGCTGAGCACCAGTACCGGCGTCGGGCATTCATTCATAATGTGCATTAATGCCGTAAGCCCGTCCATCCGCGGCATCTCAATATCAAGAAGCACAACGTCGGGACGGAATTCTCTTACCTTTACAATAGCTTCTATCCCATCCCCGGCGTCGCCCACCACTTTTATCGCAGTATCCGATTTAAGGATATACGTAAGGGATTTTCGCATAAAACTGGAATCATCGACGACAAGCACACGGATAAAGGATGAAGGATGAGGGTTGAAGGATGAATCAGAATTCATTATCACAACTTCATCCTTCATCCTTCACCCCTCTGGTTTTATTCTTCATCCTTTCGCCCTCATCCTTTTTTTTACATTTTTCGAACACGTCGTTAAAATCGCCAGTAGTTCTTCTGTCTCAGATATGAGTTCAGATAGCCTCTTTTTAGAAACAATATCAGATTCGACAAGCAATTCAAGCCAATATCCTGTTTCTTCAAGTTCTTGAAGCGCACCCTCAATCTTGCTGATAAATTCTGCGTTGGATCTTGCACGTGTTGCTTCACGGTAGTGTGCTCCAACTGACGTTCCTGAACGTAATGCTTGCTTACCCAGAACTTGTGCTTCGGTCGTTTTTGGTAATGAACAATACATTTTGATGATCCGCAGTGCGAAACACCTGGTACGTTCTTTTAAACCCTGCCGTTCATCCCTCATCCCTTATCCTTTATCCCTTTTCCTGTTTCATCACTCTCTCAATTTCCCTCAGAATTTCATCCTGTTTAAAGGGCTTTTTTATAAAGCCGGATGCGCCATTGTTCTGGGCTTCTTTCTGTTTTTCCGGATGACCGAGTGCCGTCACCATGATCACCTTTGCGACCGGATTCATTTTCTTAATATCCTTTAACGCCGTGATTCCATCCATTTCCTTCATGAGGATGTCGAGTGTTATCAGATCAGGTTTTAGCTTTTTGTACAGTTCAATCGCTTCTTTGCCATCCTTCGCCATACCCACAACCTCGTGGCCTCCGATTCCTACAATGAATTTTAATGAACCCCTCATGAAAGATGCATCATCTACAATTAAAATCTTTGCCATATTTTCTCTCTTTATATAATATTAAATTCATCTGAAAACTATCCACAACGATATTTCTTTAAATGTAGGGCGAAGAGCCTCTTCGCTCTACAAACCATGCGGGTTCAAGTTTATAACCTGAAACCCAAATATTTCGCATAACAATAATTCTCAGAAATTATCCCACATCAGGGACAAATCCAAATCATAGGTTCAGTTTCCCGCCGTGGCGCCTTGGCAACTGGCAGGAGCCGTCTCCTGACGGCGATGGACATGCCCACCGGCGAGCAAACTCCGGTCGCCAACGGGAGTTGGCTCCTACCAAAAATATTGAAATTCCTACACATTTAATTAGGCATTCTGCTACTTTTTCTCAATCACACGTAGGGCGAGGCTTTAGCCTTGCCACGTGCAACCCTAAAGGGTTGCCCTACGATATTCAAATTCCTGCACATCATGTTATCAACTATTTCCCCGCTTCCTTACGTTGCCCTGGTTCATCCTTCATCCCTTCCGGTTTCGGTTTTTTTTGCAAGCTGGACGTTCTCTGTTACCTGCCGCGCCGCCTCCAGTTCAGACAGTTCTTCTTTTGTCAGTACCTTATCCACATCCAGCAAAACAATCAGCCTGTTGTCAAGCATTCCCACGCCTGTTATATACTCCTGAGACACCGTGGTGGCAACCCCTTCCGGCAGTTTTTGTACCTTTTCGTCCGGGATTCTGATAACTTCCTCTACGCTATCAACGATGATTCCCGTAGGATACCCGCCACATTCCACAATAACGACACGGGTATCTTCGTCATGCTCTTTTTGCTCAAATCTGAACCTCTTGCGAAAATTGAGCACCGATACTAACCGACCGCGAAGGTTTACGATACCTTCAATGTACGGCGGCGTATTGGGAATCTTCGTAATGCCCAGTGGCGCTGAGATTTCATGAACGCGCATAGCCCGGATGCCAAATTCCTGAGATTTGCTGGTAAAAACAAGGTATTGGTCTTTTTCTATTTCTTCAGTCTCCATGTCTTCTTTTGTAACGGTAATTTCGTTTACCATGAATAGTTCTCCTTAATAAACGGTTTAAACCGTTTAAACCGTTTAAGCTGTTTGAACCGTTTAACGTTTGGTTGTTTTCGAAGCTGCGGAAACTTTCACCGCTTTACCCTTCGGCTTGGCCGGTTCCTCAACAGTTATCCTCCTCGGTTCTGCACCCATAGTCCTTTTTGAGGTTGCAACTTCTTCAACGTTGAATCTTCCCACTGTTTGCTGGAGCTTCTCAGACATGGATGCAAGCCTTGTTGCCGTGGACCTAAGTTCCTGCGTCTTCGAGAGGAGTTGTTTGCTGCCATTGGCAGATTGAGTAGAGCTGGATGATGTATCAGCCGCAATGCCGCTAACCTTATCCAGGCTATCCGAGATTGCATCAATACTCTTTTTCTGGTCGGAGGCTGCCACCGAAATCTCCTTCGCAGTTTTTGAGGTCGTCTCAATGGAACGATTAATATCCGCAAATGCTTTTGATGTTTGCTCAATTGAACGTCTGCCAGTTTCTACGTTCTGCGCCATAGTTTTAATTGTAGTTACCGTTTCTTCCGTCTCTTTCATAACTGCCTGTACCAGGGTAGAAATCTTCTTTGCCTGAGACTTGCTGTCGGCGGAGAGCGTCTTTACCTCTTCAGCTACAACGGCAAATCCCTTACCCTGCTTGCCTGCGCGAACAGCCTCAATTGCGGCGTTAATAGCCAGAATATTTGTTTGCGTGGCGATATCACGAATGACATCCACGATTTCCTGAATCTGCTCACTGCTCTTACTGAGCGCCTCGATCCTGTTCACTGATTCTCTTGACCCTTCAAGCATAAGGTCTGTGTTCTGAATGGTGCTCTCCATGGCCTTGCCGCCTTCACCCGCAGCCTTGTTGGCTATTTCGGAGGCCTGATTCATGCCTTCTGCCTGATTTAAAGTGTTCGAAGCGGTCTTCCCTACCCCTTCGCTTTCTCTCAATGCTCCCGCAATCTGCTGCGCCTGGGTCTTTGCGCCTTCGGCGATTTGTTCCACCGAGCTTGATAGCTGCGCTACCATCTGGTTCATCTCTTCACCGGCACTCAGCATGTTCTGTGAGACTGAACCAATGTTGATGCCTGCGTCCCTCAGTTCTGTAACAATCCCCCGCAAACTCTCTATTGTGCCATTGATGCCGTCAACCATGGAGTTGAATTCTCCAGCCGCTGCGACTTCAATCAATCTTGTCAGCGTTCCTTCGCCAACCAGGGACATAACATCATTAACTTCTCCAATAATTGTACCCAGTTTATCTACCATCCCATTAATAGTGCTCTTCAGTTCCTGTATTTCACCCTTTGCTTCTACAGTAATTTTCTGTGAAAGATCGCCGTTTGCTAATGCACTGGCCACCATAGCAATATCTCTTACCTGTGAAGTAAGACTGACAGCCATGGCATTGACGTTATCCGTCAAATCCTTCCAAACACCCGCAACTCCCTTGACTACTGCCTGGCCTCCGAGCTTCCCTTCCAGACCCACTTCCCTTGCCACACGAGTGACCTCAGCCGCAAAGGCGTTAAGTTGATCCACCATTTTGTTTATAGTATCCTTCAACTGGAGGATTTCACCCTTTGCCTCAACCGTAATTTTTTGGGAAAGGTCACCATTTGCAACTGCTGTAGCTACCAGGGCAATATTTCGCACCTGATAGGTCAAGTTTGAAGTCATAAAATTTACATTGTCCGTTAAATCTTTCCATGTGCCAGAAACACCCTTGACTATTGCCTGTCCTCCCAGCTTCCCGTCTGTGCCAACTTCCCTTGCCACACGGGTAACTTCTGCCGCAAAAGCATTGAGCTGATCCACCATGACGTTAATAGTATTCTTTAACTCCTGAATCTCACCTTTTGCCTCAACGGTAATCTTCTTAGACAAGTTGCCATCGGCTACTGCAGTGGCCACCTGGGCTATATCCCTTACCTGTCCGGTCAGATTTGAAGCCATCAAATTCACGTTGTCCGTCAGGTCTTTCCATACACCTGCTACGTCCTTTACCTCTGCCTGTCCTCCGAGCTTTCCTTCCGTACCTACTTCCCTCGCCACACGGGTAACTTCTGCCGCAAAGGCGTTGAGCTGATCCACCATCTTGTTTATCGTGTCTTTCAACTGGAGAATTTCTCCTCTGGCCTCAACGGTAATTTTCTTGGACAGAATACCTTCTGCCACCGCCGTCGTGACTTCGGCAATATTTCTTACCTGTGAGGTAAGACCGCTAGCCATGGCGTTGACATTATCAGTCAGATTTTTCCATGTGCCGGCAACTCCGGGAACCTCCGCCTGACCCCCAAGTTTGCCTTCGGTTCCTACCTCTTTCGCCACACGGGTGACTTCTGACGCAAAGGCGTTTAACTGATCCACCATCTTATTCATCGTATCTTTCAACTGGAGGATCTCGCCTTTTGCTTCAACAGTAATCTTTTGTGAAAGATCGCCATTTGCCACTGCCGTGGTCACCAACGCTATATTTCTCACCTGGAAAGTTAAATTAGCGGCCATCCTGTTTACGTTATCCGTAAGGTCTTTCCATGTACCGGATACCCCTTTAACTTCGGCCTGGCCTCCGAGTTTTCCGTCCGTACCCACTTCCCGTGCTACACGGGTAACTTCTGATGCAAAGGCATTGAGCTGATCCACCATCTTATTTATGGTATCTTTCAACTGGAGGATTTCGCCCTTCGCCTCGACAGTAATCTTTTGTGAAAGATCACCGTTTGCCACTGCTGTAGCTACCAGGGCAATGTTTCGCACCTGATAGGTCAGGTTTGAAGTCATAAAGTTTACATTATCCGTCAGGTCCTTCCAGACCCCCGCAACCCCTTTGACCATTGCCTGTCCTCCAAGTTTCCCGTCCGTACCTACTTCCCTTGCTACACGGGTAACTTCTGCCGCAAAGGCATTGAGCTGATCCACCATAACGTTGATGGTATTCTTTAACTCCAGAATCTCTCCTTTTGCCTCAACAATAATCTTCTTTGACAGGTTACCCTCGGCTACCGCAGTGGCCACCTGGGCTATATCCCTTACCTGTCCGGTCAGATTTGAAGCCATCAAATTCACGTTGTCCGTCAGGTCCTTCCAGACCCCCGCAACCCCTTTGACCATTGCCTGTCCTCCAAGTTTCCCGTCCGTACCTACTTCCCTTGCCACACGGGTAACTTCTGCCGCAAAGGCATTGAGCTGATCCACCATGATATTGATGGTGCTCTTTAATTCCTGAATTTCTCCTTTCGCCTCTACGGTAATCTTTTTAGACAGGTTTCCCTCAGCCACGGCGGTAGTAACCTCAGCTATATTTCGTACCTGTGAGGTTAGACTGCCAGCCATCGCATTAACATTATCGGTTAGATTCTTCCACGTGCCAGCAACTCCCGGAACCACCGCCTGACCTCCCAGTTTCCCTTCGGTACCGACTTCCTTTGCCACACGTGTAACTTCTGCCGCAAAGCTGTTGAGCTGATCCACCATAGTATTGATGGTATTCTTTAATTCCTGAATCTCTCCTTTTGCCTCAACCGTAATCTTCTTTGACAGATCGCCTCCTGCGACTGCGGTGGTCACCAGAGCAATATTTCTCACCTGTCCAGTCAGATTGGCGGCCATCCTGTTTACGTTTTCGGTAAGGTCTTTCCACGTACCGGAAACCCCTTTGACTTCAGCTTGGCCCCCCAGTTTTCCTTCCGTACCTACCTCCCTCGCCACGCGGGTGACTTCTGAAGCGAAGGCGCTCAACTGGTCCACCATGGTGTTAGCTGTACTTTTCAGCTTCAATATTTCACCTTTTGCCTCAACGGTAATCTTCTTCGAGAGGTCACCCTGCGCTACTGCAGTGGTTACTTCCGCAATATTTCTCACCTGATCGGTCAGGTTGGCGGCCATCCTGTTTACATTATCGGTAAGGTCTTTCCACGTACCTGATACACCCTTGACATCTGCCTGACCACCGAGTTTTCCTTCTGTACCCACTTCCCTTGCCACACGGGTGACTTCTGAGGCAAAGGCGTTTAATTGATCCACCATCTTATTCATGGTGTCTTTTAACTGTAAGATTTCACCCTTTGCTTCTGCTGTGATCTTCTGAGAAAGGTCTCCATTTGCCACTGCTGTGGTCACCTGGGCTATGTTTCGCACCTGAGCAGTAAGGTTTGCGGCCATAAGATTCACGTTGTCGGTCAGGCCTTTCCACACACCGGATACACCTTTGACTTCTGCCTGACCTCCCAATTTACCTTCTGTGCCTACTTCCTTTGCTACACGGGTAACTTCAGACGCAAAGGCGTTTAACTGATCCACCATGATATTTATGGTATTTTTTAACTCCTGAATCTCCCCTTTTGCCTCTACGGTAATCTTCTTTGACAGGTTACCCGCTGCTACTGCGGTGGTAACCTCTGCTATATTTCGTACCTGAGATGTAAGACCGCTTGCCATAGCGTTGACATTATCTGTTAAATTCTTCCATGTGCCAGCAACACCCGGAACTACTGCCTGACCGCCGAGTTTACCATCAGTGCCGACTTCTTTTGCCACACGGGTAACTTCTGCTGCAAAGGAGTTAAGCTGGTCAACCATCTTGTTTATGGTGTCTTTTAACTGAAGGATTTCACCCTTTGCCTCAACCGTAATTTTCTGTGAAAGATCGCCGTTTGCAACGGCAGTGGTCACTACGGCTATATTACGTACCTGTGCTGTCAGGTTGGCAGCCATAAGATTCACGTTATCGGTAAGGCCTTTCCACACACCTGATACACCCTTCACCTCTGCCTGCCCACCGAGCTTTCCTTCGGTGCCCACTTCTTTTGCCACACGGGTGACTTCCTCTGCAAAGGAACCAAGCTGGTCTACCATAGTGTTCACCCTTGTTCCTATTCTCAGGAATTCGCCTTTCAACGGCCGTTCTTCAATCTCCAGCCGCATCTTCTTCGTCAAATCGCCTTCGGCTACCGCTGAAATCACGCGCCCAACTTCAGTAGTTGGCTGTGCTAAATTATTGACGAGGGCGTTAATCGCATCAATTTTCGCTTTCCATGAGCCAGTGACTTGTCCTATAGAGGCGCGCTCCGTCAACTTTCCCTCTTCACCAACAATCTTGCTCACCCTTACAACCTCGTTTGACAGGTTTTCGTTAAGGCTGATGACGTCATTAAACATCATCGCTATTTCAGACATAATGCCGCCTTTATCAACAGGGAGTCTGACAGAAAAGTCGCCCTGTTTAACGGCTTTTAAGGCATTTAACAACCTCACTCTGTCCCTGTGGACTGCCTTAAGGTCTATTGCGCCGCTTTCAGCTTCCGTCTCTCCTTCTTCCAGCAATTGTTCCTCATTCCCGGTATCTTCAAAAAATACCGACCGGCCAGGTTTGCGAGTCTCTTTGTTTGTCATATTAATCCCTCCTTCCCGGTAGGAGCCGTCTCCTGACGGCGATGGACAATGCACAACAGTGTGCGCAAGCCAGTCGCCAACAGGAGTTGGCTCCTACCAAAACTTTATTTGGTTTTATCGCTGGTTTTTTTCAGTAATGCTTCTTGCGATTTTTTCATAAGCCTTCCCCGCCTTGCTTTTCGGGGCATAGTGGGATATGGGAATTCCTTTCTTCTGTGCCTCATAGACTTCTATCGATTCAGGAACGGTAAAAACAGTCGGAAACATCTCCCTCAGTCTTGACTCAACTTCGTGCGAGGGATGGCGTTTCTGAAACATCTTCGCGAACACATCGTTTTCCACGTGATATCTGTTTAAAATGACGGTGATTTTGTTAATAGGGCGTCCCTCCATACGCCTGATATCACGAAATGTATGCTTGAGATTGTCCAACGCTTCCAGTGCGTAGATACTCGGATCTACCGGTATAACCACCTGGTCTGATGCGCACAGGCCGTTTATGGACAACAAACCGGAACTTGTGGGCAAATCAATCAGGATATAATCGTATGAATCTTTTATCTCTTCAAGGATCAGCGCCAGGACGCCAGTCTTTTCTTTGACACGGTGCAAAAGTACCTCTGCCACGGACAGATCGAATTCTGACGGCGCCAGATGGAGCTTAGTTACGTCTGTTTCCAGGATAACCCTGGAGATTGGTACGCCTTCATATCCTTCGCACTGGTCTAAAATAACATCGTACATGGAATATTGGAGTAAAGCAGTATCTATACCCAGCCCTGATGTGGCATTTGCCTGGGGGTCGAAATCAACGACTAACGTTTTGTAGCCTTTTTTTGCAAGAAAGCCTGCAATACTAATGCAGGAAGTGGTCTTGCCTGTGCCACCCTTGTGGTTAACGAATGCAATACATTCAGCCGTATTTGCCATTTTTACTCAATTCCTTAATCTATGGTTTCACCTAATATCAAAGTTTAATTAGGCCTAAAGGCGGCTTTGTTTCCACGTTCACTCGTAGGGGCGTATTGCAATACGCCCCTACAAACGACATTGAAATTCCTTAGCATTAAATTAAGCCTTCAGCGACTGTTATCCCCCGTGTCCCCCCGTAAACTGGGAGATCTCGAATATGTTTCCCCCCATTTACGGGGGGTTCGACCTTACGCGTCCCTCCCGTTTATGGGGGGATGATGGGCATACGTGTTAAGTTAATAATCTATAATTATCACCACCCTTTGTTCGGATTAACTCCGCCTTGTCCCCCGCTGGCGGGGGTTAGGGGGTGGACAAGACTTCTCCAATTGTGCCTGCCATCCGTTCTCTCCATTAACTTATCACAGTTTATACTCTTCAACACCTCATCTTCTGGCTAATGCCCGGAGAGTAATTGTCCGTTGTGTTTACCTTCAAATTTCCACCCCCTACCCCCGCCAGCGGGGGACAGTTACCAGCCGTATCCAAAGGATTTTAAGCTGCTGTAGTTTGCAGGAATGCACGAACAAAACCAGTTTATCAAAGCCACTCAGAAAACCGCTTAACTTAACACGCAATGAGGAGACGCAAGATTTTGCGTCTCTACAACTCCGTTCGGAATGACAGCCGAAGGAAATCCGCAATCCAAAATCCGAAATTATTCAAATTTGAATCCATCTTCTTTAAAAAGTTTTATGCAGGCATCCACCACTTTTTCGTCATAAAGGGTTCCCCTGTCTTTTGAGATTTTTTCTAATGCCTTATCCACGCCAAGGGCAGGCCGATGTAGTTGGGGACATATCATAAGCTCAACGACTTCAGCCACAGCGATAATCCTTGCCTCCAGAATAATTTCTTCTCCTTTCATGCCAGCAGGGTATCCGGAACCATTTAATCTTTCCTGGTGTTGAAGCACGGTCAGGGCAATTGGCCAGGGGAATTCTATATCGTTCAATATACCGTAACCGATCTGCGGGTATGTCTTGAAAATATTGTATTCATACACGTTCATCGTATCTGGTTTAAAGAGAATTTCCGGTGAGATTGCTATCTTGCCAATATCGAACAAGAGCCCCGCTCCACGTATTCCTTCTGTCTGGCGCTCTGAAAGTCTTAATTCACGGGCAATGGCAGTTGAAAGTTGAGATACATGTTTCCGGCGCCCCTTCGAGTAAGGATCTTTCATTTCTGTTAATTGAGCCATAGCACTGATTGTTCCTTGCTGTGTTCTCTGTAACTTTTCATAGCTTTGTTGAAGTTCTTTCATGAACTCCTTCTGCACGGCTATATCCAGGATCAATGGACGCAATGAGAAGAAATAAAGCGATGGAGCAACAAGGATGATGAGCAATGATGCATCAATAAGTCCATTCACATACATAGAAAAAGACGTCGCAATGTGCAGAAGAAACATAGCAGATATTTCAGCCACAAATATTGATATTAACACGATCAGAAAAAGAAAAATCGGATTAGTGTTTTGTTTTGTCTTCATTTTCAGTCCTTATTTTCCACCTCCATTTTTTAATTCCGCAGCCCGCATTCCAAAATCTAAAATTATGCAAACGTAAACCCCTTCTCCTTAAAAAGCATCACGCAGGCATCCACCGCATTATCGTCATAAAGGACTCCCCTTTTTTTTGTAATTTCTTCCAGGGCTGTATCTATTCCCAGGGCTTCCCGGTAAGGCCGGTGAGTGGCCATAGACTCAACCACATCCGACACACATAAAACCCTCGCCTCTATCATAGTCTTGTCACCGGACAACCCTGAAGGATAACCGGAGCCGTCCATCCTTTCGTGGTGTTGAAGCACTATCTGTGCTACCGGCCAGGGAAATTCTATATTCTTCAATAGTTCATAACCAACCTGTGCATGAGTTTTAATCATCTCGTATTCCAGGTTGCTTAACTTGCAAGGCTTGGAGAGAATATCGGCGGGTATGGATATCTTTCCAATATCGTGGAGAGTGCCTGCAACACGAATGCCCTCAATTTGATTTTCGGAAACCCCTATTTCCCTGGCGATGGCGCAGGCAAGCTTGGCCACACGCCGCTGATGTCCCGCCGTATATGCATCCCTCAATTCGAGTGCAGATGACAGGGCGACTGCTGTTTCCTCAACAGTCCTTTTCAATCTATCATAACTCTGGCGAAGACTTTCCTCCGCCCGCTTGCGTTCGGTGACATCCCGTGAGATAGTGGAGAAAACTTCAACCTCTCCGGTTGAAGTTTTATGGGCGATGATTACCGCCGATACTGGGATCTCTCGTCCGTCACGGTTCAGCAATGCGCATTCGCCTTTCCACTGACCGTCGCGTATTGCAGTTGGGATAATCGTATCCTTCATCAATTTATTTGTCCATTCTGGGAGAAAATCGGCAATCTTAAACTGTGCTATATTCTCATCTTCCCCAATTCCACACATTTTCCGCCCCTCTTTGTTTATATAGATGAGGTGCATATCCCTTGCATCGGCAAAGCCAACAAGGTCAGAAGTTGATTCTATGATTGAAACAAGACGGGCATGGGATTGTTCTATCTTTTTGCGACGGGTGATGTCCCTCACCACTACGATATAAGACTCAGGATTCCCTTTCGGATTTATAAATATGGAAATACTAATCTCCCCAAAAAATATTGTGCCGTCCTTCCTGACAAACTGGTATTCGGCGCTTCTGATAACACCAACTTTTTTAATATGAGCTATTTCATCCTTAAGGTGTTGTTGTTGTTGTACGGGAGTAATGAATTCAAAGAAATTCTTTCCGATTATTTCTTTCGGATTATCCGCATACCCAAATAATTCAATACCGGGGATGCTGCTGCATAGAACGATTATCATGTTTGCGTCCAGAAGCATGAGGACATCGGGAGATGTCTCAACCAGTGTCTTGTAGCTAACCACGATCTGCTGCAATGCCTTAGCCTGTTCGGCAAGCATTCGTTCCGTAAGGTCATGAACAATCAGAACAAATCCGATAGTTTTACCGCCGCTATCCTTTGTTAGTGTGAATAATAAATGCGCAGGAAACACTTCCCCATTCTTTCTGGACATTTCTATTTCACAAGAAAACCGCTTTTCCCTTAAAAGCTCAGCAGTTCCCTGTGCTTCCCAGGACTCAATGAAATTACATGGCAAAAACCCATCAAACCTTTCCTTGCCAACCACTTCCTCTGCCGTACAGCCATAGATTAACTCTGCGCCACGGTTAAATGCGATAATATTTCCATCGAAATCGGCAGCAATAATTGCATACCCGACAAGGTTCTGGAAAAGGGTGAGTGTAAAATCTGTATTTTCACGCAGGAAATGTATTCTTTCTGTAACCAGTTGTGATTCTGTTTTTTCGTCAGCGTTTTTTGATTTTATTGTGTCCATTCAATACCTCTTGTTTTTCACACGGCAACAATCAGCTTCTCGTACGCTTGCGCTGCTAAACGTTTCTGGTAGAAGCCAACTCCTGTTGGCGACCGGATAGCGCACACCGTTATGCATTGTCAATCGCTGTCAGGAGACGGCTCCTACCA
>JAHFOW010000182.1 GCA_023261465.1 Planctomycetota bacterium
AGAAGTTATTGTCCTCAAAAGGGCGCATCCAGGAATTGGTAAGCATAATACGGTCTTTAGATGATCAGATAAACCAGCAAAAACAACTGCAGAGCAGCAAAACATCCCGGCACGAAGTGCTCATGGATTATGAGATGCGGGCAGAAGGTATAGAGGCAGGCGCAAAGACAATCCTGGATGAAATCAAAAAAGACAACCCGGAGGTTAAAGGCATACGAGGTATGGTAGCAGACCTTTTAAAGGTAGACCTGCCGTATGCGCTGGCTATAGAAACTGCTTTGGGCGAGGGGGTGCAGGGAATTATTACCGACACAACCGATAACGCGGTCCATGCACTTTCCTTTTTACAGAAGCATCAAAAGGGACATGCAGTTTTTTTCCCGCTGGACAGGGTGAACGGACAAATAACAATCCCTGATGAAATCTTACAAAAACCGGATGTTGTGAATGTCGCCGGCAAGCTGGTAAACGGCACAGAAGAAGTTTGTAAGGCTGTTCACGGGTTTTTAAATAATACCCTTGTGGTAAAGAATCTCAACGCAGCGCTTGCGCTTAACGGCCAGACCCATGCTTTTCGCTGTGTAACCCTTGATGGTGAATTATTAGAGCCTGAGGGTACCCTGAGCGGCGGAAAAAGGCAAGGTCAGGTAGGGATTATATCGCGCAAAAGCGAATTAAAAAAAATCGAAGAAGAATTGATTCAAATCAAACAAAAACTGGAAAAACTGGAATACGACAAGAATATTCATGGCGGAGAACTCTCAGGTCTGGAAACAGAAACGGCCCAGTTAACCAGGCGGATAGAACAGATAAATATCCGGAATATTTCAAAAGGGAATGAACTGGCGCAGAATGAACAGAAGCGCGAAGAGCTTGTTGCCGAGAAAAAAATCAATGGAAATGAGACAGAAGAAATTGACGTCGAGGTTGAAAAGGCCGGCGAACGCGAACAAACATTACTGGATGAATTGAAGAACCTTAACCAGCAGCACAAACATCTGGAGCAACTTGTGGAAGAATCTTCCCTGCTGGTAAAAGAAAAAGAACAACTAAAAAAGGGCATACAGGATGAAATAACCGCATTGAAAGTTGGATTCGCCCAGAAACAGGAAAAGAAGGACGGATTGAGCAAAGTCTTACATAGGTTGAATACCGAACTTCAGGAAACACATGAACAAATCAAGCACCTTACCCATGAGGTCCACAATTGTCAGCAGAAGAGGCATGATGCCGAAAACGAGAGTAAACAATTGGAAGTTAGCGTGAATGAACTTCAGGTAAAAAAGTCTTCATTGGAGGAATCAATGAACACCCTCCTGGCACAACAGGAAGAGCTTGATCTGAACATTATGGAATTTAAGACGCAGTTTGAAGAAAGGCAAGGAGAACATAAACAGGTTGAACAACAATTGCAAGAGTTAAAACTAAAGGAAAATGAGTATCTGATCCGTCTGTTAAATCTGGAGGAGCGCGTTCGGGAAGAGTACCAGATGGAATTGTCAAATCTGGACGCCATTACCGGTGAAATTACTCCAGAGCTGATTAGTTCGGAAGATAAATCACCTGATATTTCTCAACCGCCGGGCGATGTCTGGGAGCAAATTGCAAAGGAGATTGAAAACCTTCAGGGGAAAATAGAACGATTGGGAAATGTAAATCTCGATGCAATAAAAGAGCAGGATGAGTTAGAAATCAGGGAAACCTTTCTCGTAAATCAGAGGGACGATCTTAATAAGTCGCAGACCGCTTTACAGAATTTGATAACCAAGATTAACCATACCAGCCGTGAATTATTTGAAAAGACCTATAATGATATACGCCAAAATTTCCAGCTCATGTTCAGAAAATTATTCGGCGGGGGCAAGGCCGATATTATTTTAGAGGAAAATGTTGATATGCTGGAGGCTGGTATTGAGATTATCGCGCAGCCGCCCAATAAGGAACTCCGCTCTATTACGCTTATGTCGGGCGGCGAGAAGGTAATGACTACCGTTGCATTGCTTTTCGCCGTATTCCAGTCAAAACCCAGCCCCTTCTGTATCCTTGACGAAGTGGACGCCGCTCTCGACGAGAGCAACATTAACAGGTTTACCCACGTTGTAAAGGAATTCACCCAGGATACCCAATTCCTTATTATCACCCATAATAAGGTCACGATGAGCATTGCCGATGTCATGTATGGCATCACCATGCAGGAACCCGGAGTTTCCAAGAAGATTGCGGTGAAGTTTGAGGAGATTGAAAGAAAAGTTGCGTGAAAATATATTGTATTCAGATACTTATCGGTTTAAGTTTCCGGGTGGGCTTGGTTTTTTGCCGATCTTAAAGAGTGATAAAAACCGGGGCAATAATTGACGGATTTTATGGGAATGCCACTCCGATGCTTTTTTCTGACTCACATCGTATTTCTTTATTTTCGGATTAAAACGGTCTGCAAGATTGTCGTTGAGTTCAGAAAGGGCATCATCACGTTTTTCAGAAGCACGGGAAGATATAATATCTGCCGTGACTATTTCCTTGTTCCGCTTTATTATTGGCTGGTTTCCCACGCTGGCAATAATCTTGAAGTCAAAGGCATTGATCATTTCCGGCGTGGCGCCGAAGGCAAAGTCCATACGGTCGTAGCATGATAAGGATATCAGATGTGCCAATTCTTTCAAACCGTCACCATCAAATGTGACGCATGCCGGATCGTTCGTGGGTGCAAACACAGGAAGAATTTCCCGTGTTTGATGCAATTTCACAAGTGATTCTTCCAACTGGTCAGACTTAAAATAATAATCTTCCGATTTATGGCTTACGATATTATCCGCATCAGAAAAATCTATTTTGCTCCAGGTATTCAATATACCTTCGCTATCATAATGGGTTAGTATCCAGGGGAGCATAAGCCAAAGATGCCTTTTGTATTTTTGTATAACACCAATTCCCTGCAGGCAGTAAATAGCACGTCCATCCTTATCTTTATGGTTTGATAAACCACAACTTACGAGAAACGTCATCTCCGGATGATTTAGACAGTAAAGGGGAGAAACCGATGAGTTACAAAAGCTGTCCTTGCGCTTATCAAACATATTGTACAGTTGATTTAATACCTTCAGACTCTCTCCTGAAACTCTCTGCGGAACTATCATCCATCGGTAATCTTTTGATAAGGAACGGGAATACAAGAGCGCCTGGTATATCATTTGATTCGTTTTACCCTTTCCAGCGCCTTTATCAGGAGCGGTTCTATGTGCGGCTCAAACTGACTTAAAACCTCGAAATCCTTATTCTTTTCATCCAGTATTGCCCTTGCAATACTTTCCGCATCAGGCTTACGCATAAGGAGAGACCAGATTTTATTTACAAGACCCGCTTTTTTTAATACATCGGAAAGTTCTTTTTCACGTTGTTTTATAGTCTTATGCGCCTCAACCTTCATCTGTTTTAACGTTTGCCCCAGACAGTAAAATAAGACGTGTTCAGCATTCATGGGCGCCGGAAATCCCACAATCGCATCTTCCGATTTAAAAGGGTGTATCATATCTCCCGTGGGAATAACCGTCCTCCGCGCGTTTCCCTCCCCAACGGCAGAAACCGGGACAATACCGCCTTCCCAGGTTGGATTTTGTTTACAGAGAGAAACCATCTGATTGAACACCTCCAATCCCCGATCAAGTAACGGCGCATAATTATCTCTCTTCCATTCGGGCCCAACGGTGTCTGCTTTGGTTAACATGATAACAAACGTTAAATTTCGATGGGGATATACCCTGCTGTAGGTGGTAAATATCTCATGGATCCGACGGGCGCCTGAGCGATGCCGCGCTTCCCTGATGTTGGAATAATAAGTGAGGACAAAGGCATCTGCAACGAGGAGCACGGCATTACTGAGTTCAATATGCGAGGCCAGGTCTGCAATTTCAGATTTCATCGCATCTGACATATCATTGGCGTCAAGGGCGTCCGTAATTTCCGTGAGAATACCGCCCCGATAATCTATCCAATCAAAATATGTGACCGGTTTCGAATTATAATAAACAGTAAAAGGCCATACCGTAGTCTGCTGCGTGCCGTCTGGCCATTTAAATTTTTCAGCAAGCGAAAACCTGCTGAAGTCGCCAATGCTCAGGATTGCCTTGTCAAGCTGTTGTACCGTACGGGGGGCAATGTAAAAACCCGCGTCATTTTGACCTGCGTCCCCCAGGGTCTCATAAAGTGAAGACATGTACGCTGTTTTACCGGAGCCTGATATACCTACCATGGTTACTTTCATCTTTCATCAACCTCTCTCTTTTTTTATTAAATCTCTATGTTTCGGTGTACTCGTGGCAAACTATCACCATTTATGTTTTACTCTTTTGAAGAATCATTTTAATGGCGATACTGGAAATTCCACCTATAAAAGGTAACATAATTGCCCATTTTGAAAAGCCTGTGGAAATCCAGACTACGACCAGAATGGAAAGTCCCACAATTGCGCCCAGGATAAACGGATATGCAAAGCGCTGAGGAGCCATGTGAACCTGACTGGGTGTTCCTTGCTCAGCATGCATAGATTCGCCTTGCATTAATACCCGCTTACTCAACCTCTTTTGTCTTTCGATATCGTTTGACATTTATTACCCTTCGATTAATTTAAAATATTTATTTTTTTTAATTATATTCTCTTTTATGGCTTATTACAAAAATAATTACATGTTTTTTAATTGAGGACACAAGAGGACAAAAGCCAGACATGCTTTTCAATATCAAACAGCCCGCCTTTGCCGGTAATAATCCTCAAACCACCGCTTCTTCAGCACGGTGTTAATTTGTGCGTCTGAAAGTTTTTTGTAGAGTTCCAGCTTTGTATTCACGAAATCGAGCAGGATTTCATCCATCACCTTCTCGAATTTGTATCGTATGTTTGCTTCGGTGTTGTCGCTGTTCATGACGGTTCGAAGTTCTTCATGTGCCTCGATTTTGGCCTGCATGCCCTGAATGTCGACCTTGTCATCATCGGTGAGGTTTGCGCCGTATGCATCATTTAAGGTCTTGATGATATGGGAGAGGAAATCGAACTCCTCTTTGTACGTTCATCTTGTCTCTGTTCCAATGGGTTTGACGTGTCCATTTTGCTTTGTGAGCGGGATGTATCCACTAAAGGTTTCCTGGATTCGGAAGGAGTCCAGGTCCACACAATCCTGAATCTCGTATGGCAGTTGGTTTGTGCGTTTTGGCAACTTCCTGTTCAGGCTTTTGGCGAAGACGTATAACTGCTCTAAATCGGTATCCTTGAACGTGACAAGCTGAGAAACGAAACCATAGAAAACCGTAGTAGTGTAAAATATTTTGTGTAAATTTATGATCGGGTAGAAAAAAGGCGCATTCACCTTTATACTTGGAGTTGTGAAATTAAAATAACAATAAACCAAGGAAGGAGAATACGCCATGATAGAATTTAGCGTTAATGGAGCAGAAGTTAAGGAGTATATCAAGGGGTTAGTAGAAGCGCCTGGTAAGTTTTTTAGTATGATACGTTATAATGTTAGGGGGAGTGTAGGGCAATATTTGAGTGAATTAATGGAAGCGGAATTGACGTTTTATAGAGGAAGAGAGCGATATGAGAGGAGGAGTGGAGACGAAGTAAATCACCGGAATGGAGGGTATAAGCGGCGATTTACCCTGAAAGGCATAGGAGAGGTTGCGGTCAATATACCCAGAGACCGTAAAGGTAAGTTTCGGACGTCCGTATTGCCCCGGAGTCGTCAATATGAGGATCAGATACGGGAGGACATGGGTTTAATGTTTTTGACAGGGGTGAGTACCCGCACCTTGAGTTTAATAAGCCACAGGCTATTGGGGAGGAGTCTTAGCCACGGGGAGGTGAGTAAGGCGAATGGAGCGTTAAC
>JAHFOW010000183.1 GCA_023261465.1 Planctomycetota bacterium
TTGTCAGGTCACTGGATGGAGGAGCCACATGGGGATCTCCTGTTGTAATCGGTAATGGCGGTAATTTCGTTCAATTTTCGCATGTAGTTGCGCTACCGGGAACTGACAAGGTCTATGTATCCTGGGAACAGTTTAATGTTGATAAGACGAGACAACTCAAGATGAGGGTATCCACTGATGCAGGTGCTACGTTTGGACCTGGAAAAACAATTGGTAACGTTTCTCCTTCTGGGGATGGTGGTTCTATCGCTGGGGGGCTTGACTTATTGCAGGGTGCTCTCCGGTCTGGAATGGAATTTGGCGGTTTTGCAGTAAATCCCGCAAATGGCCACCTCTATGCAATATATCATTCGGGCACCGTTACAGAGTTAGATGTATTTGCGAGTGGTGGTAAGTACCGGTTTTCAGACATATTCTTCAGAAAATCCAGTGATGAAGGAACCACTTGGTCTGCGCCTGTGCGAGTGAACAAAGATCCTGTTAAGGGAAAATCGGATCAATTTCAACCGTGTCTTGCTGTGACTAATAATGGGGCAAAGATAGGCGCTATTTTCTACGACCGTAGGACTCCAGGGAATTACAACATGAAACTTTATTTTGCCGGATCAACTGATGAGGGCACTACCTGGACAAATTCAGCTCGTTCTGGTCTTTTTGCACCCATCGTTGGCGCCCAGGATGATTTCTTCCTTGTAGGCCCCACCTACATGGGTGATTACAATAGTCCAGCAGCCGATAAATCAGGAACAGACAATACGCATATTATTGCTGCCTGGGGAGACAATAGATTAGGAAATCCGGACGTCAGGATAGAAAAAATCACACTACCATAAGCGTAGTAGATATCTTTATTTAACCATTGGGCTGGAGGGGAATCTTCCCCTCCAGCCTTTTTTATCATTAATAGTGAGTGTTCATTACAGTTGTGCCATTGAGGATATAACTATGAAAATTGTGTTAATGTTTCAATTATTTGTGATGTCGGCATTTTTAACGGTTGGATGTGCCTCAACGAAGGTACAAAAAACGGAGTCCGTCTCCCCGAATCAGGATATTTCAAAGTTACCCATGCCTGAAAAAGAGGCTTATTCATCCGAAGGTCGGCCTGTAAATAAAGAAATATTCAGCTTTAATGCTTCGAAGGTTAGAGAATGTATTATCAGGATAATTAAGGAGCGAGATATTACTATCACGAACACTGAAGGACAAGAGGATACCATTGTAGCCGGTTTTCGATTTGTGACAGAGGATGAGCTAAAACGGATTGCCGACCTCCCTGCGCAAACTCAGACTCATTGGACAAAAGGAATGTACAATCTTCGTCTGACCATGGAACTAGGTCCCGGTCAGTCAACGACCGTTACACTCGTTATGCGTATACTCGGTTGCGGCGAGTCGTCTCTACCCCTCTTGCGCCCTTCGCCCTATCAGCCTCTTCAATCCAATGGGATTATGGAACAGGAGCTTTTTTCTGATATCTTACGGTGCTGCCAAAGCGAGAATAAATGATCAGTTCTACTTAACTGCAAACACTTTTCATTGGGTGAAAACTTGTTGTATGAAGGGGGGTACATTCTATACAATGGCAACATGAAATCCATACGAGAATACCATGAAGCAACGAAACATAGCTGGGAAAAGCTCTATCAGGATAATCATACCCTTGACTGGTCAAACCAACCGAACCCATTTCGCGCCTATCCGGGTTGTTCAAGGATAGCGCTGGATAGCAGCTTTGAGAAAATGAACGACCATTTGTCTAAGGTCTGGTTTCACCAAAATATTACGCCACGAAGTGAGCCAATTACGCCTGCAACGATCTCAACGCTCCTCTATTATTCAATGGCAATCAGCGCCTGGAAGTCGTATCGTGGCATCGAGCCGTGGTCTTTAAGGGTGAATCCAAGCAGTGGAGACCTTCACCCTACAGAGACGCATATTTACACTCATAATATACTGGGCATTCTTAACGGTGCATATCACTATTTTGTGAAAGACCATCTGCTTGAGCAACGAGCGGTTGGGGATATTGCGCCTTCTCTGTGGAAAATGCTCGGCGGCGCTTCCCCGGTGCCACCCGTTATTATAGGCTTAAACACGATATTCTGGCGGGAGGCGTGGAAGTATCAATCACGCGCCCTGCGATACTGCTACCTTGACCTGGGACATGCCATGGCCGCAATTAAGGTAGCGGCGCGCGGACTGGGATTTTCCGTGACCTTTATAGGCGGTTTTTCTGATGATGCACTGCGACAATTCCTTTGTTTTGATAAGACGGATGAGTATCCACTCTTGTTTGTGGCTGTAGATATACAACAACCGGTTGTTGGTATGAACCTAAAAGAAATTCAAAAAGGAGATATTCATGCGTCAATACGCATAAACAGGCTTTCCGATGAAAGAGTAGAGTATCCTCTTATTGACACAGGGCACGCACTTACCAGTAGCAATTATGATGTCGGTACGTCACGCCGGTATAGTTCACGGGTAAATCAACCATGCAAAGAGGATGTGCAGGTTATTCCGATGAATACAGGAACACCGGCACATGAATATCCATTGAGATGGACGATCAGACATAGGAGGTCTGCTGTTGATTTTGACGGTAAGACAACCATGCCGAATGCCACGTTTCTGTTCCTTATGCGTCTATTATGTGCATCTCTTCATTCAGATTACCTTCGTTCCGGTGATTCGCCTCTTATCATTCCTTTTTTGTATGTCCACAGGGTAGAAGGCATCGAGAGGGGTGTTTACCGTCTTGACAGGGCGGCAGGCCGCTTGTTTTTACATTCAAGGGGGGATGTGCGCACTGTGGCGCGGGAGTTAAGTCTGAATCAGGGTATTGCCGGTGACTCGGCTTTTGCCGTGAGCTTTATCAGTAATTTCGACTATGCCTTGCAGAAATATGGCGACAGGGGGTATCGTTATATACATTTTGAGGCAGGTTTTCTGGGACACGCATTATACCTGGGCGCCACTGCTACGGGTTATGATGGGACAGGTATTGGCGCATTTATTGATGATGAGGTGCATACCTTTTTAAAAACGCCTGCATCGCAGCAGGTGGTTTACCATTTCACGGTGGGAAAACGGGTAGACGATCCGCGCATCTCAACGCTTCCTTCTTATGCGAACGTTCACGACGATGAGGAAGACGTGTGAACTTAGATTTTAGATTTGAGATTAATAAAATCGTAATTTCTTCAGGGTTTTTCTACAGGATAACCTTCCGCCTCCCATTTGCGGATGCCGCCTTCAACATTGTATAATTCTTTTAACCCCTTATCCTTTAATAGTTCACATGCCTTTGCGCTCCGTTTACCGGCGGCACAATGAACAACAACTTTTTTATCACGGGGAATGTTATTTATATTTTTTTCGAGTTCCTGAATGGGGATAAGATGGGCGTCTTTGAGGTGTACTTCGTTGTATTCGTCTTTGGTGCGAACGTCAAGTATGTATACATCTTTGTTGTTATCAATTAATTCCCGTGCCTGCCTGGCAGAGATATTTTTTACTTCTGTTTGTGTTTTTTTGTTTCCTTCGCCTGCATGGATATTTTTGGGAATTAATATACCAGTGAATGCATTCACAAATACGGCCATACCTGCGAGCATTACTGCCGCCTGAATTGATCGTAAATATCCCTTTTTCTTCATAGTCGTGCTCCTTGTTCTATAAATTATGACCCGATATGAGAATGGCAGAATTCTTCGTAGTCAATGAGTTCTTTAATCGTGGCCTTGTCGCTGCATACGGGACAATGAGGATTTTTATGAATCTTGACCTTTTTGAAGTCCATATTTAAGGAGTCATAAATGAGCAATTTTCCTTTTAATATCTCACCTTTGCCAAGGAGAAGTTTTACCACCTCAGTTGCCTGAATTGAACCTACTACGCCTGGCAACACCCCTAATACGCCAGCTTCCTGGCACGATGGCACCAATCCGGGAGGCGGGGGGGTTTCGTACAGACATCGGTAACAAGGGCCCTCAAAAGGCACAATCGTGGTAACCTGTCCTTCAAACCGAAAGATAGAACCATGTGATAATGGTTTCTTGAGGAAAACGCAGGCGTCGTTTACAAGGTACCGTGTTGGAAAATTATCAGCGCCATCAAGAACGACATCGTAGTCCTTAATAATGTCCATAATATTTTCTGAGGTAAGTCGATCTGTATAGGGGACTACTTCAATATCGGGGTTGAGCGCTTCAAGGGTTTCTTTCGCGGATATAGCCTTGGAACGGCCAATATCTTTGGTTGTATGTAATATTTGCCGTTGCAGATTCGAATGGTCAACGCAATCGCTATCGGCAATACCGATTTTTCCTATGCCGGCAGCGGCAAGATAAAAGGCCGCTGGCGATCCAAGACCGCCGGCTCCTACTAAAAAGACCTTTGACTTTAAAAGCTTTAACTGTCCCTTTCCACCTACCTCGGGGAGAATAATATGCCGTGAATAACGCTTGATTTGTTCTTCAGTAAACGTTGATGACATCGTATTTTTCCTATCGGTTTTTATTCCATAAAAAAGGCCATGTGCTTTGACATGACCCTGACTTAATGAAAATGAATAATTTAAAAAATTATAGCAGACCCTATTTCATGATTCAATAGATTTTAATTATTTGAGTGTATTGTCAAACGGATACTTAATCAACAGACTCATAGATGCACTACCTTGATTTGAGAAGGGTCGTCTGTTCCTAAACCAAGGGAGGCTGCGGTGGCAATGTATTTGGGTTCACGATTTGCCTGTTTTAATGAGGGAAGCTTCACTTCTTTTCGCTTCTCTTCAATAATATTATGACAGACACGGTCAAGGGCGACTGGGTCTCTTCCCGCAATAATTCCATTATAATTCCACGTCCACTGTGGTTTGTATCCCGGCCCGCCGTGGTATTGCGCCAGGATTGCATCGCAGACGATTAACCGTACTTTATCCTTAATGTAAGGATGGGCGTTCAGTTCTGCAATAAAAGGATTGCAATTATTGCCATGATATTTGTTCGGGTTGTGGATAACGCCAAAAAAATTCTTCATGGCAATACTGACGCCCGCAAGGTCATGGTCCTTGAGGACGGGTACATTAATAATGGCTGAACATAATTGTGATACGATCTTGCTAAAACACGTGCCTACGCTCCCCGCTGATTGCGGTTCCGCCTCATAACCGCCGCCGGGGAGATTGTCCGTTCCAAAACATTGTACTCCATCCACCATGCTTCGTACGCGGAATCCCGCGGTCTCAAGCTCGCGGTTGTAACGCTCAAAAACAATGATATTTTTATCTTTTACTCCGGCCTGTTTTAAACCTTGTACAAGAGATTCAATCACGGCAACATGAGGCGACATCATTTTTCCTGAGAGACAGTTCAATTTTATACCCACCACATCTTTGGGTTTAAATAAGGACTGCCATGCCTTTTCTTGTGATGGCGCGCCGGTCAACTGTATTACTGCCTTGTTGACTAAATGTGAAATGGCAGCTTCCTTTATGTTACCCGTTGACGCGGTCAGGTTGTCATCGCGTGCAATAACCACGAGGGGAGAATTTAAAAGGGATAAGTCTTCGCCAAATGTTAAAAAGTGGTTATAATTATTTACATATTTTGCAATGGTCGAGGAGGCATAGATGCTGCCGCCAATCGCGAGCGTTTGTTTGAGAAATAATCTTCTTTCTTTGTTTATCTTCATGTTTTTTATAGTAAAATATATTCGATGAAAAGTCAATTTTAAATACATACTTGCAATAGTTTATATCTTTTGATTTAATTGAAAAAATGAACAATATGAAAATTTTTATTCGAGTTGTATGCATTCCCATAGCGGTAACCTT
>JAHFOW010000035.1 GCA_023261465.1 Planctomycetota bacterium
TACGGATATTATTCATCGACTAAAAACGAACATATCATTTTATATCTGCTAAATTCTGAATTAACTCAAAAGCCTCGTCTGCGGTATCGACTAAATGGTAAATATCCAAATCTTCCTTATCTATAGCATGATTCTTTTTGTATACCTGATTTTCTATCCATCCTAAAAGCGGCGACCAATACTCTTTGTTTATTAAAATAATGGGAATTGGCTTGCTCTTCTTTGTTTGAATCAGGGTAATCAATTCAAAAAATTCATCCAGGGTCCCAAAACCGCCGGGGAAGAAGATATAGACCTCTGCGGCAAATGACAACATTAATTTACGTATAAAAAAGTGATTAACCGCTATGGATTCCTTGACATAGGGATTCGTCTTTTGCTCTACAGGTAATTGGATGTTAATCCCAACAGATTTGCCGCCTGCATTGTATGCGCCTCTATTGGCCGCTTCCATTACTCCCGGGCCGCCACCTGTGATTACCGCAAAACCAGCCGTGGCCAATTTATATCCCAGTTTCTGCGCCTCTTTATAGATTTCGTCTTCAAATCCACGGCGGGACGTGCCAAATATGCTGGCCGACAAAGGATAATTTTTCAGGAATTCATAGCCGCTAACAAATTCACCGATAATCTTAAAAATCCGCCAGGATGAGGTTTCCTCGTTACGGTTTTCTATAACTTTGATTATTCGATGGTCAGGGGTTATTGAAACTTTTCCAGCGTTTCTTTTTGTTTTTTTCTCTTTTTTTGGTGACATCGTTTGTTCTTCCTTTCAGTCCAATACTTCGTTATCTGTGATCCCATTTCAATCGGGGTTCACGGGCGGCCTTAACTTCATCGGGACGGCTAACGGGTGTGGTTTTGGGCAGGTTGTGGAACGTCTCTGGCTGTTGTTCAATATCTGCAGCTATCCGTATCATTGCATCTGCAAATCCGTCCAGCGTTTCCCGCGATTCTGTTTCCGTTGGTTCGACCATCAGCGCCTCTTCCACAATGAGGGGAAAATATACGGTGGGGGCGTGGAATCCGTAATCCAGGAGTTTTTTTGCGATATCCATAGCGGAAACGCCTTTTTTCTTCTGATTTTTTGCAGAGATAACAAATTCATGCATACACGTTTTTCCATAAGGAATGTCGTAATATTTTTTAAGTTTGTGTCGCAGATAGTTCGCATTGAGGACGGCATATTCACCAACTTTCCTCACACCCTCTTTGCCCAGAGTTAACAGGTAGGTATATGCCCTGAGCATCATGCCAATGTGGCCGTAAAATGCCCTGACCTTTCCTATCGTATCAGGATACTGATAATTTAAAACATAGTTTTTATTTACCAACCCGACACGCGGGACAGGTAGAAATGGACTCAGCGCTTCGGTAACACCAATGGGACCTGCGCCAGGGCCGCCCCCGCCATGTGGGGTGGAAAAGGTTTTATGAAGGTTCAAATGCAGGATGTCCACACCCATATCCCCGGGCCGTGCAATACCCAGAAGGGCATTCATATTTGCCCCGTCGCAATAGACGAGTCCTCCGGCATCGTGCGCAATTTTGCATATTTCGACAATATCCTTTTCAAAAAGGCCGAGGGTGTTAGGGTTGGTGATCATGAGCGCCGCGGTGTCACGCGTGAATGCCGCCCTGAGTTTTTGTATATCCACAAGGCCACCGGCATTTGATTGAATTGATTCAACCTCATAACCACACAAGGCAGCAGATGCCGGATTTGTCCCGTGAGCGGAATCAGGGATAATAATTTTGTGCCTTTTTTCCCCTCTTTTTTCCAGATAAGAGCGAATGATTAACATACCGGTCAATTCGCCGTGAGCGCCTGCCGCAGGCTGGAACGTAAAGGCGGACATCCCTGAAATATCCCTGAGCATGTGTTCAAGGTCGTAAAGGAGTTTTAACACACCCTGGCATTGCTCAACGGGTTGATAGGGATGTAATTTTGTAAAACCCTCGAGTTTTGCAGATTCCTCGTTCACCCGGGGATTATATTTCATGGTGCACGAACCCAGGGGGTAAAAATTGGTATCTACGCAGAAGTTCAGTTGCGAGAGCCTGGTAAAATGGCGAATGACGTCGATCTCCGAGACTTCTGGCAATTCCGCATCCTGGTTTCTCAGCATTTTCCGGGGAATATAATCTGATGTTGCTTTCTGCGGCACATCGCAGGCAGGAAGGGTGAAACATCGCCTGCCGGGAGATGTCTTGTCGAATATGAGCGGTTCCCGGGTGTTCATAGTGTGTATCCTTTATTTTGGTTGGTATTTGGAAATAGCCCTGAGTTTTTCAAGGAATGTTTCTGCCACGCCCTGCGATCTTATCATAACGGATGCTTCGTGATTCTTCTTTAATGCACTGTATGTCCAGTTCGTACTTCCCAGAATCGTAATATAGTTGTCTATGACCAGTATTTTACTATGGGTAACCTGGTCACTGCTATCATAATACACCGGGACGCCATTTTTCCTGAGAAGCTCGTATGCAAAGGAACTCCTTCGTTCGATTTCTTTTCCCTTTTTACCTTCTTCCCAGAACATGGTGTTTTGATCGAAAATAGCCGTTACCTCCAAACCGCGCCGGTGCGCATTGATAAGATCGTATACGAGATTGTATTCCCACCCTTGTTTATATTTGGGGTTAATGTCGGCTGTATACATCACGCAAAAGACAGATTTTTTTGCGGTTGTTAATGCCTGATGTACCTGAGGATAATATTCATCGTCTACCAGCGGGGTAACGTCGTCTGCGGGTAATCCAAAAGAGGCGTTGACAGGAAAGAGAGAATGGATAAAGAGAATACCCGTGATAATAAATATTTTCACTAACGACATGCGGTGTATCTTAAAATATTTTTTCATAATAACCAGGTGTGCATCGGGTTTTTTCACCTCGCCTTGATATTGAACCGGTGAATGTCTGTTCAGAGGGTCAAGTCTGAAATCCTGAGTTATATAAGGCACGCTAAAATAACTTGACAAATGTTTTGTCCAATGTACACTACGACTTAAGATATAAGCATCGGTTTAGAGCCAAATGATTAGATACAAGTTTAACAGACAATCTACAGTTTTTGAAGAGAAAACCCCTATGATTATTGGCGTACCAAAAGAAACCAAACCAGACGAGTATCGGGTGTCTCTTATTCCCGTTGGTGTGGAAGAAATGGTGAAACGCGGGCATTCGGTGCTCGTAGAAAAAGGTGCCGGGTCTGGAAGCGGTATACATGACCGGGAATATGAAAAAGCAGGCGCCCGACTGATCGGCAATCCCCGCGAAATTTATAGTCAGGCGCAACTCGTCATTAAGGTTAAAGAACCGCTTCCGGAAGAATATGTTCTTTTAAGGGAAGACCAGATTATCTTTACCTTTTTTCACTTTGCTGCATCGGAAAAATTAACTGATGCGGTGCTCGGTGCAAACGTTATCGCTATTGCTTATGAAACAATTCGGGACGAACATGGCAATCATCCTGTTTTGACGCCCATGAGTGAGGTTGCAGGGCGGATGTCCATTCAGGAAGGCGCAAAATATCTGGAAAAACCCATGCATGGGCGCGGGATATTGCTGGGGGGAGTGCCGGGGGTCTCTCCGGCGGAGGTCGTTATTATTGGCGGTGGTGTTGTGGGTGCCAATGCAGCCAGGATGGCGGCGGGGCTTGGCGCGAGGGTTACCATCCTTGATATTGATATGGGTCGTCTCCGGTATCTGGATGATATCATGCCGGAAAATGTCGTTACCCTCATGTCAAATGTCCATAATATACGGGAAAAGGTTAAAGAGGCGGATTTGCTGATTGGCGCTGTGCTTATTGAAGGGGCAAAAGCGCCTTTTATCGTAACGAAAGATATGGTGCAGACTATGAAGCCGGGCGCGGTGATTGTCGATGTTGCCATTGACCAGGGTGGCTGCGTGGAGACAAGCAAGCCAACTACGCACAGCAATCCAACGTATACGGTAAACGAGGTTATTCATTATTGCGTTACCAATATCCCCGGCGCTGTGGCACGTACCTCAACGTATGCATTGACGAATGTGACATTGCCGTACGCCCTGGAGATTGCCGATAAGGGATATGAGCGTGCAGCCAGAGAAAACCAGGCTCTCTTAAAGGGTATTAACATGGTAAAAGGAAAGGTTACCAATAAGGCTGTTGCCAATGTATTTGGGATGCCGTATAATTCGTTGAGTGAAAAATAGAGACGGGTTTTTACGAAAGGATATTGATATTTTTTGTTTGATTTGGTAGATTTAATATCCCAATTTTTATTTTACCCTTAAAAATTTATAAAAGGGAGACAAGAAGATGAATTTATCTTTATCTCAGGCGCTTGACATGGTTGCAAAAGACGAACGGGAACTGCAGGAAAAATATTTAAAGATAGCAGATCAGGAAACAGACCCATTTGTAAAGGCTTTTTTTCACAGGATTGTGAAAGATGCAGTAAGGCATGAAAAGAAAGTATATAAAAAATATGAAAAGATTTTACATACGGTAAATAAGAAGACTTATTAGGCTTAACCGGACAATGAATAAAAAACCCCAGTATCCATTACAGATATTGGGGTTTTTATGTCGTAATTATCTCATTATAATTAAGTAACAACTTCTATTTTTTACATACCGCTTTTGCTATGCTAAATCGATTTGTTATAAAATATAGGTGTATACTCACTTGTAAGCTTATAATTTAACGACTTTGGTGGCCTTATAGCCCTTCTGATCCTGTATAATCTCGAACTCTACCTTATCTCCTTCGGCCTTCGGCAAGGGTTCTGAATCCTTCGCACTCGATAGCGGTTTGATGTACAAAAACATCATCCCCATTTTCTTGTGAAATAAACCCAAATCCCTTCTTATCATTAAACCACTTTACTGTTCCTTTTGGCATGTTTAATCACTCCCTTTCGGTATAAAAAATTAAACAAAAAAAGCTACGGAGATATTATCCCGGTAGCCTTAATATGTATCGTTAGACGACGCTTTTTATTTGAAATAAAACAACATAACAATGCCAAATAATATCAAAATATTCCATTTAAAATCAAGTGAAATAATAAAATTATCGTGAGGTTGCAGAATAAAATTTAGTTGAATTTTGGATGTATGTTTGTTACACTCCACCCTTTAAAGTTATTCAAAACTTTAATTTTGGTGGCGGACATATCTTTAAGAAGTACTGGAGGTTAAATGAAATGATTACTCCCGTTGATGATGTCAATCTTGATAAATTACTGGATGCAGAATCAATAACAAGGGAAACAGTTGCCCGAATAAGGGAACGGGTCCATAAATACAAGGATGCGAAGGAGAAATTCGATAAAAAGATAGAGGCGCTTAAGAATGAAATAAAAAAGGAAAAAGACCGTGACGTTGCCAAATTAAAAGATTTATCCCTTATTTTAGGCATCTGTGAATGGATCGTGGCGAAGGTAGATGAGGCCGCCAAGCTCCTCATGGAGGTAAAATCAAGAAAAATAGGGTCTTATTATCTTGGCAAGTGTTATCAGGAATTGGGCAATTACACACAGGCAATAGAATGTTTCGAGCGTGCAAAAAAAACTGACGCGGAAGAATTTGATATCGCTATGGATATCGCCGAGACACAAAGATTGTCTGGAAATATTCATGATGCAGTACAGATTATTAAACATTTTTCACAATCGCATGCAAAAAATGCCGAATTGTATTATCAATGGGGACATTGCCTGGATGACCTCGGAGAATATGAGGAGGCATTAAACAAATACGAGAAATCAATTCAGATCGATCCGGACTATGCAAAATCTCTTTTCCGTATTGCATTCAATTATGATCTTGATGGCGAGGATGAAAAAGCTATTGAATGTTATGAGAGGTGTACGACCTTGTCGCCTACCTATAAGAATGCATTGATCAATTTAGGGATATTATATGAAGACCATGGGAAGTTTGAAGACGCCATGTATTGCTTCGAAACAGTGCTGGATACAGAACCTGCGCATGAACGTGCTGCATTATATTTGAAAGATGTAAAAGCCTCGATGTCGATGTACTACGATGAGGAGATTTCAAAGAAACAGGGGAAAGAAAATGAGGTTTTGAATATTCCCATTTCCGATTTCGAACTATCGGTAAGAAGTAAAAATTGTCTTGAAAAAATGAATATTCGTACGCTCAAGGATCTGACGAAAATTACCGAGGCTGATTTACTCTCGTTTAAAAATTTTGGGGAAACCTCTTTGAGCGAAATCAAGATCATTCTGGCACAAAAAGGATTGCGTTTGGGTCAGGCGTTGGAGAGTGATAACGAAGCGGAACTATTTGGCGACAAAGAGAGCATACCTAAAAGCGATACAATAGAAAAAGTTTCTGAGCTTGAGATATCTCTCCGGTGTAAAAATGCCCTTCAGAAGATTGGCATTGAATCCATAGATGATCTGATAGATAACACCGAGGCGGAACTGGAAGCGGAAGGTATCAAGCAGAGTTATATCGACGAAATAAAGGAAGGCCTTGCCCGGTGCGATTTGGGTCTCAGGACAGACGAAGGAGACCATGTAGATTTGGAAGAAGATTTGGATGAAGACGCCGCGGAATAGCCTCAGTTTAAAGGCGATACTGTTCAGGTGAGCCGGATATAATATTCTGGGGATGGTGCGTACATGATAGATTACATCCGGGGACGGGTGACAAGTAAATCTCCAACCCGATTAATCCTGGAAGTAGCAGGCATCGGTTTTCTATTACACATTCCACTATCTACCTGTGAAAGAATCCCCAGCCAGGGAGAAGTCACCATTCTTACCCAATTATTTGTAAGGGAAGACCAGTTAAAAATATTCGGATTTGCAACTGAGGAAGAAAGAAATTTGTTTCAACTGTTGTTATCAGTGAACGGTATAGGCCCAAATACGGCAATTTCCATACTTTCAGGTAGTACTGTTGATGATATTAAACATGCCGTGGTTACTGAAAATGCACGGGCATTGGAAAAGATTAAAGGCATAGGGAAAAAAACGGCCGAAAGGATTATTCTCGAACTCAAGGAAACCATTAAACAAACCGCCGCGACCCTGCCTGCCGGTATAGATATTCAGCAAAGGGCAGTTATATCCGACGCCGTTATGGCCTTGGTTTCTTTAGGTTACGGGCGGGCAATAGCTGAAAAGGCTGTGAACGAGGCAATAAAGAAATTTAAAACTATTGATAATATTGAAGAACTTGTACGGGAATCGTTAAAGTATAAGGCCTGATTTTTTTAATGGGTTGAATTACAGGATTGACTTGGTATAGCGGCAACTCGCCGGGTCGTCTCTATACAAGGGTTGAAATCATATTGCGGGGTCGAACCATGTTAAAAGAAGATATTTTATCCTCCACAACGATGCCGGAGGATAAAAATCTTGATTATACGCTGAGGCCCAAACGATTTAGTGACTTCATTGGACAAAATCGTATAAAAGAAAATCTGTTCATTTACATTGAAGCTGCAAAGAAGCGAGGGGAACCTCTTGACCATATCCTGTTTTCCGGGCCGCCCGGTCTGGGGAAAACAACATTATCGCAAATAATTGCAAACGAATTGAATGCGTCGATTAAAACGACATCCGGCCCTATTCTGGATAAGCCGGGAGACCTTGCGGGTATCCTTACGAATTTACAACAGGGTGATATTCTCTTTATTGACGAAATTCACCGGCTAAACACGACGGTTGAAGAATATCTCTATTCGGCGATGGAAGATTTTTCCATCGATATTATTATAGACCAGGGGCCAAAGGCGCGGTCGGTGAAGATCAATTTGCCGAAGTTTACCCTTGTCGGGTCTACGACGCGGGAAGGATTGCTTACGGCTCCCCTTCGGTCGCGATTCGGCGTTCTTGAAAAGCTGGAGTTTTATCCATGGACGGATCTTTATGTGATTGTGTGTAATTCATCACGTATTCTTTCCATAAAGATCGATGAGAAGGGCGCTGAAATGATTGCAAAGCGGTCGCGTGGTACTCCGAGAATTGCTAATAGATTTTTAAGGCGGATCCGTGATGTCGCCCAGGTGAGGGGAAACGATGTCATTACCGAAGAATTGGCGCTCATGGGGCTTGAAATGCTGGGCGTGGATGAAAATGGTTTGTCTGATATGGACCGTAAAATACTGGAAACCGTTATTCGGTACGGAGGCGGTCCTGTAGGCCTGAAAACTATCGCAGTTTCAGTCAGCGAAGAAGAAGATACGATTGAAGAGGTGTACGAATCATTCTTGATTCAAAAGGGTTATCTCGATAAAACGCCGCGAGGCAGGATTGCGACGAATCTGGCATACGAACACCTTGGATATAGTCCAAAACCGGGCGTTCAAAAGAAGCTGTTTTGACATGAAACTATTGCTCCATATTTGTTGCGCATGTTGTTTGTGCGCCCCTCTCAATGAATTGAGAAAAGAAGGGTTTCTTGTTACCGGGCTCTTTTACAATCCGAATATACATCCCTTGCTTGAGTTTCGAAAGAGGATGAAGGCGTTGCGCGTCTTTCAGGAAAGCGACCCCGTTCCGGTGATTTATTATGAGGAATACGGACTGAGGGAATATTTAAAAAATGTTAACTACGAGGGTGGCGACCGGTGCGCCGATTGTTACGCCTTACGGCTCAAATTTGCAGCGAAGCATGCAAAAGATAACGGATTTGACGCTTTTGCCTCTACCATGCTGTTCAGCGTTTACCAGAATCACGAACAATTAAAAAATATTTCTGAAAATTTATCGAAGGAATATAATATAAGTTTTGTTTATCGTGATTATAGATACCTGTCAGAATGCAGCCATGATATGGCCAAAAAGAAGATGATTTACCGGCAGGGCTATTGTGGATGCATTTTTAGTGAATACGAGCGATATAAAGATACTACGCGGGAAATATACAGAGGAAATGGTTCACAGGGCACCATGAAAACTTTGGGTACGGATAACGTGCTGCAAAGGTGTGATTGTTTTGGATAAATGGAGATATCTGTAGTTATGTGCCAGCCTCTGCTCCACCGATAACAATAATAAAGAGTCTTAATTATGAACAGGGTGTTTGTCTTAATAACAGTCGCGGTTTTGTTTGTTGCATGTGTGGGCATTCCCATTTCATGCCAAAATGGGCCTTCGGGTATTCAGGAACCGGTTCGTGATTATCGTCCTGTTATGGAAAAAACTCCCACGGTACGTGTGCTTCTCGTTAATAATGCCCGTGAGGCTCACATAGCTGTCTATGGTAGTTATCAGATTACCGGAAGTCTCACGAATATCATTGACCAGGGGCAGGGGTTGCCAAAATCTGCAATAAGCATAAATCGCTATGGAATTAATATTGGCGCCAAACAGTATAGCAATAGCGAGATACGTATTACGAGTTTACGGGATGGTGAAATTGAAGTTAACAATATACGGTATCGTGGTGAAATAAAAATATTACAGCAAGTAAGCAACAGGTTTTCGGTTATCGAAGAGGTAAAACTGGAGAATTTTGTTGCCGGCGTTCTTGGAAGCGAAATGCCGCATTCCTGGAATGATGAGGCGTTACGCGCCCAGGCGGTAGTTATTCGAACCTATGTAATGTACAAGAGGAAGGAAAAGAGGGACGATATCTACCACCTCGATATGTTAGACCTTGCATATCGGGGAATGGCGGGTGAAACGCCGCGTATAAACAAGCTGGTACAGGATACCGTGGGTATGGTCATGGCTTATAACTGGAATATTTTTCCAGCGTATTTCCATAGTACTTGCGGTGGACATACAGAGGATATTCATCAGGTATTTGGAAAAGAGAGTATACCACCTTTGCGCGGGGTGGTATGTAAATACTGTGCGAATACAAAATATTCCAACTGGCGTGTTGAAATGAATAAGTCTGATATTGAAAAGAGACTGCGCGAAGCAAACATCTCCGTTTCAAATATCCAGACGGTAAATGCCATTGACCAGGGTACGGGAATACACGGGGCTATAGTCGAAATTATTGCTGCAGACGGTGGGAGGGAGATAAATGCTAACGATTTTCGCCTCCTCGTTGGGGCTAACAATTTATACAGCACATCCTTTAGTGCAAAGAGCAATGGGAGAAGTATTGCCTTTTCCGGAAGAGGATATGGACACGGCGTCGGGCTTTGTCAGTACGGCGCTCAGAACATGGCATTGAAAGGTTTTCAATGGACGGATATTGTAAAATATTACTATCCGGAGATGGAATTGCTTCGCGTTTATTAAGAGCAGGAGGTGTTGTTGTATTTTAAAGTCCTTGGAGTCGATGGGCAAACAAAGGCACGGTACGGTGAATTGCAACTGGGTAATAAGATTATTCACACGCCCGTTTTTATGCCTGTCGGCACCCAGGGAACGGTGAAAACACTGACACCTGCCCAGGTAAAAGACACGAATACGAAGATCATGCTTTGTAACGCGTACCATCTCTGCCTGAGGCCTGGCGAGAACGTAGTTAAACAGATGGGTGGGCTTCATAAGTTTATGGGTTGGGATGGCGCAATAATAACCGATAGCGGCGGTTATCAGATTTTCTCTCTCACAGGCCTGACGAAGATTTCCGATGATGGTGTGGAATTTCAATCTCCCGTTGATGGAACGCGGCTGTTCATTACGCCAGAACGAATGATGCAAATACAGAACGATATCGGGGCGGATATTGTTATGGCGTTTGATGAATGCGTTCCGTATCCGTGCGAGGCTGACCGGGTGAGTGTTGCGGTAAAGAGGACGCTGAATTGGGCGGAACGATGTATGGCTGTCCAGACGAACAAACAGCAAACGCTCTTTGGAATTGTACAGGGAAGTGTATTTAAAGAACTCCGTATTGAATGTGCCAAAAATCTCGTGGAGATGAATTTTGAGGGATACGCTATTGGGGGACTCAGCGTGGGGGAAGGAGGCCTCCTGATGAACGAGGTTCTTGATTACACGGTGGATTATTTACCCCACAATAAACCAAGATACCTTATGGGTGTTGGATTTCCCAGGGATATTCTCGATGCCGTAGAGCGCGGGGTTGATATGTTTGACTGCGTTGTTCCTACACGCAATGGGAGAAACGGATGTGCCTTTACCAGTACCGGAAAGGTTAAAATACTGAACAGCCAATATAAAGAAGACAGAATGCCCATTGATGAGATGTGTACGTGTTATACATGCCGGAATTTCTCGCGGGCATACGTACGTCATCTTTTCCAGACACATGAAATCCTGGGGTTGATGTTGTTGTCGTTTCATAATATATGTTATTTCCAAAACCTGATGAGTCAGGTGAGAGGCGCTATTGTGAGAGGTGAATTCAAAGAATTTAAAGCAAGCTTTTTGTTACAACAGTCGGGTTAATTACTTTTTTAATTCAGAGGAGGAATTATATGTTTTTTTTATTGCAAGCCGCTGCCGGTAGCAAATCATCACCAACCGGTATGTTGTCCATGTTGCTTCCGTTTATACTTATGTTCGTTGTGATGTACTTCCTGATCCTGAGGCCGCAGAAAAGACGTGAGAAGGAACGCAAGGCATTGCTGTCCAGAGTTAAGAAAAACGACCGGGTTGTAACCTCCGGCGGCGTCCACGGGGTTATTACATCGGCGAGGGAAAATGACGTTATTCTTCGAATTGACGATGCAAAAGATGTAAAAGTTAAGGTCGACAGGAGCGCAATTGTTACGGTATTGGAAGTTTCTTATGATAATGAGGAGGAGACGCCGGAAACAGCGCAAATACCAAAGGAAAGTAAGGGGACAAAATAATTTTTAATCATTTGTGTTTTTAGTCAACGAAAAGGGAGCCTGTTGAGGAGAAAGAAATGTCAAAACAGTTAAGGTGGAAAATACCGCTCATCGCGGTAGTTATTGCCATCGGTATGATGATTATATATCCACCATCAGAAAAAGTTTTAAAGAGAGAAAAGGTTAAAGAAATTGATGGTAAGGTTGTGGAACGTACAATGTTGGAAAAGTCATGGACCCGGGTATTCGTAACGAATCCGGTAGTTCGTGAAACAATTGAACGAGAAGAGACCGACAAGGATGGCAAAAAGATAACCAGTAAAATCGTTGAACATATTACAAAGGGTAAAATAAAACTGGGATTAGACCTCAAAGGCGGTTCCGAATTATTATATAAGGTAAGGGTAGACGAAAGGGAAGATCGTCCTGGCATCACAAAAGAAATTATTGAGGTACTCAAAAAGAGGATAGATCCCCAGGGTGTTATAGAATACAGAATTCAGGAGCAAGGTTCCCATAGAATCCTTATTCAGGTTCCTGGCGCAACCAGGGCTGAAATTGAAGGATTGAAGAGCCGGCTTACCCGTCTCGGCAAGCTGGAATTCAGACTCGGCGCCAGCGGTGACAGCACGGAATACAAAGATGCCATGGAAGGAAAACAGGTTCCCGGCTATTACAAACACTGGCTGAGAAAGAAAAAGGGCGAAGAAGGAGAGGCTAACAAGTGGTATCTTGTAAAAAATAAGGTAGAAATTTCAGGTGAGCATTTGTCCCGCATTTATGCGGAGCGTAAAGGGCTTGCGCCGGTTGTTGGTTTCGAGTTTGACGCAACTGGCAAATCCAAATTTGGACAAATCACCGAACGTAATATTGGCAAGCCTCTGGCCATCATTCTTGATGGTATTTTGTATTCTGCGCCGGTAATACGCGACCGCATTCCCGGATCGGGTATTATTGAAGGGAATTTTACCCAGGATGAAGTTAATGACCTGATTGCCGTGATGCGCGCCGGAAGTTTACCCGCAGATCTTGAACTCGAGATGGAGACCATGGTCGGTCCGAGTCTGGGTAGGGACTCTATTAATAAGGGATTGCTGGCTGGAGCCATCGGGGGTATATTCGCAGTTCTCTTTATTTGCATTTATTACCTTGGCGTGGGTTGGATTGCCAACTGTGCAAATGCCTTTAATATCTTTTTGATAGTCGGTTCGATGGCTTTGCTCAATGCTACCATGACGCTTCCCGGTATTGCAGGTTTAGTGCTCATGATCGGTATGGGTATTGATTCCAATGTGCTTATTTTCGAAAGAATTCGTGAAGAAAAGGCAAAGGGAAAACCCATACGGGCAGCAGTAAAGGCTGGGTATGAGAAGGCATTTTCTGCAATTTTCGACTCACATATTACAACATTGATTACTGGTGCAATCCTTGCCACCGTAGGTACCGGTCCGGTAAAAGGGTTTGCATGGTCATTAATCATTGGTTTGATAATTAACCTGTTCACTTCAGTTTTTGTTACACGGGTTATCTATGAGTTATTTATGGACTTTGGCTGGATCAAAAATTTCAACATGTTCAAACTCATTGGTATTCCCCATGTCAGGTTTTTGAATTACCGTTTTATCCTTATCGCTGTTTCTGGCGCCTGTATTATTGGTGGAATGACGACATTTGTTCTCCGTGGAAATAAAAAATATGATATTGATTTTACCGGTGGAACGCTCGTGCATCTTCACTTAAACGAGCAGATTCAAGCAAAAACGGTAAGAACTGCTTTGGCTAAAACAGGGTATGACGAGGCCGAGGTTCAGAGCATCTGGTCTGGTGAAAATCTGACTCAGTTTGCTTCTGCGGAGTCGGCGTCGGAGTTCGGTATCCGTATTAAAGAACTGAATGAAGAAAAAATAAAACAAAAGTTGACGAGCGATATTAAAAACGCCCTGGATAAAGAGGGCTTAACAGCCAGCATTGATTTTATTGCTCCCCTGAGCTTTAATCTCAGCCTGCAAAAAGCAGCCGAAGAAACGGTAATCCAGAATAGCCTTAAAGCCGCCGGATATACCGATGAAGATGTTGTATCTATAATGCCCGTTAATCAGCCTTCAAAAGCTTATCTGGTAAATATTGTGGGGCTTGATGATGTTAAAAAGCGCCCGCAAATAATTAGTGCAGTTGTTGACGGGTTAAAAACTAATTTGGGATTCCACGATATCAAGATAACGGTGGGAGAGGTTACTGAGACGGTGGCTACTCAGGATATGGGGATGCAGACAATGAAACCGTTTTTAGAAGCGGAAGTCAGCGAACCTATAGAACCGGCCATCTTAAACATGATCCTGGAAAATGCTGGTTTTCATAATTTGGTGGTAACAAAATTGACGCAGGACGGAGAAAAACTCCGCGCAAGCAAGTTGAAAATCGAAGGGACAAAAACTGCTTTACAGGAAATGAAGCAGTCCGTGAAGGATACAATTTCGGTGCCAAGTATTTTAACTCATGGCGATGATTTTCTTCGGGTTGAATTAAAAGAAAATGTTGCAAAAAAAGATTTTGTGTCGCTTGTTAAAGGAATAAAATCTTATGGAAGCGCTGTAAGGAGTGTTCAGAGTTTGAACGCCCCGGCACAACTCTTTGAAATCCACATGCAGATGTTAAGCGCTGCGAAGGTACAGGAGAAGATTAAAGGCGATATCATCAATGAATTCAAAGATAAATTGTATAAAGAAAAAATTGATGTTATATTCGAAGCCGCGCAAAGTGTCGCAGTCAGCGATGACAAAGGAAAAAGTACGCAACCTGATACCGTTAAAGAGACAGGTAATGAAAAAACAACATCCGATCAGACGCTTCTCCGTATGACGTTGTCAAAACCAATGAAAAAAGAAGCTATCGAAGATGTACTTAGTGCAGCGGGATATTCTCATGTACTTGAGCAGGATTTGGAAACAGGACGTGAATATCAAGCCGTTAAGCTTGTCTTTAATCCACGTGATGTTGATACAGCGAAACAGTCCATTAAGAGCGCATTTGAAATCCCCAATCCATTAAAAAGGATTGTGAGCATTGGTTCTACTGTTGCGGGTGAGATGAAGAGCCGTGCCATTCTGGCTGTAATCTTTTCATGTATTGCAACGATTTTCTATGTGTGGTTCCGTTTTGGAAATTTCAAGTTTGGCTCATCGGCAATTATTGCAGTAATTCACGATATTCTGGTTACGCTTGGTTCCGTGGCAGTTGCGGACTATTTCTTTGGAAACATGAAGATAGACAGCGCTATGGTGGCAGCATTCCTTACGGTCATTGGTTATTCCCTGAACGATACCATTGTTATTTTTGACAGGATCAGGGAAAATATGGGGGCGCGGGGCAACGTCCTTACTCCGCAACTGGTCAATGAAAGCATTAACCAGACTTTAAGCCGTACCCTTTTGACCGGTGTTACAACAATTGGCGTGCTCTTTGCGCTGTTCTTCCTGGGGGGACCTGAAATTCATGGATTCGCATTTGTCATGCTTGTCGGTATTATTGTCGGTACGTACTCAACAATATTTATCGCATGTCCGATGCTTACCCGATGGAAAGGCCTTTCTCCGGTAAGCCAGGCATTGCTGCAACAGAGAACCGGAAATCCGGAAAGGAAGCAATAGTAAGGGATTCTGATTACAGAAAATTTCTTGAGTGTAAGAGAAAAAATTTTGAGTTTTTTCGTTTTGTGTAGAGCGAGGCGTCGCTTCGCTCTACATGAAATTTCAGATGTGCTGGTTTTTCCAAATCATCAAGGCGCTGAGTTTAAAAAGAACTCAATGCCTCTATGATTTTGTTTGTTATATCGTATTAGTTTGCTTTTTTCATTCCAGGTTTAAGCTTCGAAAGGATAAAGAATAATGAAGAGAGATGTGCAGGTTGGCGTAATTTTAGGAGTGATTATTCTGGCAATTATTGGCGTCTTTCTGAGCACACGGACGGCCGTGAAAGAACCAGTCATTCCTATTCCAGAGCAGCGGGAGGATAGCGAGGTTGCCGTATTAGATATTAATAACCTGTCTCCGGATATTGAGGGGATGCCTCATGATTCTTTTATGGACGTAGCAACCAGGGCGCAAAAGACTGACCAAAAAGAACCGGTGGCCTCTCGTGTTGTAAAGAAACAGGAAAAAGATGATGCAGTAATTGAAGGCCGATGTGAAAATTCTAAGGTTGAAACAGTGAACATACTTAAGAATGTACCTGCGTCTTCGGTGGACAATGAAGAATTTTTGAGTTTGCCCGATAAAAATAAAAAAAGTTCTTTAGTAAGTAAAAAGCAGCAATCGGTATCTCAGGAAATAAAAAAAGGAACAGCAACCCCTCCGCTTTCTATAGTAACTGCTAAAGATACTTCAAATTTAACAGGTAAAAAACATACCATACAACAAGGCGATTCACTGTATAAAATAGCCTTAAAGTACTACAATGATGGTTCAAAATGGAATAAGATATTGGATGCAAATAAATCCGCCCTGAAGAATAAAAATGCCTTAAAAGTCGGCCAGGAACTTGTTATTCCTGAACTCTGACTGTGTAAAAATGTTTGATTGTTAAATAAAGCAGATGAAAGAACCACAGGAAACGTGAGAAGATGCCCATTTCTTACGTATCCTGTGGTATTTTTGTCATATTTGCACTATATTTAAAACCTTGTGAGGAGACACATTCGTGAAAATTAATACTATGATTGCCGGCATCTTAATACCCTTCTTCTGTTTGGCCATAACGCCGGTTATGGTCTGCACCACTTCTCAAAACAACCCCGTTTACGCAGAGGAAACAGCCAATGTATTTCCCTTCTTTCGTTATAACTTACTAAGGACAGGGCGTGTACCGTTTCCTGGCCCTTCAAGTGAAAAGCCTAAATGGTCTATTTCGAGCGCTGGCGAAATCTGGTCTTCTCCCGTTATTGATGCGGATGGAATAATCTATGTGGGGAGTACAGATGGGAGCCTGCTGGCTATAACACCCAAAGGAAAGGCGCTGTGGTCGTTCAAGGCAGGAGACGAAATATTCGCCGCTCCCGCGATAGGCGCTGATGGGGTTATATATATTGGAACGGCAAGTGGAAGATTTTATGCGCTTACCCCTGATGGAAAGGTTAAATGGAAATTTCAGTTTGGCGGCGCTCTTCATTCGTCACCCGCTATTGGCGATAAAGGAATTTTATATGTCAGTTCTTTTGACGGAAAATTGTCGGCCATTACTAATAACGGAAGATTGCTGTGGAGTTATAAAACAGAGGCTTCTATTATGACTTCCTCGCCTGCCATTGGAAAGGATAATACTATTTATGTTGGTTCCTGGGATAAGCGCCTGCATGCAGTAAACCAGGATGGAACTTTTAAATGGAGCATAGAAACCGAAGGAAAAATAGATTCCACGCCAGCTATTGGTAACGATAGTGTTTATATTGGGGATATGAATGGAAAACTCTACGCGGTAAATTTTGATGGCAAATTAAAATGGGGGTTTGATTTAGGCAGCAGAACACATTCTTCGCCAGCCGTTGGTGCAGATGAAACTATTTATATGGGTACGCAGGATGGAAATCTCGTCGCAGTCAATAAGGACGGCACCTTGAAATGGAAATTTAAAACGGAAAATTCTATTACCGCATCACCGCTTGTAGATTCAAATAACGTTGTTTATATTAGTTCGTGGGATGGCAAGGTATATGCAATTAATAACGACGGTACGCTTAAATGGAGTGCAACCATTGGCGAACCGTTACTTTCCTCGCCTGCGATTGATTCTAAAGGTACGCTTTATGTCGGATGCGTTGACTGGAGACTTTTTGCAATCGGAGAATAGGCCCTTAAAATTGCAAAATATATTTTTACAGAATAATTATTTTAGGTTATAATAAATGTTAAGAAAATTCAGTGTAGGGTAAAGAGGCGCTTCGCTCTCGCAGAAAAGTCGTAGTTGACAGATTTAAGTTTAAATTGGGGTATGTGATGGAAACGTATGTTCATCACGCCCTTTATCTCATTTATGGTTAATCACCATCAAAACTTTCGCACGTATAGCCAGTGCAGGAGATGTAGTATATGATTGGTATTTCAAAATTATATTGTGGTACCGTAGAACCCTCTGATGCTTTACGATATGGTAGAGAATCAAAGAAACTGCCATCCCATCTTTTACAATTCTCTTCTGATAAAAAGCCAGTTGTGGTATGGAATGTCGGACAGAGGTGCAATTTGAAATGTGTCCACTGCTATTCTCAGTCCAAGGATATTGTATATCCCAATGAGTTGACCACACAGGAGGCCAAGGCCATGCTGGATGACCTGGCAGATTATGGAGCGCCAGTGATACTCTTTTCGGGTGGAGAACCCCTGATGAGGCCGGATCTCCTTGAATTAATTGGCTATGCCAAGGAAAAAGGGTTGCGTGCAGTTATCAGTACGAATGGCACTCTGATCACCAAAGACAAGGCTCTGGAATTAAAAAGGTTCGGGCTTTCCTATGTTGGTATCAGTCTTGATGGACTGAAAGAAACCAATGACCGTTTCAGAGGTATTCCCGGCGCTTTTGATGCGGCGCTGGAAGGCATCAGGAATTGCCTTGCTACGGGCATTAAGGTTGGTCTGCGTTTTACTATAAACAAGAGGAATTTTCACGATATTGCCGGAATTTTCGATCTCATTGAAAAAGAAAACATACCAAGGGTTTGCTTTTACCACCTCGTTTATTCAGGAAGAGGCTCTAACCTGATAGAAGAAGACCTGTCTCATAAAGAGGCACGCGAGGTTGTTGACCTTATTATCAATAAAACGAAAGAGGCTCATGACAGAGGCAGGAAGATAGAAGTGCTTACTGTTGATAATCATGCAGACGGCCCGTATGTATACTTGCGGCTTTTAAGGGAAAATCCGAAGAGGGCGAAAGATGTCCTTGAACTCCTCCAGTGGAATGAGGGAAATAGCTCAGGAAAAGGACTTGCCTGTATAAGCTGGGATGGAGAGGTATATGCAGACCAGTTCTGGAGGCATCATTCTTTCGGAAACATCAGGAAAAGAAAGTTTAGTGAAATATGGGAAGATGCTTCAAATGAATTGATGGCAAAACTGAAAAACAAAAACCCTTACATAAAAGGCCGCTGTGCAGAATGCAGATGGCTTAACATCTGCGGTGGAAATTTCAGGGCCAGGGCAGAAGCATACTTTGGCGATATATGGGCGGAAGACCCTGCGTGCTACCTTACCGATGAGGAAATCGGTACTGAAACCGGGGCTCCTGAAAAAGCCCGTCAGAAAGTAACCGTCTAAAAGTTTTTGATTGACACTTTTGAACATTATTTTACCCCTAACACCTTTTCCAAAAGAAGGTGTTAGGGGTATTTTTGTTTTAGGGTCAGGAGAAGGGGTCACCCATTAGACCCATTAGAAGGCTTTTATTTGACAAAAGCCCCCTAAGAACTACGCTCAAGGGTAGGGTGGATTAAGGCGCTTGCCTTTTAGCGCCGAATCCACCGACATTATTCCAACAGAAGGTGGATTCGCTTTCGCTTAATCCACCCTACTCAACTGGCCAACCTCTGTTTTTGTCATTACCGTAGGGAGTCTTTCCGGTTTCCTGGCGCGTTCGGTGTGCCCGAAGTCTCCCAGCTCGATATGGAGTACTTGTTTATATAAGAAGACAATGGCATTTAACGCCTGATTTTGCGTGCTTGCGGCAACATTTTTCTCTGTTGCCAAAAAGGAAATAAACCGGGCGATTTCATTCTCACCCATGTCTTTTGGATGCCGTTTTTGATGAAACAAAATGTATCTTTTAATCCAGTCTA
>JAHFOW010000184.1 GCA_023261465.1 Planctomycetota bacterium
ATATCTTTTCTCCCGCATCAGGTGAGCCTATTATAACACCAACACAAGACATTGTTTTAGGTTGTGCTTATCTGACGACAAGTGTTCAGGAAGAAAGCGAGGGGGAGCTTATGAAATTCAACGGTCCCGATGAGGTTCTTTTTGCACTTGCAGTGAAAAAGGTGAGACTTCATACAAAGATCTTAATAAGACTTAGTCAGTCTAAAATAATAAAGGATCGTTTTGGCTCTGAAGAGCCTAAGGGTAGTTTATGTAAGACTACTGTAGGGCGCGTGGTTTTTAATAACATTTTACCTCAAGGGATGCCATTCTACAACTATGCCTTAGATTTGAAAGGTATTAGCAGGATCATCCAGGACTGTTATAAGCTTCTCGGAAGAGCAGAGACAATCGTATTGCTGGACGATATTAAAGAGACAGGCTTTAAGGAGTGTACGAAAGCAGGGCTTTCATTTGCAATAACAGATGTAAAAATGCCGACAAAGAAGCGTGAAATAATAGATAAAACACAAAAAGAAATAGATCGAATACAGAATTTGTATAGAAAAGGTGTCATTACAGAAGGTGAGCGTTATAACCAGATCATAGATGCATGGACTTCTGCCAGCGAGCGGGTTGCAGAGGAGATGATTAGCGAGCTGAGAACAGACACGAGAGATGGCAAGCCGTATTTGAACCCGGTTTATTTGATGTCTGCTTCTGGGGCGAGAGGTAGCTCCCAGCAGTTACGGCAGCTAGCAGGTATGCGTGGTTTAATGGCAAAGCCATCTGGTAAGATTATTGAGACTCCAATTAAAGCTAATTTCAGGGAAGGGCTTGGCGTGCTGGAGTATTTTAGTTCAACACACGGTGCGCGAAAGGGGTTGGCTGATACCGCCTTAAAAACAGCAGATTCCGGCTATTTGACGAGAAAGCTAGCAGATGTTGCGCAGAACGTAGTCATAACTGCTCAGGATTGTGGTACGACCAACGGTATTACCAAGAGTGTTATTTACCGAGGCGAAAAAGTCGAAGTTCCTCTAAGCAAGGTTATCAACGGTCGGGTGGCAAGAAATAATATAGTTGACTTGATTAAGGATGAGGTAATTGTAAAAGAAAATGAATTAATTACCGAAGAAAAGGCGAAAAGAATAGAAGCGTTGGGGTACGAGAAAATAAAGGTTCGTTCGCCACTGACCTGTGAAATGTCGTTGGGTCTCTGTGTTAAGTGCTATGGAATGGATTTGTCGAGAGGGGACTTTGTAGAAGAAGGTATGGCTGTGGGCATTATTGCTGCGCAGTCAATCGGTGAGCCAGGCACACAGCTGACCATGAAGACATTCCATATTGGAGGAACTGCAACGCGTTCAGTAGAAGAATCTGAAATAAAGGCCAAGCGTGCCGGTATTGTAAAATACAACAATTTGAATGTTGTTAAGAATCCAGAAGGCAAAAATGTTGCGATTAATGCGAATGGTGAGATTTTACTTGTAGATTCAAAGGGAAGGCAGATTGATAAGCATACACTTGTACTCGGTGCAGAAGTAGCGGTAAAGGAAAATGATAACGTGGTCGCTCACCAAGTTTTAACAAGATGGGACCCGCATATGATACCTATCTTGAGTGAAATGTCTGGTAAAGTTCGATTTGAAGATATAGTCTTAGGGAAGACAATGCGGCATGAATCGGATGCTTCTTCGGGGATTAAGCGCAAAGTGATTATGGAGCACAAGGGAGACCTGCATCCCCAGATTATCATTGAGGACGAAACAGGTAAGATACTTGGACTTTATTCAATACCAGAGAAAGCACATATTGAGGTAGAAGAAGGCGAGGCGGTAATAGCCGGTACTTTGCTTGCCAAAACACCGCGTGAAATTTCAAGAACAGAGGATATTACAGGTGGTTTGCCTAGAGTTGCTGAAATTTTTGAATCCCGGAAGCCCAAAGACCCAGCCGTTATGAGTGAAATAGACGGTTTGGTTGAAGTAGGTGAAAAAAGACGTGGGAAGCGTACGATTATAGTTAAGAGTGAAACAAGTATGGAAATTGAGCACCTTGTCCCAAGAGGTAAGCATTTGAAGGTGCATAGGGGAGACCGAATTAGGGCGGGTAGTCCGTTAGTGGAGGGTCCACTGATATTACAGGATATTTTAAGGATAAGTGGCGAAGAAGAGTTGCAAACGTATATGTTGAAAGAAGTTCAAAATGTCTACAGATCTCAAAATGTGCCGATTGATGATAAACATGTTGAAATAATAATTGGTCAAATGCTGAGAAAGGTAAAGGTTGACGATGTAGGCGACACTAATTTTTTACCTGGTCAGACTGTTGATAAATTCAGATTTAAAGATGAAAACAAAAAGATAATTGAAAAGGGAGGAAAGCCAGCAACAGCAAAGCCTTTGTTGTTGGGTATTACGAAAGCGTCCCTGCAGTCTGACAGTTTTATATCTGCTGCGTCGTTCCAGGAGACCACTAAGGTGCTGACGAGGGCAGCCCTCGAAGGAAAGATAGATGGATTAGTCGGTTTGAAAGAAAACGTAATCCTTGGACATTTGGTTCCTGCTGGAACCGGTTATAAGGCCTACTGCACCCTTACATCAGTACCTTCAGAACAAAATGAGTTACAAATGAACGGAAAAGATAAGGAAAAAGAGCTTGTCACATCAACCCAATAAAGGTGAAGAAATATGCCAACAATAAATCAATTGATCAGAAAAGGTAGAAAGAACGTTAAAAGGAAGAGTAAGTGTCCAGATTTGGAAAAGTGTTCTCAGAAAAAGGGGGTATGTCTTCAGGTTATGACGAGGACACCGAAAAAACCGAACTCAGCGTTGAGAAAGGTAGCCAGGGTCAGATTGTCTAACGGAAGGGAAATAACTGCCTATATTCCAGGCGAAGGACATAATTTACAGGAACATTCGATTGTGTTGGTGCGTGGAGGTCGCGTGAGAGATCTTCCAGGTATTAAGTATCATATAATACGTGGGACGCTAGATTGTGCAGGTGTTGATGGAAGACGGCGTTCACGCTCAAAATATGGAACAAAAACCCCTAAGTAGTTTTTCTTTGAAGGAGAAGGTAGCGTATGGCGCTCGCTTATAGAAGCACGGAGGTTTTTTTACAACCCGATACTAAATTTAAAAGTAAGTTAGTATCGAAGTTTGTTAATTGTTTGATGAGTAAAGGCAAGAAGAGTGTTGCAGAAAAAGTTTTTTATGATGCAATGGATATCGTTACAAAGAAAATTGGCGATGTTGAAGCATTAGAGATATTTGAAACTATAATTAATAATGTAAAACCTCTGGTTGAGGTGCGGTCAAAGCGCGTAGGTGGTGCCACATATCAGGTGCCAGTTGAAGTGCCAAAGCAGAGGCAACAGTCATTAGCGATCCGGTGGATAATAAATGCCGCAAAGGCAAAGAAGGGTCGGCCAATGTTTCAAAGGCTTGCTGACGAAATAGAGGATGCATACAAGAAACAAGGTACTGCTATAACCCAAAGAGAAAACACTCATAAAATGGCTGAAGCAAATAAGGCGTTTGCGCACTTTGCATGGTCTAAATTTTAAAATAGGAAGTTTAGTAATATGAATATAGAAAAAATGAGGAATTTTGGAATTGCGGCTCATATTGACGCAGGCAAAACAACCACTTCAGAACGTATTCTCTTTTATACGGGGAAATCATATAAAATGGGAGAAGTACATGATGGCACGTGCGTCATGGACTGGATGGAGGAAGAACAGAAGCGTGGTATAACAATTACGGCCGCCGCAACCACATGTTTTTGGAAAGATCACCATTTTAATCTTATAGACACGCCCGGGCATGTTGATTTCACTGTAGAGGTTGAACGTTCTCTTCGTGTCTTGGACGGAGCCGTTTGTGTATTTTGCGGTGTAGGTGGCGTGGAAGCGCAATCGGAAACGGTATGGCGTCAGGCTGATAAATATAATGTGCCAAGGATATGCTTTGTTAATAAGATGGACCGGACAGGCGCTGATTTTTTGCGGGTTGTTGGTGAAATTAACGAAAGATTAGGAATGAAAGCTATTCCTATTCAGATGCCTATTGGAAGTGAGCAGAGCTTTTTAGGCGTTGTTGACTTGGTTACAATGAAGGCTATTGTGTATACAGATACTGAAGATAGTTTGGGAGTTAATTTTTCAATTACAGAAATTCCAGACGACTATAAAATAGAAGCAGCGCGCCAGAGAGAAAAAATGATTGAAGGATTAGCAGAACAGGTTGATTGCTTAACCGAAAAATTCTTAAATGGCGATTCTATATCAAACGAAGAGATTAAAAAAGCTATACGTGAGGGAACAATAAATTTAAAATTTGTGCCTGTGATGTGTGGTTCTGCATTTAAGAAAAAGGGTGTTCAACCACTTTTAGATGCAGTGTGCGACTATTTACCGTCGCCTATCGATAAGAAGGCGGTGGTTGGTACAAATCCTAATACAGACGAAGAGATTACTAGAAAGCCTTTACCTACAGAACCTTTTTGTGCGCTTGCATTTAAAATAGCATCCGATAAGCATGGTGATTTGACGTTCATCAGGGTATATTCCGGAAAAATAACTTCCGGGTCAAGAGTTTTGAATTCTGGAAAAGACAAAAAAGAATTAGTCAGCCGTATTTATAAAATGCACGCTAATAATAGAGAACAAACTGAAGAATTAAGTGCCGGGGAGATCGGTGCAGTAATAGGCTTGAAATATACAGTTACAGGTGATACGTTATGCGATCTGGATAATCCTATCGTACTAGAAAAAATGGAATTTCCTGAAACTGTTATTTCAATGGCTATAGAGCCAAAATCAGACGCTGAGAAAGAGAAGCTGGGTATGGTCCTTGCTAAATTGGCTAAAGAAGATCCTACGTTCAAAACGTTTGTTGATAAAGAAACAGGACAACAAATTATTTCCGGAATGGGAGAATTGCATTTAGAGGTTATTAAGAACAGGATGTTATCAGAGTATAAAGTGGATGCCAATGTAGGCGCGCCAAAAGTATCTTATCGGGAAACAATTGGCAAAAAGGTTGAGGTTGAAGGCAAATTTATTCAACAGACGGGCGGCCATGGTCAGTATGGACATATCTGGATTATATTGGAACCATTTAAAGGCGAAGAGGCTGTAACTTTCGAGGATGATATTGTTGGTGGAAAGATTCCAAAGCAATATGTACGCTCCGTCGAAAAAGGCATAAGAGATGCGGCTACAACGGGTGTACTTGGTGGTTATCCACTCATTGATATAAAAGTAACGTTAACAGATGGTTCGACTCATCCGGTTGATTCTTCAGATTTTGCCTTTTATACGGCAGCGAGCATTGCACTCAAAAAGGGAGTTGAAATGGCTAAATCCATTTTGCTGGAGCCAATAATGTCTTTGGAGATAACAGTTCCGGAGCAATATATGGGTGATGTAATTAGCGAAATACATAGCCGCAGGGCAAATATAATAGAAATGGGTTCGAGAGGAGGTCTTCGTATAATAAAGGGGGAGGTACCTCTCGCAGAAATGTTTGGATATGCAACAGTGTTAAGGTCGATAACTCAGGGTAGAGGAACCTATACCATGGAACCGCTCGAGTACAGGCCTGCTCCCGCAAAGGCATTTAGTAGTGTAGCTTAATATTTTTCACGAATGGATTTGGAGGTTTGACAGATGGCAAAAGAGGTATTTAAGCGGACGAAGCCGCATGTGAACGTAGGGACGATAGGGCATGTAGATCATGGGAAGACGACATTGACGTCGGTGATAACCCATGTGTTGGCGAAGCA
>JAHFOW010000185.1 GCA_023261465.1 Planctomycetota bacterium
ATAACAAAGGTCAGGAATAAGTTCTGCTTCCCTGATTTTATCACGAAGGACTTCTTCAAGCTCCTTCTTTTGCTTAATATTAGCTCTGGAAAGAAAGGGATACCGCGCAACATTCCTGGCTAAACGAATTCTGCTACTAATTACAATATCTGACTCGGGTCCCGTTCCCCTCAGCCATTCACCGGTATTATCAGCAAGATCAGTGATCTTCAGTGTCATCGCCTGAAAGTTCATATATTTTATCTCTCAACTCAGCAGCCCTTTCGTAGTCTTCTCTTTCTACGGCCTTATTCAATTCGTTCCGGAGCTGCAAAACTTCATTCTTTTTAATTAATTCTTTTCCAGCCTTTGAAGGAACTTTACCAACATGCTGGGTCCCCCCATGCATCTTTTCCATGAGCGGGATTAAACCCTTTCTGAAAATCGTATAATCCATCGGACAACCTAATCGCCCGTGGGAACGGAATTCCAGGTAAGACAGCCCACAGACCGGGCAAACTATCTTTGACATCTCGCTTATCTCCGGCGCAACCTGATTAATGAGACTTGTCAATATCTCGGTCGGCGAAGGCATTTTTGCAATCTGCGAATTAAAACCCTGGGCGCAATCCTCACACAGATGCCGTTCCTTTTTAACGGACCCGACAATCTCTGTCAAATGCACCGTTGCATGTTTTTTATTGCATGATTCACACTTCATACTCCGTTTACCCTCATCAGTTCTCACGATCAAACCCCATTCACCTTTTTTCCCATTTTAGCACATCTATAACTTTTCCTAAAGAACTTTTTTCAGATAATATCTCCCGCCTTATTCTGTTTTCCTTCTCCAGGCAATCCATACCGTGATTAATCCAGACATCTGACTCTGCCAGAGGGATAACCATGAGCCCATCGTCATCTCCTATAATCCAGTCGCCGGGGTTAATCTGAATTCCTGAGATATGGAGTGGCACATTAATCTCGCCAAAGCCCTTTGGTTCTCCGGCATTCGGCATTACGGTCTTTGTAAAGACCGGGAAATTTAATTTTCTTATTTCTGCAACATCCCGCATTGCCCCGTTAATTACCACACCGCTTATTTTTTTCTGCAACGCGCTATGGGTTGCAAGCTCCCCCCACACTGCAGGGCCAGTTCCACCTGCATCAATTACAATCACATCGCCTTCTTTTGCAATATCGACAGCCTCGACCGGTTTCGCCCAGTCACCGGGACACGTACGGACGGTAATTACTTTTCCTGCAAGTTTAATATTCTGATAAATCGGGAATAACCCCGTAATACTTCCCGCACGATGACTGCCGTCTGAAATATTGGCAGTAGAAAGCTTCATTAATGCTTCTCGTATTCCATCGATTGAAACCCTTTTAAAAAGCGGCGTATGAATACTTCTCTGCTCTTTGATAGCAAGCTTAATATTTTCCGTTGCAGCCTTTGCATCCTCTGCTTTACTAATATAACCGCCAACAATAATAATAGTTGCGCCGGCGCGTATTGCATCAATTGCATTCTCTGAATTTATCCCGCCAGCAACGCCAACGGGTATCGTAACCTTACCTGAAACCCTTTGCAATAAAGAAAATGGCGTTGCGCCACCCATCTGATCATCTATGGCAGTATGAATGGCGAGATAATCAGCTCCTAATTTTTCTGCCCGGAGAATGCGTTCATCGTTCACCTCGTTGGTATGCATAAAATCCACACAAATTTTTATGCCATAACTCTTCCCTGCCTGTATGCATTCTTTAATAGTCGACTCAGGGGCATTCCCCATGACAACGGCTATATTCGCACCCGCCTTTGCTGCCATCTCAACTTCAGCGCGTCCGGCATCCATGGTCTTCATATCAGCCACAAGGATTATACGCGGAAACAACTTTCTGAAATGGCGGATTGCATTCATCCCTTCGCTTTTAATAAGCGGCGTACCTATCTCAACCCAATCAACACCGCCATCAATCGCTTCCTGAGCGACTTTTGCAGCCCTGTGCAGGTCAACAAAGTCAAGCGCTACTTGTACTACCACATCCATAGATATTGTATTTTTACCTGATAATAAAAGAGCTTTTATTCATAATATGAGGCTCCACAACGGTCAGATTCCCATGTTGTTATCTTGCACAACCCGACTCCCTCTGGCAAACGATTCTTGAGCTCATAATAAAGTATCTTTGCAAGGTTCTCCGTAGTCGGATTAAAAACGCTGAAATCTGCAAGGTCATTTAAATAGGTATGATCAAATCTGTTTAAAATTTCTCCAATAATCTTCTTCGCGTCCCGAAAGTCTATCACCATACCCAGCCGATCCAACTTATCGGCCTTCAGGACAACCTGCACCTTCCAGTTATGACCATGGAGTTTCTCGCATTGTCCCTGATATTCCCGAAGGTTGTGCGCTGCCGCAAAATCCGTTTCAATAATAAGTTCAAACATTTTACTATACCATTAAATTGTTATTCGTTACTAAAATCACAGCCGGCATACATTAACTCTTATCGAGCTATTCATGCAGAGGCAAGGCAATGCCTTGCCTTGTCTCTACCGACATAAAACCAGTATAAATAAGAGAAAATTGGTAGCGCAACCGTCCCGATTGACCAAATCAAAAGCAACAAATCACTATGAAAAATCTTACCACTCCCAAAAATAAAAGTCAAGGAATATCTGGCCGTTATTCCACACTTAACCTCTTGTTACAAAAAAAGATATGACGGCTTATCGCTCCCACAACCATCATTTTCGCTTGAATTGTTTCTGCAATTCATCCAGAGAAAAAAAGAGGGTAGTGGGACGTCCATGTGGGCAATTATGGGTATATGCATTGGCACGTCGCCTCTTTTCCAGAAGCGCTTCGATTTCCTGGGGTTCTAATCTTTGTCCCGCCTTGACTGCGCCCTTACAGGCCATAACGCTGATTAATTTGTTTAAAATTTTATCTTTACCTCGTATTGAATCATCCTGACCTAACCCTGCTAACAGGGCATCCACGAATTCCTTTGCATTGGTATGCCTTAAAATCTGTGGGAAAGATCGAATCACGACCGTATTCTGTCCAAATTCCTCAACCTCAACCCCTACCGATTCTAAGTATTCCTTTAAACTCAAAATGCTGTAAAAATCTTTCGGACTTAATTCCACCAATTCAGGAATTAACAAACGCTGACTCGGCGACCTGGAAGCACTCATACCCCTTTCGATTTCATGATACAAAATTATTTCATGCAATGCATGCTGGTCTATGATATTCACACCATCGTCTGTCTCTTCAACAATAAAGGCATTATGAATCTGAAAGTATTTCCTGTTATTTTTGTATATATCTCCAGAAGTATAATTCTTTTCTGTTGTCTCAGCTTTTGCTGGAATTTCAGAAGCACTACCCACCGTATCTGATGGTAAAAAAGCAGGTTTCCGGGTTTCCCCATTACCGCCTCCTTGATTCGGATATGGGGTTTTGGGTATTTCTCCCCCGCTTGTATAACCGGCGTACGAACGGATTTCATCGGTTTTTCCAACAGAAAATTGTTCCCACAGAGATTTCCGTATAACTTCCACTTCTTCAGTCTTTACCGCTTCTCTTTCCAACTTCTGAAGAGGGGATACGTTGATGGACTGAGTCGCTGATGCGCTTAAGCCTTCTTTCAATGCAGAGAAGACATGGGTATAAATCATACTGGTATTTCTGAAACGTACCTCGATCTTCGTTGGATGGACATTTACATCCACCTCGGAAGGTTCTATCTGTAAAAACAGAAATACAATTGGATACCGCTTGTGCATTAATTTTCCATGATACGCCTCGTTAATGGCGCGAAAGATTGCATTGTCCTTGATGTAGCGGCCATTTAAGAATATAAATTGCATCCTGGCATTTGCCTTGTTAAAAAAGGGAGGCGCGATATACCCGGAAAGGGCAAACTGCTCTTCTCTCAAAAACACCGGGATAAGTTGCTTTCTCATTTCCTCGCCAAACAAAGTCGCAATTCGTTCGGCCGTATCCTTGACAGGAGGAAGATTGAACACCGTCCTGTTGTTGTGAATGAGGGTGAAGTGTATTTCCGGGTAGGCGAGAGAGAACTTCGTGAGTACCTCAGAAATATAAGCCATTTCCGTGGGCACAACCCTCATGAATTTCTTTCGCACCGGGGTGTTGAAAAACAAATCACGCACCTCTACCTGTGTCCCCTCCGGCGCTCCCCGCTCTTTAACATCACCGGGAACTCCACCATCAATCTTGATTTCAGCTCCATTGAGGGCGCCTTTCATCCGGGAGATAATACTTGCATGTGAAACAGACCCGATACTCGGAAGAGCCTCTCCCCGAAAACCCAACGTGTGAATCGCAAACAAATCGTCCGCATTGTGAAGCTTACTCGTAGCGTGGCTCTGAAATGCGAGGGCAAGGTCTTCTGTATCCATCCCGATACCATCGTCGACAACTCGAATGAGTTTTCTGCCGCCATCCTCAAGATAGGTGTCGATCTTTGTCGCCCTGGCGTCAATAGCATTTTCAATCAACTCCTTAACTACCGATGCCGGACGCTCAACCACCTCGCCGGCAGCTATTTTGTTGGTAACGGAAGGAGGGAGAATTTTAATTTGTGACATATATCCCGGCGCAGCATAGCCGCAACAAAAAAATTTTGGGTAATGCTATAAATATCCGTATAAACCGTGAAATCTGTGGTTTCGGACATCTGAGAAAATATAATAATATCACTTGGAGCTTTTAAATCATAGGAAATTTGTGGTATAGTTTACCGGTAGAGAAGTCGTGGCGGGACGTCTCTATCTGGCAAGGGGTATGGCTCTATTTTTAGTAAAAAAATTTATTAATGACTACCAAAACATTCGATACAGAAATAAGTAAATGCGCTAAATGTGGCAAATGCCGCTCAATTTGCCCTGTTTTTTTGGAAACAGGGAACGAATCCATGGTTGCCCGTGGACGCATTAGCCTTGCAGAGGCATTAAGAGACGGTGAAATTCTTCACACAGAACTTTTAAGAGATTATCTCCTCTCGTGCAAGAAATGCCTCCGGTGCTCCAGTATTTGTCCTTCAGGCGTTGACTATGATTTCATCATACAAACCATGCTTGATGATGTGGCGCATCATATCGGCGTATGGTTTTTACCACGCATGATATTCAGGATATTCCTGACCAGAAGATGGCTTTTCGACCTCCTTTTGAAAACCGCAAGCATCTTTCAACGAATTGTGCCTTTGAAGCGGCACGGCGTCATGAGACACTTACCTTACATGTTCATGGGCGGCAGGTGGATCCCGCCCCTGGCAAAAAAGCCGGTACTCAAAAAATACAAAAATAAGGAAGTAATCCCACCATCGGGAAAGAAGGAAACAATAACTCCTCCTTTACAAAAGCACGCTTCGACAATTTCCACTGTGGGAAATAACACCACAAGCAATTTCCCCTTATCAAAGGAGTACGGGGAGGTTGTCAAAATGCGGGTAGGGTTTTATGTGGGCTGCCTCATTAACTACGTCTATACCGATATTGCCGATGCCGTAATTGAGGTTTTACACCATCTCGGAGTGGAGGTGGTCATTCCCCGGGATCAGGTATGCTGTGGCATACCCGCACGGTCACTCGGTGACGTAAAAACCGCACGGAAATTGGCAGAAACCAATCTGTACGCATTTGAAAATGCACATGTTGATTTTATCGTTAATGCCTGCGCTACCTGTGGAAGGACGCTCAAAAGGGATTATCAGCATATATTGGGAGATCGCTCCCTCGAATTTTCGAA
>JAHFOW010000036.1:0-4510 GCA_023261465.1 Planctomycetota bacterium
AGGCAGAGAGGTCACGATTCCGCGAGGCCGAATTAACGAAAAAACTGGAAGACTTTAAACAGGCAAATGATGAATTACAGAGAAAACTCGAACAGGGCTCACAACAACTTCAGGGCGAGGTGCTGGAATTAGAACTAGAACATCTTTTGCGTTCTTCTTTTCCTTACGACCGCATTGAGCCTGTGCGGAAAGGCGCACGGGGCGCTGACATCCTTCAGCGGGTACATACGCCTGCCGGACAACTCTGCGGAACGATTATCTGGGAAGCAAAGCGCGCCGAGACGTGGTCGGATAAGTGGCTCCAGAAATTAAAGGACGATCAGATGGAGGCAAATGCAAATATCGCCATCCTGGTAACGACCACCATGCCAAAGGATTTCCACGAACCATTCAGAATGATTGGCGACATCTGGGTAACCAGCGAATGTATCGTGAGACCCGTTGCTGAAACGCTGCGGAATATGTTGATTGAATACCATAAGCTCAAAATGACCAATACAGGGAAAAACGAGAAGATGGAATTGCTCTATGACTATTTGTGCAGCCAGCAGTTTTCCCAGAAGATACGGGCAGTTGCGGAGACCTTCGTTGCCATGAAAAAGAGCCTTGATCAGGAAAAGGCTGCGATGAATAAGCTGTGGAAACAGAGGGAGATGCAAATTGAACGTTTGACGGTAAATATCACGGGGATGTGTGGCGAACTTCAGGCAATTACCCACGGCTCCCTCCACCAGCTTGATGATATTGAACAGCTTTCTTTGCCCGGGGGAGAAGAGTAAACAGGTAAATTGTGCTTACGGCGACCGGTAATTCGCAACGGCGTTCATGTACCTGGTCGCCAACAGGGACGCAGAGATCACGAAATAAACAGGCGGTTAAAAATCTGCTACTCCGGGAGGTTGTGAGCCGGGAAATTAATCATCACAACTACGAGCAATATAACTTCTCAACTGATTCCTGACTAATTTATCTACCTCCGAAAATATTCTCTGTATCCCAACACGGTCTTTTCCCGGTGTATGCCCTTTAATCCATACGAGCTTTGGCGAAAGCTCGTCATAGAGCGCAAAAATGCTCTTGTAGATATCTGCATTTCCTAATATTGTCCCTTTTCTTTTGCTGAGATAATGAACGCTCTCAAGCCTTTCTCTGCGCCGCAATAAATCAACTGCCGTTCGACAGTCCGTGTAAATGGTTATCGATCCGGTTTTTCCAGAGGTTTTGGTTTCGTTATCTGCTTTGAGGGATTCGAGAGCCCAGAGAAGTGTCTGAAGTTCCAGCCGCGTATTCGTTGTATGCTCTACTACCCTTGTTTTCACTGCATCAGGAGCATACAATTCCTCTACCACGTTCTTGTTTGCCAGCAGTTCATCAGGGCAATTGGGCATACACAAAAATCCCCCGACACCGAGTTTTCTTCCCGGATTGTAGCTGGCATCAACAAAAATCGTTATATGAGATTTAGTCACCGGGACACCAAAATAGTGCGATAATCTTTAAAAGTTAAAGGCATGACGAAACGAACACTAATCATAATTCATTATAGTAAAAATGTTCAATCTTATATCTGAAATATATCCAGAAAAAGAATTTTCGCCAGGGAGAACGTATCACAGGAATTTTGAATAAACGTGGGAAGTGGCTTTACGGAGAGCGGCATTAACAAAAATGCCTACGCCCCTGCATCGGAAGAGTTTATAATGGCTATTTATAATGATTTGTATTCTTTCAGTAATTTCCTGAATTTGTCAACCGTCACTTTATACGCTTCTTTTCTGGTAAGGTCGATCCCGGCGTCTTTCAGAATTTCAAGCGGTTCTTTGTGTGATCCTGCGCCCAGAAATGTCAGATAATCTTCGATAGCGCCTTTTTCACCGGAGGATACACGCTCAGCCAAAGCTATTGCCGCTGACAGGCTGGTAGCATATTTGTAGACATAAAAAGCATTGTAAAAATGGGGAATTCTCGCCCACTCGTAGTTTAACTGCTCATCAATAACCATTCCTTTGCCCAGATAGGCCTCAAGATTTTTCCGGTAAATGTCCGTTATGGTTTTTGCGATCAGTACCTTGCCGGATTCAGCCATTTCGTGAATATCTTTTTCAAAATTTGCAAACATGGCCTGTCTATAGAAGGTAGCCTCTATGCGTTTCATGTTGTGATACAGAAAGAACCTCTTCTCTTCGACGGATTTGGCAATCTTTGACATGTAATCAAACAGTAAAGCTTCATTGAATGTCGAGGCTATCTCAGCCAGAAAGATTGGATTTTGATAATAGACGTATGGTTGATTTTCAATGGAGCAATCCCGATGGAGACAATGACCGAATTCATGTGCAAATGTTGAAACATCAGAGAACTTTTCCGTGTAATTCAAGAAAACCAGTCCCCGGCTCGCATAACTCCCCCAGGAGAACGCCCCTGACCTTTTGCCTGGAGATTCAAATACGTCAATTACCCGCGCACGAACAGTAGCGTCGTACTTTCTGAGATATTCTGCGCCGAGGGGTTCAAGCGCTGTGCGAACCAGTTCAAGCGCCTCTTCATAGGAATATTTCTTATCAAAATCCTTAACCAGGGGAATATAATTATCATAGAAGTGTAATGCTTCAATTCCAAGCTCTCCCTGTTTCAGCGCATTGAACTCGCTGATTATATCAATGTTCTCTTTTGCAACCTCAATGAGATTACTGAATACCGTGGTTGGAGCATAATCGGGAAACATAGCCATTTCCAGCATCGACGGGTAGTTGCGGACCTTCGCCAGCTTAATGTTTGCAAGTACGTTGGCAGCATAGGTATTTGCCAGGACGTCAATATTTTGCCGGTAAGGCTGGTAATAGTGATCAAACGCTTTTTGCCGGAGGGCCCGATCGGGTGATTCTAATAGTTGCGCATACTTTGCGTGAGTGAGGTGGATTATCTCTCCCTTATGTTCAAATTCCCCGAATGAAATATTGTTATTATGAAAGGCCGAAAAAATATCATCAGGCTTTCCCAGCGCTATTTCCAGTTCCGCTAAAACAGTTTCCGTTTCTTCAGAAAGGATATGAGGATTGTATCGGGCATAGCTTTTCAAAAAGAAGCGATATTCTGCCAGACGAGAATTTTCATGAATCATGGTATCGATATCGTCCTGTGATAAAGAGGACAACTCTTTTTTTATGAAAACGGTTTCTGTTGAAATCTTTGAAAGAAGCAGTTCGATACGGCCTTTCATCTCTTCGTATACGGCGTTTCTGGTATCCTCAAAAAAACGGACGTTCGCGTATACGTATAAATTTTCTCTCATGATAGAGTGGTTAATATAAAACTGCATGAACTGTTCGAGTTTACGGGAATTAGCGAGAGAGCCTTTGAACCCGATGAGCAGGGGAAGTCCTTTTTCCACCTTCCGGTAGTCTTCTTCCCAATAGCCATCCGATGCATACAAAACCGACAAATCCCATTTGTATTTATCTTCTATTTGATCTCTGGTTTTATTCTTGCTCATATATTATTTTGGAGTCTCCCCGGATACCTTTGTTCTCCTCTTATAAATTAGGCCTTACATCGGATTTTTTATTGTGGCGCAGATCTCTTGTGGTCGGCAATCAACGGATTAAACTGTTTAAACCGTTTAATCTGTTCAAACCGTTCAAACTGTGCAAACGGTTATAGGGATAAACCACCCACGCTACGATTTGTATTGAAATTCCCATACATTAAAATAGTCGCTGTCCTATTTCTCTTCTGTTTTCCTTCTGCCCTGAGCGGAGTGTGGACGAAAGGATCTTTTTCTTTTTTGAGTTTTCGGTTCACGATGTGCGTTGTTTTCGGAAAGGGGATCTTTTCCAACCCAGTGGGGAGTAATCTTTTTACTACGAAGCAGTTCGCGAAGCCGGGAAAGATCATGTTTGGATACAAAGGTAAAAGCCTTCCCCTTCCGTCCCATACGGCCGGTACGGCCGGTACGATGGGTATACTGCTCGTCGTCTCTCGGGAAATTCCAATTAATCACATGCGAAACATGCGAAAAATCAAGCCCCTTGCCGGCGACATCGCTCGCAATAAGATAGCGGAGTTTGCCGCTCCTGAACTTCCTGATAATCGAAGAACGTTTGTCCTGGATAAGCCCCGCGTGCATATAGTCAATGTCTTTGAAATCTTTCCTCATGGAGTGGAACAACGTATCAACCATGTGCCGGGCATTACAAAAAATGAGCACCTGATCAACATCTTCCCCTTCAAGATACCTGATGAGTTCTGCCTGCTTTTGTTTTAGATTGGAATAGGCGAAATAATGCTCAATACTTTCCGGCGCAGCCCTTTCAGTAATAAGGGAGATATGTTGAGGATTCCGCAAACAATCATGTGCGAGCTTTTTGATATCATCATGCATCGTCGCAGAGAAAAGGAGCGTCTGATGTTTATGCAGAATGCATGACATAATAAATTCAATGTCTTCGAGGAATCCCACCTTTAAAAGTTCATCCGCCTCATCGAGGATGGCACATTTCACCTGCGCAAA
>JAHFOW010000036.1:4610-19418 GCA_023261465.1 Planctomycetota bacterium
ATCGCACAGGCGGCCGTTTTTCCCGAACCGGTCTCGGCGAGGGCACAAAGATCATGCCCTGCGAAAATTACCGGATACGTCGCCTCCTGAATAGGGGTCATTTCATCATACCCCATCTTTTTAAGCGCTTTGAGGATGTTTGAGGGAAGGTCTATTTCGCTAAACTTCATGTGTTCTTATCTTTCTTTTTTTAAAGTTTGAAATTCATTAACATTGAATTAGCGTAGTGGATTCAATAGGTATTCCAGTCCATTCAGCTTGATTTCATAGACACACTCAAGCATATTACCTAATTCACCTTTCGGGAATCCCTGCTGGGCAAACCACACAATATAAGCCTCCGGCAAATCAATCAGCAACCACCCTTTGTATTTGCCAAACGGCATACGCATCCGCACAACCTTTAAAAGATACTCTTTATCGGTGAACATAGCGTTTGTTTTTATCTAACATATACGTCAACATTACAAGAACATCTTGCTGTTCTATTTCCACATTTCTCTTACTTTGATTTTGCCATCTACGAACATCTCTTTTTTGATTTTTGGTAGTTTTTTTACTTTTGCTTCAAGCCTTAACGCCATACTCCTGCTTCCGATCTTCTTTTTCATAACCAGCATCAAAGGGGCTTTTCCCCTTAAACATTTTGCTCCTTTTTTATCATTATTTGTATGCTCTGCAAATCTTCTTTCCACATCAGTTGTAATGCCTGTGTACAATCTTCCATTTTTACACCGTATCAAATACAAAAACCAATTATTCATTTTGAAACACCTGTCGAAAGGTATCTGCTGCTATGAAGCGGAATCGGTATGGTCTTCGAGAAATGCCCATGCTCATTTTTTTAATCAGGTATTCAACGGTTTTTGTTTTATTTCAATTAAGTTACCAGAAAAATCCTTGAGAAAGTACACGGACTTCTCCTTATGTTTACCAACGATAAGGTCCACATGAGACCGCCGGGCCTTTTCTGTGACCTCAGAAAAATTATCCAGCATTAGACCAAAATGGCTGAAATTGGGGTTGGCATGTTGGAAATCAGATATGAATACCTCAATCTTTATCCCGGGCTTTTCAAAGACTAACACCTTGATCTCTTGAGAAAGAGAAAACAATTGCTCTGAAAGTTCCGGAGCCAGAAGAATTTCTCTTGTCTTTTCAAGACCTAAAAAATCCTGATAAAACTGTAACGCCTGTTTCTCGCTCTTATTCGTGATACCAATATGATTTAATTCCATGCCGTATTTTAGCGTTTAATTGTTCAATATGCAAGCCTAAGGTGTCTGTGCTGTTTTAATAATTGAGGTGAATGATGGAGAGAAGTACCTATAGTACCGGTGCATAACCCCAACTCATGGAGACTTTCCCCACGATGACATTCCCTATCGGTATTATCCAACAACAGCACTGAACATAGGATGATCCATAAAACCGGTTAATGCCAACCCGCCACCGGAGTGGATCAGGAGAATATTCCCTTCAAGTGCGTGGTCAAGAATTGCTTGTTTTGCCGTAAGAAATAGTTTGGCAGAGTAAACAGGATCCGTGAGAATTCCATCCTTTCTGGCAATACGTTTTATTTCCTTGAAAATAGTACTGTTGGTACTGCCAAATGACCGGGCGGTCGCGGGATAGTACATACGATAGGCAGGTAACGAAGTGAGGGAAACTCCTAGAAACGCCTCGGTGTATTGAATAACCCGGGACAATCCCGATTTGAAATTCTCAAATGTGTCTGCCAGAACCACGACATGAAATATCGTCTTCCTCTCAAGCGCGGCAGCCCCTGCCAGCAGAGATTGTGCAACCATCCCCGTACCAGCGTCTATAAAAATATGGTCGAACCGAACCCCCGATTCCCTCTCATTGCGAAGAGTGTCGGTGAGAATACTTAAAGAGCCTGGCAGCGCTAATGGATGGTGTGCCCCTTCAGGGAGGACGAAAATCTTTATTCCCAGGGACTTTCTTTTTTCTACGTAGTTGTTGACCAAATCTTCACAATGAGACCAGTGGGCACGTGAAATCCAATGGATTTCGCTGTCATCAACAAACAGTTCAAACAGCTTCGCATTACCAAGTTTTTGAGATGGCGGCCCGAGCAAAAAAGGGGTTATTCTGATATTGTTCTCCGTCAGGGTCTGAGCCGCAGAAAGCACGTTGTTTGAATGTGACCCGCCAATTACTACAACTTCCTCAATTCCGTTTTGTTTTAAAGAAGGAATTATGGATGCATGTTTGCGCAACTTGGTTCCCGACACACCAAAGCTAAGCTCATCATCCCGTTTGACCCATATATCCGAACGGTCAAACCATCGCAAACGATGAATGCGGCTTTGAAGACGAAAGGCCTCAGCCGTTTCCCACCGGCATGCGTCTGCAACCTTTCTATAAAGTTCTTTTTCCTGAATCATAGCAAGTAATTAAAGCATGAAATCCTTGATATTATCTGCATTTTGGCGGGTGTGTTTAAGAAAATAACAAACTTATCCTTATACACCTCAGGCAAATCAATCAGCTTGCCATACAATCAAATCCGGAAAATGCCCTTTCGGGTTCTTTTTTTATTTCGTATTCTGAATACTGGTTACTGATTGCTAAATCATACCCCTTTTCCACAACTGTCATCTTGAAAGAGGCTGTCCGGGAATATAAATTTTCTCAAATATCTGCTTACATACATTCCATCCCTGTACCATTTTAGCGTTCATACACTAAACATTATAACTATCCCTTATCCTATTACCACCACTATAATTATACCTATACCACCTTATAACCAGCTTTAAATTTTACAACTTTTTACAAAAAATGCCACTAACGATTAAATCGGCAGGGTGGTTTACCGCATCTGCCGGATTATTTTGTCAGGCTCTCAACCCCACAATAATTGAATTATGAAGGTTTGCCCCTGAGACCTTCCTTGCAACGACCGTTTTATCCAGATCGTGACTCTCTGAACTGATTCTTGATCATCGCATTTAAGGTCTTCCCTCATGATCCAGCCGCGTGAACATCGTTGTATGTGGACTCTGGTACATCGTAATATTGGCAAACCTGTCTACTCGATCGAAACTCCACTTTCACTGTGTCCAGGGATTAGTCATACCCGATGCTTGCAATCATAGATAAATCGACAATATCCCTATAAATTTAGATTGTTTTTAAACGGTATTTTTTATATTTTATACATTATGCAATTAAACGTGCCAATACTATCACTGGTAGGAACCTCGAACAGCGGGAAAACAACCCTTATTGTCAAAATTGTCAGAGAATTGAAATCAAGGGGTTATAGAGTTGCCACCATAAAACACAGCCATCACAATATCGAACTGGATAGAGAAGGTAAAGATACCTGGATGCACACGCAGGCTGGGGCAGACGCAGTTGCCCTGATTTCAAAAAATATTGTGGGACTTATACGCAAGGCGCCAGAAGAAATTCTCTTATCTAAGATTGTGAATATGTACATGAGTGATATGGATATTATTATCGTTGAGGGGTACAAGACAGAAGCCATCCCCAAGATTGAGGTGTTTCGGAGCGAAATCAGTCCGGAATTAGTATGTAAACATGATAAAAATTTAATCGCCGTTGTTGGTGACAAAAACCCGGAACTGGGCATTCCTTTTTTTCATATCAACAATGAAACATTTCCCCTCGTTGATTTTTTATTATCAAATCTGATAAAAAAACCCACATAAAGGTTATGTGTAAATGGGATTTGACTTTACCAATTAAGACGGTAAAATAAACTATCTTTACAGAACGACAACGGAGGGATTATTCTATGCAAAAGGTTGTTACAGTACAGCGACACATCGTCGAGCAGGAGCGGTTATACCCTAAGGCATCGGGGGATTTTACGGGGCTTCTGTGGGATTTGACTATTGCGGCAAAAACGATATCACGCGAAGTGAACAAGGCTGGCCTGGCTGACATCTTAGGTTTGACCGGTGAAAAAAATATCCATGGCGAAGAGGTAAAAAAACTTGATGCGTATGCAAACGAAAGGATTATTAAAAGCATGGAACACGGGGGCCACCTTTGCATTATGGCCTCTGAAGAGAACGACGATGTCATTCCCATACCTGAAGAATTTCCCAGGGGTAAATATGTCCTTATGTTCGACCCCCTTGACGGGTCATCCAACATTGATGCAAATGTGAGTGTCGGAACTATTTTTTCGATTTACCGAAGAAAGACCACAGGGAAAGATGCATCAGTTGATGATTGTCTCAGGAAAGGCACAGAACAGGTGGCCGCAGGGTATATTGTTTATGGATCGAGCACCATGATGGTTTATACGACCGGACAGGGCGTACATGGCTTTACCCTCGATCCCGGAATTGGTGAATTCCTCCTTTCTCATGAAAATATCCGCATTCCATTAAAAGGTAAAACATACAGTGTTAACGAAGGAAACACTTTTACCTGGGACGAAGGAACAAAAAAGTATATTAACCATCTCAAAGAAAGCGATACGGTAACGGGCAGACCTTACTCCCTGCGATACGTTGGCTCATTAGTGGCAGATTTTCACAGAAACCTGCTTTACGGTGGTATATTTTTATATCCCGCCGACTATAAAGACCCAAAAAAACCAAAGGCAAAATTACGGCTCCTCTATGAAGCAAATCCCCTTGCCTTCATTGTTGAACAGGCCGGCGGCATGGCATCCACAGGAAAAGAACGTATTTTAGACATCCAGGCCACCGGACTTCATCAAAAGGTGCCTTTAATTATTGGAAGTAAAGAAGACGTATTAACCTATGAAAAGTTTTTTAATAATAGATAAGGAGTTAATAGCTCATGCTTTATAAGACTAAAGAAGATTTATTAAACGATCTTAAAGGTGTTATTGATATCCATAAAAATGGCTCACTAAAGATACTCGATAAAAATGCCCTCTGTAATAAAAAAATAGATACACTTATTTATAATGCGGTTTTCAGTAAAGATAATACTATAAAAGACGTTTCCCGTTGGCTAACACGTTCCATAGCAAATAAGCTTGGTATTATTTCATCGTCCATTCAATCGCTCTACGAGGCCATGGGTAAAAATCAGTTAAAGGGTTTTACTGTACCGGCCATCAATATTCGCGGTTTAACTTATGATGTAGCGCGTTCTATTTTCAGGGCTGCAAAGAAGAACCACGCCGGCGCATTTATTTTTGAGATAGCACGCTCGGAAATTGGTTATACTGACCAGAGACCGTCAGAATATACATCGGTAGTCCTTGCGGCTGCCATCAAAGAAGGATATGACGGTCCTGTTTTTATTCAGGGAGACCATTTTCAGATAAATGCTAAAAAATTAGAAAAGGATAAAGACGCTGAAATCAAAACGGTAAAAGGTCTTATTAAAGAGGCTATCGAAGCTGGTTTTTACAATATAGACATTGATACGTCAACCGTCGTTGACTTAAGCAAACCAAACCTTACCGAACAACAGCGACTCAATTTTGAATTTGCGGCAGAATTTACCGCATACATCCGCTCATTGGAGCCGAAAGGAATCACCATATCTGTTGGTGGGGAAATTGGAGAAGTCGGGAAAAAGAACAGTACCGTTGAAGAATTACGGGCATTCATGGATGGCTATATAAACACCCTGGCAACCAAAGGAAAGGATTTTAAAGGTATCAGCAAGATAAGCGTCCAGACAGGCACCAGTCATGGCGGCGTACCCTTGCCAGACGGAACGATTGCAAAGGTAAAATTGGATTTTGACACCCTGAAAAACCTATCGAAAATAGCCAGAGATGAATATAGATTAAGCGGGGCAGTACAGCATGGCGCTTCTACGCTCCCCCCCGATGCATTTGACAAATTCCCGGAAACAGGCACGGCAGAAGTGCATCTCGCCACAGAATTCCAGAATATGATCTATGAGAGCAGCGTATTTCCTCAAGACTTCAAAAAAGAGATATATGACTTTCTTAAGAACCATCAGGATATTAAAAAAGAATGGAAAGAGGGAGACACCGAAGAACAATATTTGTACAAAGTTCGGAAGAATGGCTTTGGACCATTTAAGGAGAGATTCTGGAATTTATCATCAGACATAAGAAATAAGATCGGTGAAGAAATTGAAGCCAAATTTGACTTCCTTTTTAAAAAATTAAATGTTATTCATTCGAAGGAAATAGTAAACAGGACTATTAAACCCATTGAGGTACAGTCATCAATCCCAACAAATCTCTTTTAAATAATCGATGTATATTAAGAGGACTCTTTATGAATAAGGCACTGAAAACAATTTTTTTCATACCTGTCGCTTTGGCGCTTATGGTTTGCGCAAATGCTATTGCAAACGCCGAAAAATTAACACCTCAAAATCTTATTAAAGTCAAGGCTGCAAAAATTCGTACACCGGAAGACGTCCGTGCTTCAGAAAATAATATCTTATTAACACCTGGCAAAATACAAGAAGTTAGAGAGATACCCTTTAGACCAATAATAAGTAAGGCTTATTACAATACTGCAAAGTCCAATGCTGTTAAAAAAACAGCGGCAAGCCAAAAGGATTCACCATCTTCTTATGGTACACTTGCACCGCCAACCCTTAAGGATATAAATTTTGAGGGAGTTAATCAAACAACTGCCGGGGGGCTTCTTCCTCCTGATACCCACGGTGCAATAGGGAAAACACACTTTGTCGAAGTAACCAATTCCCATATAGACGCATACCTAAGGGATGGCACTCTTGCCAGGAGCAATTCTCTGGCAAGTTTCTTTGGATATTTCACAACCACATTATTTGACCCACGCTGCATTTATGACCCAATATGGAATCGGTGGGTAGTAACTGCAGATGCGTTTCAGGAGACATCCACCATACAATACCAGTTTATTGCGGTTTCTGTAACTTCAGACCCGGAAGGTTCATTTTATATTTACAAAATCGATGTAAACACCAACAATAATGATGATTTTTGGGATTATCCCATGCTAGGCATGGGTCAGGATGCAATTATTGTTACTGCAAATATCTTTGATCACTTGGATAATTACGTAACAACCAGAATGTTTACCCTGGCAAAGGCGAGACTTTATAATGGGCTTAACCTTACCGTACCTTTTTTTAGCGGTCTTGCCGGCACCCTTGCACCGCCAATCGTACTGGATCAGAATTGCAAGGCATTTCTGGTAGCAGCTCCAGAAAACGGAACTGTGATAACAAAATACACGCTGGAAAACGCCGGCTTTCCGTCCTGTGCTACTCTGACCCTATCCACGATAACAGTACCGGCATACGACTTACCACCATATGCTTCGCAACCTGGCACCGGCACCCCTGTGCTTGATACACTAGACAGCCGTTTTGTAAATGCAAGCACACAAAATGGTAATTCACTTTGGCAGATACACACGATAAACAACAACGGTCGTCCCACACCCAAATTCTATGAATTTAACACCGCAACCAATACAATTATCCAGAGTGGATTTATCTCCGCATCGGCAACTTCGCATGACTGGAATGCATCTATTGCTGCAAATACCACAAATGATGTATATGTAGTATGGTCTTCAACCAATCCGGGCGCTGGTGTAAACGTACAGGTACGTTATTCCGGCAGACGTAACGCTGACCCCGCCGGTACTATTTCTTCCGGCAGCGCACTTTTTACAAGCACTACTTACTACACAGGGTTCCGATGGGGTGATTATTCAGCCGTAACGTTAGACCCAAAGAATCCACTCCGCGCATGGATAGTTAATGAAAAAGTCAACGGACCTTCAACGTGGGGTTCCCGTATTGGGAGAATCGGTTTCTAAACATATTTTATGCTAAAATGAAGTCAACGGGTAAGTTTATCCAATGTTCTTTGAACCCATTATACGTAACCCTGGTTTTTTTGGTATTTATCGTAAGTTGTACCAATGAAGCAGGTGTTCTTAATGGTACACAGGAGAAAAAGGTAAAGGAAGGGGTGTTATCGGGAAGGGTTATACAATACCCGATTTCACCTGTAGAGGGCATGAATATGCCATCTTCAAAACCAGTATCAGGGATAAAACTCATGCTATTAACGCTAACTGGACAAGAAATAAATTCATTAGTAACTGACAATGACGGCCAGTATAGCATCTTTTTACCGCCGGGTTCTTATCGCGTTGAAATGTCCCGCAACAATGCCGATAAAAGACACTCCAGGGATTTACCTGCTACGGTGACCGTCAAGGAAGAAAGTGAAACACGTTTGGATATACGAATAGATACCGGTATCCGTTAAAACAGAGGCAATAAATTAAGGGGCGCTATTAAAAATTTATGGATTACGAAATTTGTATTTTAATTCTATAATTTTCTGAAAGGAGGATATTATGTGTACGACATGCGCAAAACATAATCCGGGCGCAAAGAAAAAAGAAGGAACCGTAAAGGAAAAAGAAGTAAAAAAGGAAAAAAAGAAGTAAAAAATCCCCCGATAGCTTTAAACTATCGGGGGATTTTTTTTAAGTAGACCGTAAGCCGAGTTTTGTCGTGGGTGATCATTTATCTAGCCTCTCTGTTGCCAGCAAGGTCAAACGGCTTACCCAGAGGTACTAGCGAAGCGGACCGCTTCATTCCTCCCTATTTAGCCTTTCTCCCAGTGGGGTTTGCCAGGCCTTCGATGTCGCCACCGAAGCGGTGGGCTCTTACATTAAGTCGCTGTGACCCCGCCATTTCACCCTTATCCCAAATATAATTCAGGACGGTATATTTTCTGTTGCACTTTCCTTCCCGTCACCGGGACTCTGCGTTACAGAGCACTGTGTCCTGTGGAGCTCGGACTTTCCTCCCGTTTTATCTGTTTTTAGAACAGACAAAACCGGCGACCACCTTGTCTACTTGTCATTCTTTACCATCATCCAGATATAAAATCCGGCCGCAACTGTGACAACACGTAATTTCCCTGTCAGACATAAGCTTGTTCAACGTTTGCGCTGTTATTGCCATAAAACAACCCTGACATACCTTATTTACAACGCCAACAACCGCCAGAGCGTCTTTATGACTTGCCAATCTGTTGTAATGCTGGAGAGTGTCGCTGTCTACCAGGGATGCATATTCACTGTGTTTTTTCTTCAGTTCTGCAATTTCAGCATCTATAACTTTCACATCAGATTCTACTCTTTTTTGAATTTCCTGTAATTGAGATTCCTCCCGTTCTGTTTCCTTTTCAAGTGATTTAAATCGTTGTTGCATCTCTTCAAAACCTGACATTGTTTTCAGTATTTCATCTTCAAGAACAGATTTATCGGTTTCTTTCCCTGCAATTTCGTTCTTTATTGCACCATATTCTTTATTGTTTTTGACTTGATTCATTTGAAGACGGAGCTTTGCTATCTCAGCTTCTCTACTTTTCAATTCGACTTCTTTAACGCCAGCGGTTTTTTGGAAAGCCTTTATCTCATCGCCAAGCTTCATAATCTCAGATTTCTTCTGTTGAATTTGGTTTTGTTTTTTTTGAACATCATAGTTTCTGTAAAGTTTATCGCCTTCCAACCTTTTCAACTTTGTATATATTGACTGCAGCCGCCGAAGCGCCTCTATCTTTTCATTCATATAGTTCTCTTCACCATAAAGGTTCGCATCAAACCAAATAAATTCGACACCTAATCACCTCCAAGTCCATCAAGGAATCCTTCTAGTTTACGGCTCCTGATCGGATGCTGTAATTTTCGTACTGCCTTTGCCTCAATCTGTCTCACCCTTTCTCTTGTAACCTTAAATATCTTACCAACTTCTTCAAGGGTGTACGTGTATCCATCGCCAATACCGTACCGGAGTTTAATAATTTCCCTTTCACGATACGTGAGCGTTTCCATGACACTTTCAATCTTATCCTTTAACATCTCCTGCGTTGCCGCTATAATAGGTGATTCAGCCTTTTCATCTTCAACAAAGTCACCAAAGGAACTATCCTCACTTTCTCCCACCGGTCTGTCCAGAGAAATTTGATGCCGGGATATTTTAAGCACACGACGCGCCTCCGACACTGTAATCTTCAGTTCTCTTGCGATTTCTTCTATGTTCGGTTCACGGCCCTTTTCCTGTAAAAGTTTTTTTGAAACATTGCGTATCTTGCTCATCGTTTCTATCATGTGAACGGGGATACGGATAGTTCTTGCCTGATCGGCAATAGAACGGGTAATTGCCTGACGTATCCACCACGTTGCATAGGTGCTAAACTTATAGCCGCGCCTATATTCATATTTATCGACAGCACGCATGAGTCCGGTATTACCTTCCTGGATTAAATCAAGGAAACTCAAACCACGGTTCCGGTATTTCTTTGCAATGCTTACCACCAGTCGCAGATTCGCTCCGGAAAGTTTTCTCTTTGCCACCTCATGTTCCCTGTAAATATTTTCTACGGATTGTACCCGGCGTTTCAGGATTTTTACCGAATCCAATACAAGCTCCTCCAGCTTTTCGTATTGCGTCTCCAGTTCTTTATAACGACCATTTGACTTAGTGCGTGGTTTACATTCTTCTATCTGGGCTTCTAAGCTTTCCATCTCAACCACAATTTCCTGGAGTTTTTTCATCATAGGTTGTATTCGTTTTGTTCGGATATTAATTTCGTCCAGCAGGTCAATGCCTTTTCTTCTTCTGTTCCGGATTGTACGAAGAAGTTTTATTCTTTCTTTTTCAGAAGTCTGTTTCCTTTTTGCCCGTAAATAATCTTCCTTGTTTTTTTGTAAAAGTTTTTTGAGGATATTTGCACTCCGGGGAAACTGCTCAAGAATTTCATCCTTACAATTATCGACCATTGCATTCACCTTCAAAGTACGGTCAAACGAGAGTTCTCCGTTATTCACATCCTCCAGTATCCTTAAACAGGTCGCCAAAGACAGATCGGAATGCAATACCTTTTTAAGGAATCTCTTTCTCGTTATTTCTATTTTTTTGGCCAGCATGATTTCTTCATCCCGTGTGAGCAGGGGTATTTCACCCATTTGTGTAAGATACATGCGAACAGGGTCGTCTATCTTCTCAGAGATTGTCGGCACTTCGCCAAACTCCAGGTCTACCTCAGTAAACACCTCCGCTTCCTCAGCGTCAACAATGTCCCGGGTCTCAATCTCTGTTTCATCAATTAAGTCAATCCCTACCTCATCCAGCATCATCAGAATATCATCAATCTTATCGGGTGAAACATCCGCATCCTCGGGCAACATATCATTCAATTCCTCATATGTTAAGTAGCCCTTTTCCTTCCCGCGTTGTACAAGATGCTTAATTTTTTGATTTAACGTTTCCATCGAAAGCCAGACCTCCCTAAATATCACATTTATCTGAATCTATCTGTCGTTTGACTTTGACAATGCACAAACAACATACGACCTAGACTTTAACCTTACCTTTTAAAGTATGAACACTCTTATTCTTCTTGTGAAATTCGTCAAGAAGCGCCGCAATATCTTCCTCGTTCTTTCCGGTTTTTATACCTTCCAACATCTTTCTCTTGACCTGATGGATTTCCTTCTTATTGTTTCTCCTCCTGAAAAACTGCATACAATCCGTAAACCATTCTTCATAATCAGTAATATGCTGAAATTCCTCCGTCGTCACAATGTCCATGAGCATTTTATTGAGTTCGCCATCATCCAACATGTGGAGGACATCTTCGGCTTTAACCTCTGAATTCCTACCATATAATTCAATTACTTTCTCTGCAATTTTAAAGAATTTTTGATTATGGAATCCTTCGAGACCGATCGCGCTTACTATCCTTGGAATCAGGTCATTACATGCCAACATCAGGTATAAAAGTACGCGTTCCGCCTTTGAAGATGCATCGAAACGCTGCTCACAATCTTGTTTGTTTCCTTTAATGACGGACTGTTTGTTCATTTTTGTCATGTGCGTTCTCAATGTTGCCTCATCAATAGACATCTCTTCTGCAATCATCTTAATGAGCAAATCACGCTTAATCACATCGGGCATCTTTATTGCCGTGGAAAGGATATCATGTATTGCATTTGCCCTTCCATGAATACTTGTCATGTCCCACTTGGAAGCGGCCATTTTAACTTTGTAAGAGAAAAAGTCCTTTGCATTATGAACAAACGTTAAAAACTTCCCGCTTCCTTCCGCTACGAGGAAATCACAGGGATCATAACCATCGGGAAGTTCTGCAATTTTTACTTCAAATTCTTCCTCAACAAAAATATCAAGACTCCGGTCTGAAGACTTCTGGCCGGCTGCGTCCGAATCTAACAGGAGTATCACCTGGTTACAGTATTGCCTCAATTGCCGTAAATGCTGTTTTGTTACGGCAGTTCCCATAACAGCAATAGAACATTCAATTCCATGCTGGTGCGCCATAATTACGTCCGTATAGCCTTCCATGAGAATCGCCCGGCGCTGTTTCATAATGGCATTTTTAGCAACATCAATACCATACAACACATTACTCTTATTAAAAAGAACCGTCTCCGGTGAATTAAGATATTTTGGAGTAGAGTCATCCAACGCCCTTCCGCCAAAACCAACGACCTGCTTTCTGGCGTCAAATATAGGAAACATCAGCCTGTTGCGAAAACGATCGTAATAGTCGTTTCCCTCCTTTTTCTGAATAATCAAACCGGTCTTCTCCAGAAGATTATTCGATATGCTGCGTTCTCTGCACGTTTTGATCAGGGCGTCCCAACTATCAGGTGCATAACCAAGGCAGAAATGCTTAATTGACTCATTATTTATCTGGCGTTTCTGTAAATAGTTTCGGGCAACCTTGCCCTGTTCTTTCTCCGTCAGGATTTTGTGATAAAATTTTGCGGCAAAATCATTTACATTATATAAATGTGTTTTTTCTGTAATTGACAGTACGGGCTTTTCTGATTTACTTAAATGCGAAATATCAATATGCGATTTGGTAGCAACCATTTTCACCGCTTCTACAAAACTCACCCCCTCCTGTTTCATTAAAAAATGAAACACCGTTCCACCTTCGCCGCATCCAAAGCACTTAAAAAGTTTCTTCTCAGGGTTTACCGTAAATGAAGGGGTTTTTTCGGAGTGAAAGGGACATAAACCGATAAAATTTCTTCCGGTTTGTTTTAAACGGACATATTCCGATATGATTTGAACAGTATCTGCGGCATGCTGTATTTCTGTAATCTTTTCTTGTGGAATTAAGTATGCCATTGATAAGACAAATAGAGTATTTAAATAAAATTATAAATGTGGATAATTATACCACTTAAATTAATATTTTCAACAAACGGAAAAATAATTATTTATTCCGTACCAGAATACCTTTTTTCTTTAAATATTCCTTCACCTCGTGTATGGTAATCTCTCTATAATGAAAAATAGATGCTGCCAGGGCAGCGTCAGCCTTACCCCTGGTAAAAACATCATAAAAATGTTCCAATTTACCCGCGCCACCCGATGCGACAATAGGAATATTCAAAGACTCTGATACTGTCCTGTTTAATTCGACATCATAACCATCCTTTGTACCGTCACAGTCCATACTGGTAAGCAATATCTCCCCTGCGCCTCTTGATTCAACTTCCCTGGCCCATTGAATTACGTCCAATCCGGTTGGCGTCCGTCCGCCATGTATGAAAACTTCCCATTGTGTCCTGTCATTATTACCTTTTACGCGTTTTGCATCAATGGCAACCACAATGCACTGACTGCCGAACCTTCTGGCGGACTTTGTAACAAACTCAGCGTCTTTTACTGCAGCAGTATTGATTGAAACTTTATCCGCCCCTGCATTGAGCAACCGCCGGATGTCATCAATAGTACGAATACCCCCGCCTACAGTCAAGGGCATGAACACCTCTTCTGCGGTCTTCCGAACAACATCGAGAATGATATTTCTGTTTTCATGAGAGGCTGTAATATCAAGGAAAACCAACTCATCAGCGCCCAACCCGTCATACAATGCAGCGATTTCAACAGGATCGCCGGCATCTTTTAAATTTAAAAAATTTGTACCTTTAACGACACGTCCATCTTTAACATCCAGACAGGGTATTATTCGTTTTGCAAGCATAATAACAGAAGTATCTTTACCTCAAAAATTCGAAGAGAGCGGGGAATGTTTATTTCTTTGTCATAAAATTTACAAAAGACAGGAGAGAGGATTTTAAAAATCCTTTTCCGGACTACTTGCTTTTGCATAAAGCCTTTTCGGAATACGCCCGGAAAGAAATGCCAACCTGCCGGATTCGCAAGCCTGTTTCATCGCCCTTGCCATACGTATCGGATCTTTTGCATGTGCAATGCCCGTATTGAGTAACACGCCATCACAGCCAAGCTCCATAGCAATGGTTACATCCGAAGCTGTGCCAACACCAGCGTCCACAATAACAGGAACTCTTGCAGATTCAAGGATGATTCTGATGTTGTTTTTATTTAAGATACCCTGACCTGATCCGATTGGCGCGCCGGCGGGCATTACACTCGTGGCGCCGGCGTCTTCCAGTTTCTTTGCAATTACAGGGTCGTCAGAGGTATACACGAGCACCGTAAAACCTTCTTTTACCAAAACCTGTGTTGCCTTCAGTGTTTCAATTGGATCAGGAAGAAGTGTTTTTTCGTCGGCAAGCACTTCGAGTTTCACCATATCGGATAAGCCCATCTCACGGGACAGGCGTGCAACACGAATTGCCTCGTCCGAAGAATAGCATCCTGCAGTGTTTGGTAATATTTTGTATTTCCGGGCGTCGATATAATCCAGGATTGACGCAGAATCACTAATTTTTGCCCTTCGAAGAGCAACGGTAACAACTTCTGTGCCGCTTGCCTCTAATGCCTGTACCATCAACTCCACGGAAGGATATTTTCCAG
>JAHFOW010000037.1 GCA_023261465.1 Planctomycetota bacterium
AACGGTCCCGGCATGTCCGTCTTTACATGCGTGCCCTGGATAAACCCCGCATTCGCAAGGCTCCCCGTCATCGCTACCGCCGCCCCCACCAACAACGCTCCTATTAACCCTTTCTTCATCCATTTCCTCCTAATATGTCGTTAACATAAGTCTACAAAATGTAAATATACCTTATCTGCTAACATGAGGGCATGTACCAGATTTTGCGCAAATTACTTCAAGGGCAACACCGCAAGTTTCGCAATCGCCGGCCTTCTCTAACTGATTTCCATAGCTTCCCTTTATCAAGCTAAAACCTTTTCCTGGCTCGGTGCTCTCCTTGCTACACTTTGGACACTTAAAAGTAATCCGTGACAATGATACCTTACTTGTAATATCATCACCGCACTCCTGGCATGCACCTGGCGCTGGCAAACACACACCATACTTCTTGCAGTTAGAATTTATACAGCTATAAGCAACCTTTTGACACGCCCAGCACGTTGGTAAATCAGTGTGAGTCTTATCACCAGCAGCTTTGTGCTTAGAAAAGTCCCAAATGTACCCTATTTCGGAACACTCTGTAAATTCCCGCACATCCTTGCAAGCATCACACCAGTGGGCCTCCAGAATTTTCTTCTTGTCACAAGGCTTATCCCAAGCAGCAAATACTGACTGTGTTGTTATCACAATCATACTAATTATCCCGGCTACAGCTAAAATTCCCTTCTTCATGACTTATTCACCCCCTCTCGTCTGTTCTAAACACTCTCGATAAAATAAAGCACACTATTAAAAATAGAGCATAAATCATACCAATAACTTACCGACATCTTCATTTTATACAACTCCTTGCAAAATAAACATTTACCGCATTAATACTTTTGCGCACACACAACGAAACTATTAATCTTTGTGACTATTTTCAGCCATCTCCCGAAATAAAGGTTTACTAAAAATTGTGAAAAACAACTATCACTAACAATGCAAACATCTTTTTACAGTTTTTAACAAACTGGCTTATTTTAACCATCTTAATTTGATAAGCCATATTTTAGAAGTCTGTATCTAAAGGTACCTCTTGTCAATCCTAGCAATTTAGCTGCTTTAGTCTTATTATTTTTACTTTTTTCTAAGGCCTGAGTAACCAACTGCCTTTCAAGTGCATCTAAAGACAGCCCATGCGGTGGAATATCAAACACAATTGAGTTATTTTGAGGTTGGTTTTGTAGCTTATCAGTAGATAAGGCACATTTTACTATGGATGTTGGCAAATGCTCGGTTGTTATAATATTACTTTTACAGAGTATTACTGCACGTTCTATAACGTTTTGCAACTCTCTAATATTACCTTCCCATCTATGCATTAAAAGCAGTTTTTCGACTTCCTTACTTAGAGAAATTGGCGACTTTCCCATTTTCATCGAAAACTGCTTTAAGAAATGTTTACTTAAAGGTATTATATCCTCTTTTCTGTCTCTTAATGGCGGCAAGATTATAGGAAATACACTAATCCGGTAATACAAATCTTCTCTGAATTTACCACATTTAACTAACTCTTCAAGATTCTTATTTGTGGCGCAAATAATTCTGATATCGACTTTTATTGTTTCCGTACCCCCCAAACGCTCTAATTCTCGAGATTCAATAACTCTGAGTACTTTTGCTTGTATCGCAGCGCTCATTTCAGATATTTCATCCAGAAAGAATGTACCACCCGAAGCTAACTCAAAACGCCCCTTTTTAGTCTTTTCTGCGCTAGTAAAGGCACCCTTTTCATATCCAAACAATTCACTTTCCAACAAATTCTCTGGAATTGCAGCACAATTTAAAGCAATAAGAGGACCACATGCCCTGTTACTGTTATAGTGAATTGCTCGAGCGATCAGCTCTTTACCCGTACCACTTTCTCCTGTAATTAAAACGGTAGAATCTGTATTGGATACCTCGCCAACCAAGCGCAAGGAATCAACCACCTGAGGTGAGTTACCTATTATATTTTTAAAATCATAGTGAGATTCAAGTTCCTGTCTTAAAAATTTATTTTCTATTGCCAAAGAACTCATTTTTAAAGCTCTTTTAACAGCTAATTTTAAAATATCATTCTCAAAAGGTGCAGTTAAATAATCAAACACACCTTCTTTCATAGCATCGATAGCAGAACCTACTGACCCATAAGCTGTAAGCACAATTACTGGAACATCCGGAAGTTTGCCCTTGATAGCCCGAAGGAATTCGACTCGCCCCATTTCTGGTACCTTTAAGTCTGTTATGATAAGATGAAATCTTTCTTTATCAAGATAGTTCAAAGTTGTCACGCAATTGCTTGACGTGACAACTTTAACATCTTTCATTTCATCAAATACCATAGCAAGCACTCGCCTCATACGCTCTTCATCATCTGCAATTAAGACTCTGTATGTCATCATTGACCCTCAAAACAAATATATTACTTATATGACAAACTCAGCCTATACTGCTATAATTTGCTTACTATGTTCGATGTGTTACTAGCTTTGCACTAGATAGCCCAGACCAAAAGGGCAGTTAACATAAAAGCTACCACAACAAGCCCTGTAATAAGAATAGGCACAGCAAACAGCCTGGTTATGAAACTTACGAACAGCGAGGGCGGTGGTACTTTTAATTCATCGAGTTTGTGCTGACTCTCTAGTCTTTTGTACTGAGCCAGCCGCTCATGTTTAAACTCTTCCTCGGTGATCTTTCCAGTGAAAATTGCTTCATCTACGGGCATTTTTTCCGGTAACAGATGCGTGTGAAAGAAATGAATTGTAAAAATAAACCCAGCCGCAAGTATCGCTTCGTACCTGTGTATAATCAGAGCAATACTTGGAAGGTCGATTATACTGGCAACGGAGGTTGGTATAATTTTCGTGAATTGTACCGGAAACCATAGAATGAGACCTGTTAACGCCATCACCAATGTCCCCCACATCAATGATAAATACTCAAACTTTTCCCAATATATCCATTTATCAAAATCAGGTCTCTTTCCTATACCAAGAAACCATTTTAAATCACCAATAATATCAAAAATATCCCTCGGTTGAATAAGAAGCGACTTCGGCCCCCAGAAAAAACCTTTCTGCTTTTTTACTGAAATATTATAAAACAGATTTATAAAGTGCAGAAATGCAGCAAATAAAGTTATTATAGCACAAATACGATGGATGAAACCCGCAGTAGGATAGCCGCCCATCAGTTCATAAAGCCATCTCGCCCAGCCATAACTCCTAAACGCCAGTGGAATTCCCGTTAAAACGAGACCAAAAAAACTAACAATAGTTAAAAAATGACAAAATCTATGAAAAAAACTGAAACGCAGAAAATTAGTGCTGCTCTTCATCACTATGCCCCTTTCTCCTGTATTCATCTCGGATTGCCGCCAACCAACAAAGCAAAGAATGGAGCCCGAACGAGGAAAATGTAAATCCTAAAATACCCATATACATCACAAAAACAATACATAAAATCGTTTGAGGATTTTTAAGAACTTTTTTAAGGTTTTCCGGGTCACTTCGCCCATTTTTTATAGCATTCAGCAACGCATTATAATAGCTTAAATTTTTAATTTGCGGATGCTCAATATGCTTAACAAAACTTGCATTCGCGTTTGCATGGCATTTACCACATGTTTCCAAGATCCTTTCCTTGCCTACCTTGGATTCTGGGTCAGAAGAATTCAAAATTTTATGCTTACCGTGACAATCAAAACACACAGGCACATCTTCATTTGTATACCCCAGAGATGTCACCTGTCCATGTGCATTATTTCGATAACCGTCAAAATATTCCTGATGACAAAAACTACAAGCTTCAATCGTCAATTTCCTGTGAAGAGCATTAGTTCCCATCGGGACATACATAGGTGACTTCTCACCTGTGACGCTATCATGAAATGTTAAACCAAAATGACAGTCCTTGCATGTCGGAACATCCTTATTGTGTTCCTTCATTAACTTCACATGACTACTCTGCAAATAATCCTCCGCAGGGTCGTCGTGACAAAAAGTTATACAATCAACAGGTTTTAAATTCGGCTTGTGCCCATCGGTTAAATCGGCGCCATCTAGCTCTTGGTGACAATCAACGCAGAAAAAGTCTGATCCGCCATGTGCCGTAGTCTTAAAGGTGGCTTCGTCAACTAACATAGAAGCCACCTTAATTTCACCCGTAATTGGATCAATCTTAGCCTTTTCCGAAACCTTCAACTTGTCAGGCTTTGTATGACACTCTAAACAAGGCCCATTGTCACCCGCATACAAAACTGTTGACAATGCTAGAGCAGCAACAGTACATACACCTAAAAATGCAGAAAAACACAACCTCTTGGAACCTGACAGAGACTTATTTATCAGGCTTTTTTTCGATCTATAAACCATCTTACGGAGTCCTCCCCAGCTCTAACTCTTTATAAACTTTTTAAGAGCTATTCCTTTTTCTTTGGCTTTAATGGCGAATTAAGAATCTCATCCTTTGGTAATAAAGCAGCCCATTTTTTCTTATCATCCGGCGACATCTTTTTAATTACATCGTCTATTTCATCGTTATCGCGATGATCATCTTTCTTGAAATACTCCTTATAATCCATTACTTTATCGGTTTTTGGACATTTGTTCTTGTCATCCTTACTCTCCCAATGACACTTTAAACACTGCTCCTTCACCGTTGCAGGCCCGTTTATACCCGCCACAACCAAACCAGCATCATACTGTGCTTTCCTTGCTTCAATAGGATCCTTCTTCAATATCTCCTTAAAGGCGTCCTTACCCTTACCCTGATAGTTTTCTTTCAACTTTTTATATTCTGAGCCAGCACCATGACAAGCTTCACACTGCACATTTGGTAAATATTTTTTCCCGGCTTCCGCAATCTTTTCTCCTACTGCGGTAGCGTGACACTTCAAGCATTCCAGGTTCTCCGCATCCGGAGTTCCCTTCAGCCTCTTTTCCCATGTATTTGAGTGTAATCTCTCTTTATATTCTTCACCCTCATAACAACCTTTTCCCATATGGCACTTACAACCACTATTTCCAACATACTCCGCACCATAGGAACTGCCACCCAGAGAAAAAGCTAACGAACTTACGGAAACCACTAAACCACCCAAGAAATACCCTATTGTCCTACCGCCTAACATTTAAATCTCCTTTCATACATCTTGAAATAAATCACAAAAACTACTTTTAAAAATCTTTACCCTTATAATTAAAGATAAATCCACGCACTTTCCGTCACTAGCAAAAAAAGAAATATCTTAAACGTAAAAGGCTATACATTAATTATTGTTCATATTTTTGCTCTATCTATATATTAATTCTGAACATACAAATGGTGTACAGTCATTGACAATAATACTCTATAAAAGAGACTGATAAGTTATCATGCTTTTTTATTTGTGTCAAGAAAAAATTCATTAGCAATTAAATTTAATCTTTACTTCTCGATAAATAATTTTCAACAAAATTTGTGTTAATATTCCCACTTGCAAATTGAGAATGCGTAATAAGCTCTAATTGGAGTGGAATTGTGGTTTTAATACCCCCAATAGTGTACTCACCTAAAGCCCTTTTCATACAAGCAATTGCCTCTTCCCTTGTTTTTTGGTAAACAATCAATTTAGAAATCAACGAATCATAAAACGGTGGTATTTCATATCCTGTGTGCACATGTGAATCAACCCTCACTCCTTGCCCCCCTGGAGGATTATATATGGTAACTTTCCCAGGCTGTGGGCGAAATCCGTTCTGAGGGTCTTCTGCATTAATTCTACACTCTATAGACACACCTTGATTTCTTACTTTCTTCTGTTTTAAATTTAATCGCTCACCACAGGCTACTCTGATTTGTTGTTTAACCAGATCAATCCCTGTCACCATTTCTGTCACAGGATGTTCAACCTGCAATCGCGTGTTTACTTCAATAAAATAAAAATTTCCGGTATTGTTATCAACTAAAAATTCAACCGTACCCGCATTTGTGTAATTTACAGCCCGCGCTATTTTTATCGCCGCCTTACAAATTTCTTCTCGCAAACGCGGAGTAATGGCGGGTGAAGGTGATTCTTCTACAAGTTTTTGATGCCTGCGCTGTAAGGTACAATCCCTTTCTCCCAAATGGACAATATTACCATAATTGTCGCCTAATATCTGAACCTCCACATGTCGCGTGTTTTCAATGTATTTTTCAATATAGACAGATGCATCTTTAAAAGCTGCCTCAGCTTCCCTCTGCGCTACCGACAGTAAATTTACAAGACTTATATCATTATGTGCGACACGCATACCACGCCCACCACCACCTGAAGATGCCTTAATGATAACGGGATACCCAATTTTGTGCGCAACATCAAGCGCCTGTTGCTGGCTTTTTATAACAGATTCGCTGCCGGGAACAACAGGGATCTTATTAGCGATGGCAATTTTCCTCGCCTCAGTCTTATTTCCGAGTTTTTTCAACACATCCGCCCGGGGGCCAATGAAAACGATATTAGAAGATTCGCAGACTTCGGCAAAATGGGCAACTTCAGACAAAAATCCATATCCAGGATGGATTGCTTCAATATCAGTTATCTCGGCAGCACTGATTATACTCGGTATATTTAAATAACTTCCTTCAGACTCAGGCGGACCAACGCATACTGTAATATCTGCTTGCTTTAAGTACAACGCATTTTCGTCAGCCTTCGAGCAAATTACCACAGTTTCTATTCCTAACTCACGACATGCCCGAATAATTCTTAAAGCAATCTCGCCCCTATTGGCAATCAGAATCCTTGAAAACATATGGAAAATACCCTCGCTACTATTTCTTAAACCAATAAATTACGTTTGCCTTCCAACGGGCTTGACGCGAAAGAGCGGCTGGCCATACTCAACGGCTTCCCCATCATTTACGCAAATCTCAACAATTTCACCAGATGTCTCAGCCTTTACCTCATTCATAATTTTCATCGCTTCAATGATACAAACCACTGTTTCCTCATTTACCATATCTCCTATATTTACACATGGATCAGCACCGGGAGCAGTTGCTCGATAAAAAGTCCCTACCATTGGAGAAATAATCTCTCCATAATTTTCACTATCTTTTGATATTACATGGGTAGGGTGTTCCAATTCTAACCTTGCAGGATGGACAGGCGGAACAGTTGTTGATGTTACTGTATTTGAATACCCATCAGTACTCTTTTTTATTCTTATTTTTACTGTATCTTCTTGAATTTCGATCTCGGATAAATCATTTTCATTCATAATTGAAATTAATTGCTTTACCTTGTCTATAATACTCATTATCTATTCCTTCATGAAATTTATTTTTCGTTTAAAGGCAAGCCTAATTGTGTAAGCATTCGAACGTAAGAATAAATAATAATTCTATACAGAATGGGAAAATTGAGAAGAAGCGGATTGATATAAATAGTAGGTGGTGCTGATTGGTTTATAAATATACCTGTTGCTTTATAAACAATTTAAAATTTCTTTTTCTTTAATAGTTTCTAACACATAACTCAGATAATTTTTTCGATTCATGACTTAAAACATTACAACCATCTGAGGTTACTAATACAACATCCTCTATACGAATACCACCCCAATCAGGAATATATATCCCCGGTTCTACGGTAAATACCATACCCTCTTCCAAAATTTCTTTACTTCGTTTGTTAATAGTTGGCCCCTCATGAACTTCAAGTCCAATACCATGTCCCACTCCATGTCCAAAGTTTTTTCCATATCCTTTTTTCTCAATATAACTTCGAGCGTCATAATCAACGTCTTTTGCCTTTTTCCCCGGTCGTATATTTTCTATAGCAAATTGCTGTGCATCTAAGACTATTTGATATATCTTTTTCCATTGTGGGGTTATTTTATCTACGAACATAACCCTTGTCAAGTCGGAATTATAAAACTGAAAGCACGCACCCCAGTCTATTAATACAACGTCGTTTTCGCCTATTTTTCTGTCGTGAGAAGGACGTGCGTGTGGTTGAGAGGCATGATCGCCAATGGCAGAAATTATTTCAAATGAACTTTTTTCTGCCCCTTGATTTCTGATTTCAAATTCAAGAATATCCGCCACATTCTTTTCTGACATACCAACCGCTATTTTCTGTTGAAGAGATTTGTATGCTTTTTCAGCAATATCAATGGCAGACTGTATTTTTTTTACTTCCTCGTAAGTTTTTCTTTTACGGTATGTCTCAATTATTCCCTCAGTTGGAATTATACGAATTCCTTTCAAATTTTCTTTTAGTTCATTATGTTGCTTTAATGTAAGATAAGAAGACTCTACATAAAGTTTTTTCATACGAATGCGTTTTAGTTTCGCACAAATTGTTTTTATTAATGAAACTTTTCTTTCTACAATTTTAATCCAGGGTATATCACGCTGGGCTTGTTCAACGTACCTGAAATCTGTAAATAAATAATCATACCACGGTGTTATTAACAAAATACTTTCTGAACCTGTAAAAGCTGTTACATACCGGATATTTACTTCATTCGTGATCAATACACCGTCAACGTTATCTTCTTTTAATTTTTTTTTGATTTTCTCTATACAACTCATAAAATAATCCAAATTGAAGGGTACTTATCTCTTCTCTTTTTTAATTTTTTCTATTAGTGATTCGACAATCAACTTAAATTGATTATCACTTTCGATTTGATCTTTCACCTTTTTGATTGCAAACATGACGGTTGTATGTTTTTTACTATTAAAATAATTCCCAATTTGCTGATATGACCAATCAATAAGGTTCTTTATCAAATACATACATACCTGACGAGGAAAAGAAACAGATTTTGTCTTTTTATTCGAATGAAGCTCATTGCGCGATATATTAAAATATGACAAAATCGCATCCTCTATAGTATTAACTTTTATAATCTTTCCCTCGTTGTAGAAAAATCCGCTTAATACATCGTGCACTAAATGGATGTCTATTTTTTTCTCGTTAAACCGGGCATGGGCAGACAACGTTGTCAGGGCACTCTCGATTTCTCTCACATTACCGTCGAGTTTTTCTGCAACAAAATCTATAACCTCTTCGGGAAAATGTATATCAAACTTAGCCGCCTTAGCCCTCAGGATTAACAATCTCGTTGCAAAATCAGGTTCGTCTATTTTTATAATCATACCTGACATAAATCGACTTGCGAGATTTTCCTTCAACTGTCCAATCATTTTTGGGTGTGCATCACTTGCCAATATAATTCTTTTTGACAACTCATATAATGCATTAAACGTATGTAAAAATTCCTCTTGCACTCCCTGCTTATTTGAAAGAAAGTGGACATCGTCAATAAGAAACATATCTACATTTCTAAATTTCTGCCGAAATGCTTCTGTTTTTCCCTTTTGCAGTGAATAAATGAATTCATTCGTCCACTTTTCAGCCGGCATATAGACAGCATTTACATTTTGATCTTCCCTCGCCCTGTTACAAACCCCCTGCAGGATATGCGTCTTTCCAACGCCAACAGTACCGTGAATAAAAAGAGGATTGAAAGAGGGGTGTTTATCCTTAATCATTTCAAGGGCCGCAGTATAAGCAAGTCTATTACTGGGACCTACGACAAAATCTTCTAACTTTAAAACTCTATTTCCTTGTAATTGAGTTTTATTCCCTTCTGTTTTTTTCTCGGTAGTATTGTTGACATTCGATTGGCTTTCTCCATCGTTATTTTTTGAGATGGAAAACCTTACGTCCGTATCCTTATTTAATATACTCCCAATGCCTTCTCTTAATAAGTTCGAGAAATTTTCCTGCAACCATATCTGCGTAAAAACATTTGGCACTGCAATGTTCGCACAATTACCCTCAAACGATTCAAGACGTGTATTTTTAAACCACAGGTTAAATCGAAGCGGCCCAACCTTTTCACGAATAGAGTGAAGAACATCATCCCAAATTTTTACACAAGAATTCATTAAGCCCCCTCAATGTTAAGAAGAAATTTTTGGAAATGAAACAAAGAGTATTCACAGAAGGAGGGCGATATTATCAGATGCATTTCTATGTGTCAAAATAAAAAGGCATTCTTATTTATTAAACATTTTTGGCACGTTAACGTTTTGTACATAAGACTTCAATAAATAATGTAATTACCAAAAGTAAATTTTTTTAAATCCGCAACAAATTAATTTCTCATAAAATTATTTGCCGGCATCAATTTATTTTAAGAAAAAAATTTAAGTTTGTAATCTCATGTTAAATTGAAACTTAGATAAATATAATTTTTTTTGTTTATTCACCATTGCGTTTCTTCAACGCCGATGAAATCATTCTCTAAAATTTTTACCTGAGATTAAAATAATTAGATTGTGGATAACCTGTTCATGGTTCGTTAATAACTCATAAAATAATAATCCTAATTTCCTGAATTTGAAAAACATGTGATAAAATTCAATTCTATTGATTTAACAATCGAATATGTTGATAACTCAATTGGCAAAAAAAATTACTTTACATGCTTTTTTAATTCTGAAACGTATGAATTCAAATTTCGGTAAAGATGCTTTTTTTTACGCGGTTTATTTTCCGACATAACATATCCGGCAAGTATCGGCATAGCAATCGTTGCATCACTATAAACAACCACATGATTCTTTACCTCTTCGCTCCGTATCTTACCCCATGAAATAGCCTCGGTTGGTGTTGCGCCAGAAAGTCCACCCCATTGTGGAGCGTCTGTGGTAATCTGGATGAAATAATCATGTCCACCTTTATTAATGTTAAGTATTTGTGCAAGGGTTGGTTGTGTCTGCATATAAAAATTTTTTGGTGAACCGCCTCCAATGCTAATCACGCCATTCTTTTCACTGTTGAAAACAATCGCCGTAGTTTGAAGCACATCAAGGTCAGTATCAATAATAATACCTTTTCCTAGAAGCTTAAGGTAGGTAAGATTCATCCCAATTGAAGAATCACCCGGTGATGAAACAAATATCGGTATATTATGTTTTGCAGCATGAGCCACAAAACTCAATTGCGGTGATGGAGTTTCTGCAAGAACTGCCTTTCCTAAAATATAGTGAAAGTCAGCCGTTGAAATAGGGCCAGTTATCGATGCTTTTTCGACTACATCTTGAATAAATTTATCTGTCCTGATAAGGAGATCATCGGTAATGAAAATATCATAAATGCGTTCTATACCCGCCTCATAAAGCTTTGTATCATCGACCCTGAAGTCTCCCTGATGAATGGGAAGATTTAAAGCAAAATGTAAATCATGGTAAAGGTTTGCGCCGGTTGAAATAATAAAATCAACAAAACCATTTTCAATGAGGTTAATAAGTATTCCCCCCATGCCAGTCGGCGTCATAGCGCCGGAAAGTGTCAAGCCTACCGTAGTATCCGTGTCGAGCATGTGACCGTAAAGTTTACACGCCTCTGCCAATCGCCCAGCATTAAATGCACCAGACCGGGCATATTCCGCAACAAGGTCTTTAACCTTCATCCCCTTCTTTATGACCTGGGGGGTTATCTCTGGTTTGCATAAATATTTATGTTGTAACTGACATTGTTTAGATTTTTTTGACATGGATAATCTTTCTTTCCTTTCCAATTTTTATGAAAATACTGAATATTACTGCATTTGTATGAAATACTGAAATTTCTGAGAAAAAAACGGAGAGTGAGTATATAAAACTGTGGTAAACCCGTCAACTGAAAAAGGATATTATTTCCTGAACTACCAGATGATTCTTATTACAATTTACTGCATTCTACCGCACGTATCACATCATCAATCGTTATGGATGCAAGACATATTTGCACTTCACAATTTCTCCTTTTCTCCGGTGCACAAGGACTGCAAAACACCTGTTTATAAAGAATCTTTACCGAATCTCCACGTGGCCCCCATACGCCGGGGTCTGTCGGGCCAAAGATAGCCACAGTTTTTATTCCTAAAGCAGCCGCCATGTGGGAAATGCCAGAATCATTTCCGATAAAAAGATTACAACGTTTTATGAGCGCGGCAAGTTTGGGCAAGGGAAGTTGATCTGCATAAATAAAATTACCACGTGCTTTTACTTTTAACTCTTTAACAATATGATCGTCTGCCGGCCCTGAAATAACAAGTATTTCGGCATCCATTTCCCTGTCAAACCACTTCATCAATGCTGCATATCGTTCTACGGGCCAGCACTTTTGGCGGCCTCCACTTCCAGGATGAATGGCAATTAATGTTTTTTTAGAACCAATAGTTTTTTCATGCAAAAAATTATCGGCAAAGAATGCATCTTCCTCATTCAGAAAAATTTTTGGCGTCTTGTAAAAAAAAGGTATGCCCATTAAATCAAGGAAATGCAAGAAATGATCAATAATATGCATGGAGTTCCCGGAAGACGGAAATGGGTCGTACTGAATAACGTATCCTGCCCCTGTAGCCTTAAGATTATTTGTTAGAATTTGCTCTTGATCTGGAACAAACAAAACAATTACATCTTTTTCCCCAAATCTTTTTAATAATGAAGGAGAAATGCGGGTGTTTTCCATGAAAAGCGCAGCAACATCGACATGATCAAACCTGCTCACAGAGTCGGCATAAAAACGCTCCCTTACAACTTCTAAAAAATGTGCAGAACCCATAATTTCAATATGGGCATTGGGGAAATATTCACGAATAGCCAGCATCGCTGGCAGGGTAACAATCCCATCGCCAAGAGCACCGGGGCGAATAATTAAGATATGCTTTATTGGAGGCTCAAAAAGAGATGAATATGTCGCGTTGGTCAACTTTGGTAGTCGCAGGCATTAGCCAGCGCGGACTGAAACCTGCAGCTACGAAGTATTCCGAAAAACCGTTTATGTAAAATGAAAATTCCCATACAATTTAATTACAAGACAAGAAAACAAGAATTCCTTCTTCCACGAAAACATTTCTGCTTTTTATACAGTCAAAGTCCTTTAGGCAACCCCATCTTTCTTTTTTTTAATCATATCGGTAACCTTTTCGAAGAATTTAGGATCGCCGTCTGTTGCTGCACGTTTTTTAGCCTCCGCCTGTATCTTCTTAACATCCAGAATGTGGCCCATACACTCCTCCGCTGATTTACACCACTCAACACAGGTAGGTATTTTATCTTTAAAAATAGTTATTCCGCACTTATGGCAATCGGTCTTTTCTTCATCGCTCCACATTTCTACAATTACGCCACAATTATGACATTTACGTTCTATCGGAACGGGGGTTGTATTTCGTATGCTACCCGGACATCTTACTTTACCCACGAGTAATCTCCTTAAACAATCTAAAAGGTATCTGTATTTTTCCTGTGATTATAAACAGAATTTTAAGCCAATTTGTTTCTCAGGTCAAGCATTTTTGCAAGTAAAGCCTTATTCAAAGAAAGAGAGAAAACACAAGAAATACACCCTTCTATTATCGTGCATTATCCATTTTAATTCACATCTTATCGCGTTTTCTTTTTAACATATATCCAACAAAAACCGTAATCCCAAAGACAATAAACACGCCGATAATGCTAGCATACCACCTCGACCCAATTTTATTCTTTATGCCAGACATGCTATATCCTGGCATGGGGGCAATCAGTAATGGCTTAAAGTCATCTTTTTTCAGAAAACCCATGGTCTGTGATACTTTTTCCAACCCATCAGGGTTTTTTGATGTAAATGGCACAATGAGGAAGACTAGCCCTACAACAAGAGACAAACTAAATAGTATGAACACTACTTTACCTTGCTTCTTTGGTAACTTCATGTATCATTTGTTCCTTTCAAGTCAATACCCCTAAACCGGGAAATCCGGCTGGTTTTTTATTTTCATAACCCAATTAAATGAAACAAAAACTCTCGGCAATTACATAGAGCAGCAAAGCCGCAACCAAGCACCCTCTATAGGGAGGAGATTTGGGTGTGTGTTTAAAAATACTTGCTAAAAAAAGAAATTTTTACAGAATAAACAATCATGAGCCTAAAACTCACAAAAGGGCATGAAAATATATCACCCTCCCTTTATCCCGCCCATTAAGAGAGGGATAATTCCCTCGCCCCTTGTGGGAGGGTCTGGGTGAGGGGTATTTTCGTGCCAATACTATACTGCTTTTATATCTTCTGTAAATTGAGCAAGTCAGGCCTTACCCTTAAAAGCAAACTGAGCGTTGCAACAGTAATAAACCCTTCTCCAATACCAATAAGCGCATGAATACCAGACATGGCTGATATCCCGATCTTTAAAGGTATGGTACCGGAAATACCTAATTCAATCGCACAACAGAGCGCCGACAATACAAGAGAACACCATCCTGAAGCAAAACCTCCGATAAGGATGCCTTTTCTCCCCTGAATAAAAAATCGAAGAGCAGCATTTATATAATATCCAAGAAATCCGCCCACGATACCCATATTAAAGATATTCGCCCCCAGCGCTGTTATTCCTCCATCCTGAAAGATAAGACATTGAACAGCCAGTACCGTAGTCATAATAAGAACCGACGCCCACGGCCCAAGGAGGATAGCAATAAGCGTTGCGCCCATAAAATGACCGCTCGTCCCACCGCCAACGGGGAAATTAAACATCTGCGCTGCAAAGACAAAGGCCGCCATAACGCCCAGAAGCGGAATATGCTTTTCGGAAATTTTCTTATTGGCCTTTCGAACAGCAATACTAATAAATACACCCGAAACACAACCCATTCCTATCCACGTTTTCGTATCAAGAAACCCATCAGGGATATGCATTTAACAATTGCCTTTCATAATTTTGTCAAAAACACTTTTAAAATTGTTGTAAGATAATTCTTAAAATACCACCAATAAGAATGGAATACGGCAGGATAAATGCAAACATGAGAAATGCGTTCTTTGCGCCCTGTTCCTTGACCATCACAAAGAAGTTTGCAAGGCAGGGAATAAAGAGGGTAATCACCGTTAATGCAACCAGGAGTTGCCTGGGATCAATACCGGCGCTCCCGCTCGTTTCCTCCAGCGCTCTGAAAATGCTTACCGCGCCATAATCCCTTCTTAAAAAACCTAAAATGAACCCCTTCGTCGTTTCTACCGGCAATCCTAAAAAATTCTTAATAATTGGAGCGCCCATTCGTTCTACAAAAGACAACGCACCGAGCTTCGTTGCTACAAACAATATCAGGGTGCCGAGCATAAACAATGGTACTGCCTCCTTTAAGAACCATTGAACACGATACAAGGTCTTGATAAAGATATTCGAGAGTTTTGGCATGCGAAATGGCGGAATTTCCATCAGGAAATCTGAAGGAGCCCCCGGTAATACCAGAGAAGATAAATAACCAATAAGTAAGAGTTGCGTGCAAATGACAAAGACATAGATAGCAAAATATGTCCCGCCTACCTTCCCGAGCACACTTGCTATCACCCCTAATTGAGCTGAACACGGAATGGCCAGCGCCAGGAGCAAGGTTGCAATTATCCGTTCCTTTCTTGTATTCAGAATACGGGCAGTCAGGGTTGCCATGGTATCACACCCCAAACCCAACACCATGGGAAGAATAGCCTTTCCATTCAGCCCAATGTATTTAAACACCTTATCTACCATAACAGCCAGACGAGGAAGGTACCCACTGTCCTCTAAAATACCAAACGCAAGAAAGAAAAATCCCACGATGGGGAAAACAATGGCTATTGCATACGTGAGCCCAACCTGTATTAACCCTGATTGGTCATTCAAAAATAGTTCAAAGATAATGTTATCCTTTTGTATCACTTTCTGGGCGAGTAATCCCAGATAATAGTTAATCCCCTGAAAATTCACATGGATAACAGGATATACCTTTTTAATGAATGGAATATACGCATAGATATCAAAACCCCCGGAAGGCGCCAGGGAATTTCCAAATACCTTATGCTCGAAAAATTCTACACACGTCCCTGCCCCAAACTCCCCCACCAGTTTATAAACAATCCATAAAACAATAACCAGGAGCGGAAAGGCTGCAACCGGATGCATGGTGATGCGCCCTAAGGTCTCCGATACAGTACTCCTTGATTTATATTCTCTCAAAAACAGATAGCTTGAAAAACATGCTAATGACACGCCACCCGCAACAAGAGGCAAGACGGCATTCCCTATATTATTTTGCAAGATCCTTAATGAGATCATGGACATTACCAGCACCATGAGCTTATAACCGATAAAAAATGTTGCTAATGGCACAAGGAAATAAAAAAATACCCCTCTTACAAACGGACGAGTCGTTCCCGCCTTCGTTCTTGCCATAGTAACTTTTTGCACCAGCATATCCACAAAATTCGCCCGTTTAATATTGATTACATAACTTAATGGATTCCCAAAATGCTTCTGAATATCATCCCGAATACCTCGAACCTCGTTGAATGTGCCGTTGGGAAATTTTTTCTGTAAATGTTCCTCTAGGGCTTCATCGCTGGATAAAAGCATAATTGCCAATGCACGCTTATACACCGGCGTGATTCCTTGCAAGAGGGACTCAATTTTTGATATACCTTCTTCAATAAAATTTCCATAGTCAATGTGGAGATTCGGCACCTTAGCATTGGGGATAGAATTTATTAAGGCATTAATACCCACTCTATGGGTAGCTATCGTTTTTATGATGGGAACATTTATAATATCCTGCAAGGTGCTTACATCAACATTCATCCCTCTATCGAGAAGTTCATCCCACATATTTAACACAAGCACAACGGGCAAACCCATCTCTGCAAGCTGCGTGGTAATGAGTAAACCACGGCGCAGATTCTTCGCATCCGCAACCTGGACAACGTGTTTTTTATATTCTTCCAGGAGCATGTCCCGTGCAACACGCTCATCCTCAGAAAGCGGAATAAGACTATTAGCGCCGGGTGTATCAACAATCTCAACCCCACCACCTACTCCCTTGCAAACACCACGTGAAACCTCAATCGTCGTGCCAGGATAATTTGAGACTGTTACATACTTTCCCGTCAACAAACCGAATAATACGCTTTTCCCGACATTAGGATTTCCCACAAGAGCGACTTTATATGTATCCATACCCTCACTATGCATGTATCTAACCTTGCTCTAAAATATTAAAAAATGAATAAATATGTTGATACTGAGTCTCATTAAAATAATATAAAGGTTTTCCTGTATAAGTCAATCTATTTCTTAATAGGATAAGGCCACTCTGACCGGTTTCTATCCGCACTAACAAATTGCAGTGCACCATCAAAGCGCGTAGTGCATGTCATTGCGAGCGTCTTTTCTGAAGCAATCTGCCCAGTTTTATAAGGGGGAATTGGTTGTGGCTATGCTGCGTTAGGTTTTTACACTTTTTTATAACTCAATGGCGTTGTATCTGTTACATTTGGTCCGGCTGGAGTCGGTCACGATTCAATACTCTCAAGATACAGATCTTCTACTTTTTTTCGTGCCCACGGCGTTTTCCGGAGAAATTTCAAGCTTGATTGTTTGCTCGGATTCTCATTAAAGCATCTAATTCTGATCCTGCTCCCTAATTGCTCCCAACCATAATAGTCAACGAGGTGTTGCACAATCATCTCTAGTGTTTTTCCATGGAGTGGATTATTTGGTTGTTCTTTGTTCATTTCGTTTGCCCAGTTGCTAAAAACAAAAACTATTGATGTAGTTAAGACTGAATTAACTAAACAGTATTTTTATTGGTTTTCAGGTGTTTGTGTGTCTTTATATATGAGGGTCTTCTCCTTATCGAGTGGGTAAAAATGAGCCATTATTACTTAAATATCAGAACATACAGGTCGGAATTTTGAGCCAGAGATATTCTTCATCTCGTAGGCCATAACTCGACATTGAATGACCCTGATTTTGTTGTTCAGACCCTTCGACAAATCCAAGCGAGACATCATTCTCGGTTTGCAGAAGGCGGCAGTGCCCTCCAGGTGGCGCTCAACCAGTTATAAAAGGACAAATTGTATAAAACTCCTTGGTTTCATCGTTCTTTATTAGGGTTTCTTTTTTCTTCATTGGAGTTTCATATTTCAGAAAAAATTTACTAAGTTCAATCTGAGGCAAATTGCCAATATCTATCTTAGACAGTTTAGCAGTATCGATCTTAGACACTTCTCCAGAATGACCAATATACAAATTTTTACACAATTCTTTAAACTTTTCAAAAACCCCATTTACTACTACACATATTGCCAAATCTAATTTTTTACTGTAACTATTCAGCGTATTATCACCAACCACCGTTATGAGCGAACAAAATCAGGCAATTCGCCGCAAAATAACATCTTTAATGCCTGGCTCAAACCCACCCCTTGTTTTCGACATGTCGAGAGATAACTACGAATAATATTTTCATCCTTTTGCCCACCGCTGCTTATTATCCTCTTCCCACACCCCCTCTAATTCTCTCAGATGATGTGCATTACAGAGCCGCATGCGTACAGTTATAGCCTATTTTCCTTACAGCCAACCGAAGAAATCCTTTGCGTAGCAATAACTTAAGGGAATTTTGAATTTCACGTCTATGGCTACAGCGTTACTCCCAATAAACCGAGTATCCTTTGCTGGTCTTCCTCTGGTTCACTCACCGTTCTGCACTGGATTCCAGCGACATTCAATATCTCCCGGCGAATACTCTTGAGCCGCTCCATAACATTCTCAAACGTCCATTCACGATATTTGTTCTTCCCGTCAGATTCAAACAAAGGTTTGAGTCTTTGCTTCATGTGCCACTGTAAATAATACGCAAGCATACAGACAAAAACGTGACATCGGATTCTATCGTCCGTCTTATGATACACAGGGCGGATTTCTATCTGTACCGTCTTGCCGTCCGGCGTATTCCCCGCAAATACTTCCACCCCCACAGGACATCCCTCGTCACTACACAGTAATCCTATGACGATCTGCTCATGCCCCCGCTTTCCATCCCGATTGTATCCAAACGTCACCATCTGGCTCTCCTCATATTCTCCCTCAAAATAACTACTCGTTATATCGTAGAGTACCAGAGAGCCACCTTTGAGGTGCTTGCCTGCAAGGGTCTTCTGGATCGCCTCCTGCCTCTCCAGCAATCGATCCATCGCCTTGTAACAATGCGCCTCCACATCCACCTCCCCTTCTACCCCGCACAACTCCCATAATGCCGTGTCTTTCCACCGATTCGACAATGACAACTTACTCCCCGCATACACCAATCTTCCCACAATCATCGCCAGGCAATCACCCACCCATTGCTCCGATGGTCTTGAGTATATTGCCTTATCTATCCCAAGTGCTTTGGCTAACTGCAACACCGCACGTGATGCACCGTATTCCTTTGATTGCTTCACCTTGTGCGCTTCCGGAGAATCCT
>JAHFOW010000186.1 GCA_023261465.1 Planctomycetota bacterium
AAGATAGAATTTTCCAATGTAGACCATATTGTGTCACTTTCTATCGATAATAACAAAATTTTCGAATTCGACTCTGATGATGGCAAATTGCCACAGCCACTTCCTTTTGAGACCAGTAAGATTCGTCTAGGCGGCAGTCATGTAAATGCGACATTTGAAAATATTGAGATATTCCACGATATTTACTATACCCATCTTTCAGAGGGGACATGGGGAACCACACAACCTATACAACTGGGCGAGAAGGATTATTTCATGATGGGAGATAACAGCAGAAACAGTAACGACAGCCGTGTGTGGAAATTCGTACCGGAGAAGAATATCGTGGGTAAGGCTTTCTTTGTATTCTGGCCGTTGAATAACATTAAGTTTATAAAATAAAAAGTAAATAATGTGGTCAAATATAGTATTACTGTGCAAAAACATCTTTCATAAAGGTGAATTGGTTGAAGTATAAAAACACACAAAATAATTATATTTTCTTCCCGGTGCACTCTGTGGCATAATATGTAAAATGAAATTATTACAAGCAGAAGGACTAACCAAATCGTACGGTAAACGCACCGTTGTTAACCAGATTAGTTTCGAGGTTAATGACGGAGAAATTGTCGGAATTCTTGGACAAAACGGCGCGGGTAAGAGCACGTCATTTAACATGATTATCGGCGCTATCCGGCCGGATAGCGGACGGGTAATTTTTCAAAATGAAGATATTACCGACCTCCCCATTTACCTGCGGGCCCGGAAGGGTATGGGATACCTGTGCCAGGAGCCATCCGTCTTTCGGCGTCTCACCGTAGAGGAAAACATTCTCGCCATTTTAGAAACCCATAGATACAGCAACGCCGAAAAATACAAACGCCTGGTTGAATTACTCGACGAATTTAATTTAAAGTCGCTGGTCAAAAATAAGGCATATACCCTTTCCGGTGGTGAACGACGGCGGCTGGAAATTGCACGCGCCCTTGCCAGTTCTCCCTCCATGATCCTCCTCGATGAGCCATTCACCGGCGTTGATCCTATTGCCGTCAGCGAGGTGCAGGACATTGTTTTGAAGCTTAAGAATAAAGGCATCGGTCTGCTCATCACCGACCACAATGTGCGCGAGGCGTTGAGCATCACCACCCGCTCGTACATTATTAATGAAGGCACGGTTGTTGCCAGCGGAAGCACCCAGGAAATTTTAAACAATCCCATAGCGCGTCAGTCCTATTTAGGAGATAACTTCCCGACGAGCGAGCACAGGCTCGCCGATTTCAATACGGGCAAAAAACCAAAAGACGCAAACCAGAAACCTATCGTCCGTAAAGATAGACCGTGAGTCTGTGTTATCGTAATACGTAAATTCCGCAGGTCAAACGTTTATCATCCTGCGAAACACCCTGAAGATAACAAGGAACATACCGGCAGAAAAGAAGAATATTGTTACAAAGGTAAGGGGAATGCTGGGATTGGTTTTAACGCTGGCAAGGATGCCCGGTATTGAATTCACATCAGCAAACATAACGTTCGACCCATTAATTTCTTTTGCGTTCTTTTCACCAATTGGCAGGTAGATTTGTTCTGTTTTGGTATTATCCGCATTCGGGTATATCAATTTAACCACGGGATAATAATATTGCGGCGGCATGTACATATTCGACACACGTATCTGCATACCATGCGCGTTGAATGTTTCACCGATTCTGACATTGCAGACGCGGTCATCTACTTTAAGGACGGCGCCCGATGAAATCCACCCATAGTCTCTCATAAGAACTTCAAAGACACCATGGTTTAAAAGAACAGGATTATTATAACCAATGGTATCGGCATATTCGACGCCATTCTTTCTCACCAGCACAGAGGCTTCAATTTTTTTTGGCATTCCGTTCGGGTAAGCGCTCGTCTTGAGGTCGGTAACCTTCATTTCTGCCCCACCCAGATCAGCCCACTCATCAGAAATAGAAACGGGCGGCTCGGTTGACGAATACAACCCGCCAATGAGGTGGGCAACGAGGGTGATTACAAACCCTACATGCACAACAGAAGCTCCATACAACGGCGCATTCTTTATACCGGCCTTTGTCTTTCTCAGGATTGAATCAATGGTACATACCGTTGCATTAATACCATAAAAGACGCAGGCAATAAACAAGAGGTAAAACCATGCATGGATTGGTTTCTTGTTATTGAAGAAAAAGGATATATCTTCGCCGGAAAGTCCCGCATATTGTTGGGGCACATAATTCATAATCAGGCTGCCAATGATAAGCAGACCTGTAACGGAGAACCCCACAATAATTCCCAGCTGCTGCGATTTCAGGAAATGGTAAATTTTTTTCACGCAACTATCCTCAGATATATTTTTACTAAAGAAGAGCTTGTCATTATCGGAAGCTATGGGAACTGCCAATGAGAAAACTTGTCCCAACGTATGTCATTAAAAGTATGAAAAACCCAAAAATTGCCATGGGCGGCTTAAACCGTTTCGCCGCAGGCCAGTAATCTAAGTGCAGACATGTTGCATAAAAAAACCATATAATGACAGACCAGACGACCTTTGCATCCCAGAGGAAATACGACCCCCATGCAACATATCCCCACAATCCGCCGAAGATCATCGAAATGGAAAAGACAATCAGCCCATACTGAAAACCGGAATCAATAAGCTGGTCGAATTGCCTCTTCTCATCTGACGTGAAATACCGCGCTACCGCCGCAGACATGGAACTCACCCACAGGGCATAACAAAAAAATGACATAGGCACATGTAAGGCATACCAGATGGTCAGCATCAGGGGCGGGGCATAGTTCAATCCCTTGGGAAACACAATCGCCGCCACGTAAAAACCATACCCGACGCCAAAGAGCAGCATACGGTAGATATGACTTTCAACCTTTGAATAAATCAGCAAAATGATAAAGGTGGCTGCCGCAAAGGCATTAAAGGATTCAAATTTGTTGGTTAACGGAAAGTACTCAATGGATATGCCCCGCAACAGCATCGTTACGAGGTGGAGTATAACAATCCCTAACAAAACAAAGAATCTCAGTTTTTTTCCGGTAAAACCAAACAACCAGTAGATTGAGTAGGCGCCCAGACAAACCCAGTATAAGACTATCGACAGATGGTTGAGATAATTGGCCGTGTCCATTTATTTGGGCAACTTAAAAAAAGCGTCTGTAGAGACGCCATATTCTGCGTCTCTACAATATTGAAATTCCTCTCCTATCATGTAAATCCCCCTTAATAAAGGGTAGATAGAGGGGGTTGTATTTTTCTTGTCATTATAATGTAATATCAATCTTCGCATTTTCCCGCAGGCTATTGACCAAACTACTGATTTCCATGCCAACTAATTCTTCCCTGACTTTATCTTTTACATCGCTAAAACTCACGTCCTTAGCGGGAGTATGTGCTGTAACTTTTATCAGGTGATATCCAAATTCGGTTTTGACAGGGTCGCTTATCTTCCCAACTTCTGTGGCAAACGCAGCGTTTGCAAAACTCTCTACCATAGCGCCCTTACGGGGAAATGAGCCCAGGTCGCCACCTGTTTTACCTGTAGGACAATCAGAATATTTTTTTGCGCATTCGGCGAAATCTGCTCCATTATCAAGCTCCTTTTTAATAGAGTCTATCTTTGCCCGCGCCTTGTCAAGTTCGTCCTGCGCTTTCATTCCCTGTGTGCTCACGAGGATATGGCTTGCCGTAACGGTTTCGCTGTTAAAGCTCGCGAGATTCTTCATAAAATATTCTTCCACCTTTTTGTCATCGACATTTTTGGACACATAGCTTTCAATAGCAGCAGACATGCGGATCGCCGTTTTCAGTTCATCAACATTGCTCCCCTGAATTTCCAGGAATTGCTCCAACGTCTTGTCTTTTGATGCGGGGTTATTTTTGATATTCTCGCGCATCTTTGCAATTTCTTTATTCACCACGTCCTCTGAAGTCGTCAACTTTTTTTCCGTAACGAATTGCCTTAACAAACTCTGGGTAATGAGCTGCTCCGTTATCTGCTGCTCCAGAGAAGGTATCGCGCTGGGATTTACATGGTATTTAAAACGGCTCAGGATCGTGTCCAGTTCTTTACGAAGTATCTTTTCGCTATTTACTGTCGCAATTACCTTATTGGGATCTGGCTTTTCTTTTTTGCTCCCATGCATACCAGAGCCATGGCCGCCTTCAGCAACTTCTTCTGATTCAGTCCCCAGTCCATGCATTTTTTCTTTTTCCTGCTCATTGAAGTTGACATTTTTATGTATTTTTGCAAAGTCCTGCTCACTCGACCCGCTGGTTGCTACAACAGTCCCGGATTCGTTCTTCCCACAACCATAGAGGGAAAAGGCCAATACGCTCAAAAATGATATAAAAACAGCTACTCTTTTAAACATAACTACTCCTTAACAAGATAAATTCTTATTGGAACAGATAAAAATTTTAATTAAACAGATGGGTTAGCGGTATGCTTTCTTCCATAATATTCAGTGATAAGCGTTAGGAGGTCTTCTTCGTTCAGGTTTGAAATGTAATCCAAGGCGATGTCGATGAGGAGGTTAATAGAAAGACGCGGATTTTTTTCGGTAATCTTCTTTAATGCCTCGTAAACTTTCGGACTAATGTCTACTGCCTGTTTTGATTTAAACATGAAATACTTTTGAAGTTTTATGTCCATAATTTTTTGGCTACAACTCTATATTATATTTCCCGATATAATTCCTTCACTTGAACAATTGATTGAATGAAAAATTTGTTTATCAACTACTGGGATTTTTATAACAAATATATAATCAGTTAAGTTCCCTCTTCCAGATATTTTTAGCATACCTCATCGAACTCCAGGCTTTGGCCTTCAAGACTTATCCAAACTCAAATCTGAAGGTTTGAGTTGCAAACGGATATGTCTGAGCGGCGATATTTACATTCAAGGTATGTTTGCCGAAGCGCATGAAATCAACATGGGCGAGGTGGGAGTCGAACCCACACAGCCGGTAAAGGCCAAAGGATTTTAAGTCCTTCGTGTCTGCCATTCCACCACTCGCCCCATGGTATTAGGTTCAGCCACGAATACACACGAAAAACAATTTCAAAAAGCTCCCGCACATCTCTTCTTATCTGACTTCACATACTGGTGAAGATTCGTGTTCATTCACAGCTCAGAAAAAGAGGCGGCTCTGGGATTCGAACCCAGGGTAACGGTTTTGCAAACCGTGGCCTTAGTCCACTTGGCGAAGCCGCCGTTATTAATTTTACCAATATTGAAAGTAAAATAATACCATCAAAAAAAATTTTAGGCAAGAAGTTTTTTAAAGTCTGTAAATTTAAAACGATGAATTATGAATAAAAAGACATTCGTTATTCAACATTCTTTTGTTCGGTGTTCGGTATTCGTACTTCGGCTGGTTCAATCTTCCCCGGCTGAACCGGCCGGAGATTGAAACTTATTCCTTTTTGAGTCACATTATTATGATGTTCACCTTGATTATCGACAAATGTAACTTTCCCGTCCAGCACACATCCCTTTTGCAAAGGACGACATACTTTTTTCAATCTGACACATTCATCACCTATCTGATATGGACACGTCCAGCTCATTTTTTTTCAATACCTCTAAAAGTACCCGGGCATTGTTTCTTTCTTCATCTTTAGCAGCATACAAGAATGTAACTTTTTTGCTTTTTCCCAAATCCTGTAACTGTTTTAAAATATCTTTCTTGTCTTTCAATTCCTCCCGATAGCGTCTTTTAAACT
>JAHFOW010000187.1 GCA_023261465.1 Planctomycetota bacterium
AGATAATTGCTGGTATTACCACGTTCATAACCATGGCATACATAATATTTGTAAACCCCTCTATTCTGAAAATGTCGGGTATGAACGCAGCCAACGCGCTTGGGGATACAGCCGTAAATTATAATGTATTCAATGATCCTGTCGTTGGTTCAGTTATGGTGGCAACATGCCTTGCGGCTTTCATCGGGACGCTGATTATGGCACTTTATGCAAACTGCCCTTATGCACAGGCGCCCGGAATGGGACTGAATGCCTTTTTTACGTTTACCGTTGTCATGACCATGCATTATACCTGGCAACAAGCTCTCGCTATTGTATTTCTTTCTGGCATTGTATCGATAATCGTTACGGTTACCAGGGCGAGAAGAGCCATTGTGGATGCAATCCCGGAATCCATGAAACATGCAGTGAGCGCTGGCATAGGTCTTTTTATAGCATTTATAGGTCTTTTAAATGCCGGTATCATTGTGAAAAACTCTTCCACCACGCTGAGTTTTGGAGATTTTAAAGCGCCTTCGACACTACTTGCGATAATCGGTCTATTTATAACGGGTATCCTTATTGCAAGAAAGATCAAGGGAGGCATGTTATTAGGGATTCTCATTACAACAATTATCGGTATTCCGATGAAAGTCGTCATCATGCCTTCGGGGTTTGTTCCCTTTTCAATGCCACCTGATTTATCACATACTCTCTTTAAAATGGACTTTACAGGCTTAATGATTGCTTCAGGCGCAACTGATCTATGGCACGGAATATGGGCATTACTCACTTTGATAATAGCTTTTAGTTTTGTAGATATATTTGACACCATCGGGACGCTTATTGGAACAGGAACGAAGGCGAAGATGCTCGATGAAAATGGCAGGATAATCCGATTAGACAAGGCTTTGGTATCTGACTCAGTCGCGACGTCTATAGGCGCATTGCTTGGCACATCAAATACCACTACCTATATTGAATCGGCAGCAGGTATAATGGAAGGAGGCAGGACAGGGCTTACCGCACTGACCACGGCGGTATTATTCCTTGCCGCCCTCTTTGTAGCGCCAATAGCCGGACTGGTACCGGCGGCGGCAACTGCACCGGCGCTTATTATCGTTGGAATATTCATGATGAGTGAAGTGAAGGAAATCGACTTCGGGGACTTTACAGAGGCGATGCCATCCATCCTTACTGCAGTTATCATGCCGTTTTCTTTTGGTATTGCAAACGGTATTGCCGTAGGATTTATAATATATCCAATTTTAAAGATCGCCGTGGGAAAAGCAAAACAGGTACACCCCATTATTTACCTGCTCGCCGTATTGTTTACCATAAGATTTATAACCATGGCGGGTAAATAAACGGCGCTTTCCCCGTTGCGGCGTAGCCGCAACCAAAAAGAGTTCTCATGGAAAACGAGGAGTATCAAATGTACCCGGAAATCCACTTTTTACTGAACGATAGAGAAATTCGCATCTCCGAGCACCCCGCTGTGCTTGTGCTCGATTATCTCCGGGGAAGCGAGCGATTGGTGGGCGTCAAAGAAGGCTGTCGCGAAGGTGACTGCGGGGCATGCACGGTGCTTGTTGGTGAATTATCCGGTGAGCAAGTAGTATACAAACCTGTTACCTCCTGCCTGATGCCAGTGGGAGAATTGTACGGAAAACATCTTGTTACCATCGAAGGATTGAATATGCCGCACCTCTCGCCTGTGCAGCAGGCTATTGTGGATGAAGGAGCTACTCAATGCGGTTTTTGCACACCTGGCATTGTTGTTTCCCTCACAGGCTATTTGATGGAAGATCATCAGGAAATCACAAAAGAGGGGGTGAAGAAGTACCTCAGCGGACACTTGTGTCGTTGTACAGGATATCGTTCCTTAAAGCAATCTGTGGATCATTTTAAAAAGACGTTGGACAATAACAAGGGAATCGGGTTTCTTGTTGCTAACAAAATGATTCCAGCATATTTTCGTGAAATTCCCGCCAGGTTACGCAGGATTCCCGAAATAAGCATGCGTAAGGAGGAAAATACACCAGACTTTTTTATTGCCGGCGGCACTGACATTTACCTGCAAAAAAACGAACTCCTCCCTGAGTCCCGGATTTGTGTCCTCAACGGGCAACCGGAAATGAAGGGTGTATTTAAAAAGAATGGCTATCTGCATATTGGCGCATTAACGACTTTTGAAGAGTTTGCCCAACATACCGGGATAATCAGAATTATCCCATACATCCGGGAGTATATGTTTCAGATTGCCTCTTTGCAGATTCGTAATCGTGCGACCTTAGGTGGGAACATTATCAATGCCTCGCCGATTGGCGATATGACGATCCTCTTGTTGGCGCTGGAATCGTTGTTGGTTTTTAAAGATGGCGAAAGAAGTCGTACCGTGCCCATCACATCATTTTACAAAGGATATAAACAGCTCGACAAGACATCAACAGAAATCCTGACAGAGATTCTTATTCCGGAACCGGTCTCCGGCGTCCTGATCAATTTTGAAAAGGTCTCGAAAAGGAAGTGTCTTGATGTTGCCTCTGTCAATAGCGCAATGAAAGTGCGTTGTGAAGACGGAATCATTCGTGACATTGGTCTGGCGATGGGCGGTGTTGCGCCAGTCCCTTTATTCCTGAAGGCAACCTGTCAACATTTCCTTGGCAAGCAGGTATCCGGAGAGCTCATTGAAGACGCTTTTCCCATTATCCAGAAGGAAATTTCTCCCATAGGTGACGTCCGTGGAAGCGCCTGTTACAAAAGGCTTTTAGCCCGCCAGCTTTGTATTGCCCATTTTACAAAAATTTTCCCGGAAAAGGTGAAAGTGAGGGATTTCTATGGAACGCATTGATGCTGCAGCTCATACGCGTGGAGAATCTCAATACCTGGATGATATGCCACTGCCGGGAGAAATGCTGTATGCCAGCGTATTCTCTTCTCCTGTGATGCACGGGAAAATACTTTCATTGCATACTGAAGACGCATACTCGTTGCAAGGAGTGGTTGCTGTTTTAACTTCAAAAGACATCCCTGGTGAGAACCAGGTTGGCCCGATCATCCATGATGAAGAACTGCTGGCGAGCAGTGAGGTATGCTATGTTGGACAGCCCGTGGCAATAGTAGTGGGAACGAGCCCGGAAATTGCGATGAAGGGTGTTAAAAGAATTGTCATGAACGTTACCGAACTCCCTGCGGTCACTGATCCGAAGGAAGCTTTTCTGCAGGGTAAAATTATTGGCGCTCCGAGGACATTTACACTCGGGGATGTGGATACAGTATGGCAAAATTGCGACTTTATTGTGGAAGGTGCCTGCGATATCGGTGGTCAGGAGCATGTTTATCTTGAAACCCAGCGGGCACGTGCAATTCCACTGGAAGGGAAGAGTCTCCGTATTCATTCATCAACGCAAAGTCCAAATGCCGTGCAGAGGTATGCAGCAAAAATACTGGGAATCCCCGCTTCTTCCATCGAGGTGGATGTTAAACGGTTAGGAGGCGCATTTGGGGGCAAAGAGGATCAGGCAACACCGTGGGCATGTATGGCAGCCCTTGCGGCCTGGTATACCCGAAAACCGGTGGAACTGGTGCTCCGACGGGCTGACGATATCAGGATGACGGGTAAACGGCATCCGTATAAATCCGACTTTAAAATTGGCGTAACCAAAGAGGGCAAGATACTGGCGTATGAGGTCAAACATTACCAGAACTCCGGAGCCACGGCGGATTTATCCACCGCAGTTTTGGAAAGGACACTCTTTCACAGCACGAATAGTTATTTTATTCCGAATGTGCGGATTTTTGGAGTCTGTTGCCAAACCAACCTCTTATCGAATACCGCTTTTCGGGGTTTTGGCGCTCCACAGGGGATGTTTGTCATGGAAAGCGCCATCACAAAAGTCTCTGAAAAATTGGGCATACCACGGGAAGAGATTCAGGAGAAAAATCTCCTGAAAGAAAATGACCTTTTTCCTTACGGCCAACGCGCAAGGTATTGCCATATTGGGGACACATGGAATAAGGCAGCAGAAAGATATGATTTGCCAAAAATTCGTCAGGATATCGAGGACTATAACCAGACCCATTTTGAAACGAAAAAGGGTTTTGCCCTGATGCCGGTTTGTTTCGGTATCTCTTTTACAACAACCTATATGAACCAGGCGAGCGCCTTGGTTCATGTATATACTGACGGCAGTGTAAGTGTTTCAACCGGTGGAGTAGAGATGGGGCAGGGTCTGACTACCAATCTAGTTATTGCTGCCGCAAGAGCCTTTGGAATCGAAGGCCACCGCATTAAGATCGAAACCACAAATACAACGCGCATTGCCAACATGTCGCCCAGCGCTGCCAGTTCAACAACCGTTTTAAATGGGAATGCAATGCTCAGAGCGATCCTGCAGATTCTTGACCGGCTGAAATCTCTTATCATTAAAGAACTTCGTGTTCCGGACAAGGATAAAATTACCGTCGTTAACGAGAAGGTTTTTTACGACGGCCTTGAAACAGGCTGGGGGTGGGAGCAATTGGTTCAAACCGCCTATTTAAATCGTATAGACCTTTCTGCACACGGTTTTTTTGCCTCACCAGAAATATATTTTGATAAAACAAAAGAAAAGGGACACCCCTTTGTTTATCACGTAGTTGGGACTGCTATTATCGAGGTAACCCTGGATTGCCTGCGTGGCACGTATGATATGAGCTCAGTAAAAATTGTGCATGATCCGGGCAGGCCGCTCAATGAACACGTCTGTCGTGGTCAGATCGAGGGTGGTCTGGCTCAGGGATTGGGCTGGATGACGATGGAAGACTTGCGGTTCAATGAAAAAGGGCAATTGCTTTCAGGTAACCTGGCAACTTATAAAGTCCCCGACGTATATTTTATGCCCGACGACATTAAGATAGAGTTTCTGGAAAATGGAAAAATCCTGGGTCCTTATGGAAGCAAAGCAGTTGGTGAGCCGCCCTTGATGTATGGAATTGGAGTTTTCTTTGCACTTCGTTATGCCATGCTCGCCTTCAAACCTCACAAAGAGTTTACATTCGCTTCGCCCTTAACGCCGGAGCGTATCCTGTTGCAACTGTATTCAGAATATTTAAATAAATAGCAGTGGGACAATTTAATCGGGATAAAAGTTATGTGGGAAGTCGTTGAAGAAGCCCTTCGTTTAACAAATAAGAACGAACCTTTTGTCATGGTTACCGTAACGTGCACCAGAGGTTCAACCCCCCAGAAAGCCGGTGCTAAATTATTAGTTCGCCAGGATGGTAGCAGTGTAGGCACCCTCGGTGGTGGTTGCATTGAAGGAGACATCTGGTGTCTGGCTAAACAGATTTTGCATGAACAGGGTGGCCCATTGTTACGCAGGTATGATCTGAATGAAGCATTTGCAGCCAGGGATGGCATGGTCTGCGGTGGAACAATGTATTTTTTTCTGGACCCCATTTTGAAACCAGATTATTTTAAACCCTTTATTACTGAAATTGTGCAGGCCTATCGTGGTGATTCACCGGTAGTTTTGGCAACTGTGGTCAATATTTCCCATAGTCAATCCAATTTAGGTTCAAAGTTGCTTATTAAGGAAAACGGCTCTACCCAGGGAAGTTTAGGTGATCCGGAAACAGACCATGAAGCAAGCGCCATTGGCAGTGCAATTGCTTCTTACGGTGGCAACAAAATATTCCAGACAAGGGATGGCAAGGAAATCTTTGTAGAGGGCTACACATCTCCGCCAACA
>JAHFOW010000188.1 GCA_023261465.1 Planctomycetota bacterium
GAGACCCCAGAAGGCAACGGATTCGGAGATGGTAGAAAATGGAGTATTGCTCAGATACAAAGGGAACGACCTTGTGGGAATAACTATTTTAGATGCCTCTAAAAGGTGAAAGTGAACGACACAATGGTCAGGCTTAATGAACACGATATAAAATATTTAATAGAAAGATTGCAGAAAGGCGAGTCTGTCCCCGAAAGACTACAAATATAAACTCTTTCCAATAAAGCAAAAGGAATATGAGATTGTTTATGCTGGCAAGATGAGGAATGAAGATATTCTTGCCAATGAGGACGGCGTTTTCCCTGTGCCTCTGCAGATAGAAAAGTTCTTTAACGGAGAAGACTACCCAGCAAGCGAAAATGACTGGCGAAATATGGTTGTTTTTGGTGATAACCTGCAATTTCTAAAGACTGTTTATGAGAACAGAGACTCTTTGATAAAAAATAAGCGTTCCTGTTCATAGTAACAAGGATTTGAAATTAGGCTTGTTAAATGTTGAAATTCAGGAAAACGAGTTGTGATGAAGATTAATCAAGGAAGTTGATTTCCGGAAGCATTTCTTTAGTGGTAAAAAAATTATGGCAGACGTTCATAATAAGAAAACCAGAAGTTATAATATGTCCATGATCCGGAGCAAGGACACAAAACCGGAAATCATTGTCAGAAAATTCCTTTTTAGGAACGGTTTCAGATATAAACTTCATGATAAAACTTTACCTGGCAAGCCAGACCTTGTTTTTCCAAAATATAATACGGCTATATTTATCCATGGTTGTTTCTGGCATGGGCATGAGGGGTGTAAATATTTTGTAGTACCCAAGACAAGGACAAAATGGTGGCTTGAGAAGATTAACCGTAATAAACAGCTTGATTTGAAAATACAGGAAAATTATAACAATATTTGAAATTTCATTCATGAAACATATTCAAGTCGCTTGTGCAATTATTGAGAAGGAAGGGAAAGTTCTTTCTACCCAGAGGAGCAAATCTATGAGTTTGCCGCTAAAATGGGAACTCCCTGGTGGCAAGATTAATAACGGGGAAAGCCTTATAGAATGTCTCAAGCGCGAATTGCAAGAAGAATTAGGTATAGAAGCTGCTATAGGCCATCCTCTTCCTCCTATAACGCACAACTACCAAACATTTATAGTAACACTTCATCCGTTTATCTGTACAATCATTGCCGGTGAAATCACGCTTCGTGAACATGCAGCACTTGCTTGGTTAACTCCCATGGAATTTCATATTCTCGACTGGGCAGAAGCAGACGTGCCAGTGATACAGTTATATCGGGAATTTCTCAAGACTCATCAAGGGTGACGTGTTAATGCATTACTATCGCCACAACAAGATCGATTCCCTTCCCGCAGGCATCTATGACGCACTGCTCGATGAAAGACTGAGAGATACCCTTAAGTCCCACCCTGAGGTGCGAGCAGTTTTGTCCAAGCTTGATCCAGAGGAACAGCCTACACGCTATGCTGCATTCATTGCTAAAGTGATTGAACAGGCGCTGCGACAGGAGGATAATCCTGAGGTACGCTTTGCCCTTTGTAACCGATTGATTGACCTTATATCAGATGATGCAAAAAGAATCCACTTTAAAAAACTGCGGCTTGTGCAGGGTCAAGCGTCTGTATTAGAAGAGATTACGCCGTCTCATTATGCACAGCAAGGCATTCCACGTCCAGTAACCCCCCTCGTCGAAAGCAGTTTGTTTACTGGTTCGCCTCACGAACCTCAGCTTTCCCATGAATTGCTTCAAGAGATGCGCTCTGCTGATGGAGTGGATATACTGGTTTCTTTCATTAAGTGGTCAGGGTTACGTCTTCTGATGCCTGCCTTTGAGGATCTTCTAATGCGTAATGTTCCTGTAAGGGTCATTACTACCTCGTATATGGGTGTGTCAGATCCTCCTGCGGTGGAGTGGCTGGCAAAGCAATCAAACGTAGAGGTAAGAGTATCTTATGATACTGACAGAACGCGATTACACGCCAAGGCATATCATTTTCTCCGCAAGTCTGGCTTCTCTACGGCCTACATCGGATCGGCCAATATATCACACGCTGCAATAACGAGTGGACTTGAGTGGAATCTCAAGATAACAGCCCAGGATATGCCACATATACTCAACAAGTTCTGCGCAGAGTTTGAAACATATTGGAACAGTCGAGAGTTTGTTCGATTTGATCCTGATAATCCCCGCCCACTACGTGAGGCGATACAGCATGCCCGTAATCCGAGAACTCAACTTCCAATAGCTTTTTTCGACCTTCGCCCCCACCCCTTTCAGGAGCGCATTCTCGACGCGCTAGAATCAGATCGTAATATTCACGGTCACTGGCGTAACCTTATCATTGCTGCCACGGGCACGGGAAAAACAATCATCGCGGCCTTTGATTTCAAGCGTTTCTTTAAAATACGCCATAGTCAGGTACGGATCCTATTTGTTGCGCATCGGCGAGAAATTCTTGAGCAGGCTATAGCCACCTTTAGAAATGTACTGCGCATCGCTGATTTTGGGGAACTTCTCGTTGGCCCGTTTCAAGCCGTTCGCATGGACCATTTGTTTTGTTCGGTGGACATGCTGAAAAGCCGTAGGCTGTGGGAGCAAGTTAACAAAGATTTCTACGATTACATCGTTATTGATGAAGCGCATCACGGCCCGGCAGAGAGTTATCGCCCCATCTTTGACCATTTTAACCCTCGTATATTGCTTGGTCTGACAGCGACACCTGAGCGTATGGATGGAAGAAGTGTGGCTGCTGATTTTGGAAATCGGTTTGCGGCAGAAATTCGATTGCCGGAAGCACTTGAGGAAAAATTACTTTGCCCATTTCATTACTTTGGTGTTACCGACCCCGTACCTATCGATGAAGACAAATTTTGGAAAAATGGTAAATATGACATCCAAGAACTTGAAAACGTCTATACCGGTGCCCATATTTTGGCTAAACAACGCCTTGATGCCATACTCAAGGCCCTCCTGCGCTACGAACCTGATTTATCTCTCGTAAGATGTATTGGATTTTGTGTATCAGTCAAGCACGCGAAATACATGGCACAAATGTTCAACGACCGTGGGATTTCGTCCGCTGTTCTTATAGGAGAGACAAACGATGAGGAGCGAACTGCTCTTTTGCGGGATTTCAAAGAGGGTAAACTGGCTTTCCTGTTTACCCGCGATGTGCTCAATGAGGGGTTTGATGTCCCTGATGTGAATACCGTTTTATTTTTAAGACCAACGGAAAGTCTCACTGTGTTTTTGCAGCAGTTGGGCCGAGGGTTACGCCACGCGCCTGGGAAGGATTGTCTAACTGTTATTGATTTTGTTGGGCAAGCTCATAGGCGTTATCGCATCGATTTAAAGCTGAAAGCGTTATTACCAAAACATCGCTTTGCCATTGATCGAGAAGTTGAACTCAATTTCCCTCATCTCCCGGCAGGATGTTCCATTCAACTCGACCGTCTTGCACGAGAATATGTCCTTACAAACATCCGTGAGAATTTACGAAATCTTGCTGTTCAAATTCCAGAGCGTTTGCAAACCTTTGAGAGTGAATCAAGGTTGCCTCTCACTTTTTGTAACTTCGTACGTTACCATGAATATGAACCTGATATGCTACTTGTAAGAGAAACATGGTCAGGTTGGAAAGCTAAGGCTCGCCTCGTACCACCACCACTGGATACAGACATCGTTCAGCTCAAGGATGCTCTTCTGAGGGCTGCCTTTACAACTGGCCATAGAGAAATCACTCGGCTACGTCAGATTGTGGCAAAACTCCGGCAAGGCGATTTTTCAGGGGCAATATCTGTAGCTGGTGAAGCTATCATGTCTGTTCATTACCGATTGTGGGGGAAGCCGGGCGCAAAACTTGGAATCATGACTATTGAGGATTCATTTAAACGACTTGCTGGCAACCCATCTGTACTTGCTGATCTGGACGAAATTCTCGAATGGGCAGCTACAGATACACGGATCAGCGGGATTCCTGCAGATTTACCCTTCCCATGCACATTTGAACTTCATGCGCAGTATAGCAACGTGGATATCAAGGCTACGCTTGGGCAGGCAACACTCGAATCTGCTGGTCAAACGGGTGTCGGTGTTCTGCACTTCAGAGATGTAAAGGCATACGTTCTGCTTATCACATTCCAGAAGACAGAGCGTGAATTCTCCCCGAGCACCATGTATGCAGATTATCCTATTAGCCGAGAACTATTGCACTGGGAATCACAGTCGAACACCACACAAGATAGCGAGACTGGCCAGAATCTAATTCATTGTAAAGAGCGTGGCTATACTATTCTGTTATTTGTCCGAGATGTGAAGAAAAGAAATGGGGTTACTGTCCCATTTGTATACTTGGGATCTGTTGATCTTGTCAATTATGAAAGTGAACGACCTATCAAAGTTATTTGGAGATTACGACACCCTATGCCGGCAGAGATGTATGAGGAAAACCGCCGTGGCGGATGATCTTCCGTATTGGAATGAATTGGGTATCTTTTTTATAAAGGCATTTGGGTTACTCATACTCTGAAATGTTATAGAGAAGATAGTTCTGAATATATCCCTGGAGGCAGCAAAGGTGGTCATAACTCGACAATCTCAAGTGAAAAAGAAGTTATCGAATTCTGCATGAACAAAGGTTTCAAAGGGTGGTTTGAATTGTCCAAATGGCTTAAGGATCGGAATTTCTTGACCCCAAAGGCACGCAGTCAGTGCTTCAATATGGGCAACTTTCTCCAGAAGGGAAAAGAACCGTCTCTTGCGTTGAGCATTCCTTGTAAAAGAACTTGGATAGAAGCAGAAATTCGGAGATGGAATTATGGTCATGAATAGTAAATGAATATTACCCGAAACCGACGTCTGATTACCTTAAACAACCATTGGACTACAGTGTTTCTGAAATTTAGTATACAATTGGCCTGGGAGGATTAGCTGGAGAAGTATTTGAAAACGTTCCATTAGAAAAATGTTTGTTTATTATTTCAGATTTTTAAAATTGATTTAAGTCTTTTAAATAAGGAACAATTTATTGAATATTGCCTGAATCCTGCAAAACAACTAAGATCAATAATTGGCAATAATTGCCAATCAGAGATTTTGAGTATAATAATAGTTTAGCCAAAATAGAGGCTCGAAGATGATTTAATTTTCAGTTTGTTGTTTACGAGTTATTAGTTTTTCAAACCGGAGAAGTGTTTTGAGGCATTCAAAAGAAGACATCCTTTGTATACTTAACCAGCTCGAAAATAAAAAGGCGGAAGAACTGGAAACAGAGACCCTCGATTTCAAAAAATGGGTTGATAAACCGAAAGAACTGTACAAGATTCTTGCTGAATACGCCGTGTGCTTTGCCAACCAAAAAGGCGGCACTTTGATCCTGGGAGTAGATGATAAGGTTAAGGGGAAAGAGGATGCTATTACGGGTTGTAGCGGTTACAACGTTTACGAAATTAAGTCCCGTATCTATGAGGCAACAGATCCCAGGATACTCGTTGACGTCGAGGAACTCCATCTTGAGGATATGGGCGTTACTCTCCTGCTTGTTCATGTTGCACAAGGAATAGGGATACATACAACAACAGATGGGATGGCAAAGATAAGGATTGGGAAAGATTGTAAACCAATGACAGGATCAATGAGGCAGCAGAGGTCCGTTGAACTGGGATTTCTTGATTTTACTGCCGAAACACTA
>JAHFOW010000189.1 GCA_023261465.1 Planctomycetota bacterium
TTATAGACGTCCCCATAGACTTTGAGGAGAACCTGAGACTCTCCAAAAAACTCGGCGAACTCATCTGTCCGGTGTAAATTGAAAAGAATCGTCATTGCGAGTCCGCCTTAGGCGGATGCCCCGAAGTCACGCCAGAGGCGGATTCGCCTTGGCGAACAATCTCATGCGCTCATAGTTCTCCCCTAAAGGCCTTTGCTAATACTGACGGAATAAGGGCATCAAGTTCAGCAAGGGTCTCGGCCTGTAAGCGCTTCAACGCGATTGCCTTGCACTGCAGATCGTTTAAATAAGCTACAATGTGTCGCTGTTCTGCCAGACTTGGGACAGGTACTTGCATTACTCTTAGTTTTTGTTGAGAAATCTTCTTCATTGTTGGACTAGTTCCAGTTACCCGAGATTCGATATACTGTCTTGCCTCATTGGAATGAAAGAAAAAGGCAAGGAATTTTGGGTCGAGAAGTTCTTGAACGACACGAATTCGTATAAGCAAATCGGGAATTGCACACTTTGGGGGAATCCCATCATATACCGCGGCCCGACCAACCAGGCCGATTGTATTACCACGACTTACCACTATGTCATTGCATCTAAGCCAATAGGGTGAGTTTGGGGGGAGATGAATATTACACAACTTGGTTTCGCTAGAGTTAAAAACACCGGTATTCACGACACCAACTCTGGCAAATAGAGTCCCCGAACCCATATTTGAGGCTGGCAGTGATAAACCATTCAATAGTGGCTCGGCCAAGAATCGTTCCAGTGGTTCGCGGGGGGAAGCAGATTTATCAATCAAGAAATCAACTGCTCTACTTCTTAGAGTCTCGACTTGCTCATTTGACTGATTTCTCAGCTTTTTTGCTTTTTCAATTCTTATGGCGAGTTCTTCAATTTTTTTTACAATCCACTGCTGTTCCAAAAGAGAGGGCAGAGGAATAGGAATCCTTAGAAATCTTTTTGCTTTTAACTCTGTCTTAATACCCCCAGGAAGATATTGATTAAGAATTTCACGAAAAACTTCGCTTCTTAATAACCACCATAAAAATTTAACCTCAACTTTATCTTTGTTTGGAATGTATGCACTATAGTGAATAGTAGCAGCAATTGGTTCTTTGGCATCACTATAATATATCGCAATTGCCCCCTTACACGCATTTATACCTGATAGTATAAGATCCCCAGGTCGAATTAAAATCATAGCTGTTTTGGTTTTACAGTCATTTCGTAATTGTATTTGACCACCCTCAAAATTGATTTTTGAAATAATGGGTATCTTGCCTTCTAAAATATCTTCCAAGCAAGGTTTTTCAGTTCTTTCTGAAAGTATCTTGCTCAATGGGGTTAACGGCCACGATTGGTTTTTGTTGCAAGGCTTCGTCATTATTTGCTCTTTGTTAATATCGTTTTAATTTCGTTGATAACTTCTGTAATTCTCCGTTCTTTTGTAAGAATATCGTCTAATAATTTCTCAGGTGGTAGATGCTCGTAATCTTCTCTGCCTCGCGGATTTTTAAGGTCGAGGTTATAGTTATTTTCAACAATCCTTTCGACAGGCACACACCATGCGAAGGTATTTTCTTCCCGCTTATTCCACCACTTTAAACAAGGTTCAAATTCCTCAAACTGTATTGGCTGGGTCTTTGTGTAATTTTTACGTCCCTCTGGCAGTGGTTGTTCGTAATACCAGATTTCTTTAGTAGGGCCATTATGGTCAAAGAATAATAGGTTAGTCGGTATATTGGTGTATGGGGCAAATACTCCGTTAGGTAATCTTACGATTGTATGTAGATTAAACTCTTCCAAGAGTTCTTTTTTTATCCTTGCGCAAACTCCATCACCAAAGAGTGTACCATTAGGGACAACCATTCCACACCGACCACCTTTTTTGCCACCGATCGGTCTTTTTAATTTTCGCATTATTAGCTGGAGAAACAATAAGGCAGTTTCTGCGGTTTGCTTATCGGCTGGGAAATTGGATAAGATACCTTGTTCTTCCTCTCCGCCAAAGGGGGGATTGGTCATTATTACATCAACGCGATCTTTGTCACCTATCTCACGTAGAGGAACTCGTAGGGCATTTCCAGGGTCGATATTGGGATATTCCAGGCCATGCAGTAGCAAGTTCATCTGGCAGAGTAGGTATGGGAGCGGTTTTGCTTCTATTCCAAATATAGAACCTTTTTGTAGTTTCTCGTAATCTTCTGTCTTATTGCATTGCTTTTTAAGGTGTTCAAATGACTCTACCAAAAACCCACCCGTACCGGCCGCGGGGTCAAGGATTGTCTCACCAATACGTGGATTAATCACCTGGACAATAAAACGCACAACCGGTCTTGGCGTATAAAATTCTCCTGAATCGCCAGCAGCATCTCGCATTTCTTTAAGGATATTTTCATAGATAGCACCGAGGGTATGAATATCATCAGAAGAGGCAAAGTTTATCTTGTTGATAGAATTAATTACATCTCGCAGAAGATAGCCATTTATCATCCTGTTGACAGTACCTTTGAATACTGTGGCAATTACATCACGCCGATCTCCGCCATTTGCCCCTTGTAGTGCACGTAAATAAGCAAAAAGCCCAGGACCTCTCTTGCCATCGGGGCGGATTGCCTCGTCCTGGTTTATAAATGCAATAAGCTCATCCCCGCTTATTCCGTCCTCTTTAGCCGCCCAGTCCCGCCAGTGATAAGGAGGTTCTAGCGCCGGTTTAAATTTCTCCCCCCTAACTTTCGCCTCTTCTTCTCTGATTCTTTCTGCATCATCCAGGAATTTAAGGAACATAATCCAAGTAAGCATGGGTAGGCGATCAATATCACCGTTTAAGCCCTTATCCTTGCGCATAATATCACGGCAGGATTTTATTATTGATGACAATTGCTGGGCAGTGGATTTAGGTAATTCGGTCTTCTTTTGTTTCATAGCTTCGTCCTATGCGGCATATAAAAGCGCTTGCATTTCTGTTAAAGCTGATATTAAATTTTCTGCGTTGCCAAATATATTGGTTATTTCTATAACATTGCCATGTTCAGAAATAGGTGGCACTTTAAGAATGTCTGGTATCTTAAATTGTGCAATTCCGTACTCGGCGTATTTTTCCAGTATTTCATTCAAAATCTGTCTTGCTTCAGGGCTGTATTTTTCAAAAAAATCTTTCTTTTCCTTGCGGAACATTTCGGCCCTTTCTCTGCGGGTTCTCAAAGGGGCATTGAAGGCAACGTGACAAAGCAGGTCAAAGGGGTCTGCTTCCTCCTGTCTTGTGGCCTCGGCAAGTCCTGCAAAAGAAATACCTCGTGCCTCAAGGGAAGAAATAATTGTGGCTCTCTCTTCAGCATTACTCCACTTTGAACGCAAGGCAGCAGCGGACGGATACATACTCCTTACTTTTTCTGCTGTGTAGTCGGTGAATTTGACAACTCTTAACTGCTTGCCGTCTGGGTCAAGCTCATAAACAAGATGGGCTGCTATTTCAACTATGCCTCCATCCACATAGTATTTGCGTGGTTTACCTTCGGAGTCATTTGTAATTCTAGTAGGGGTTTCAAGTTCAGCCTGATCTTCATTAATCATAAACACGGCGTCATGTTCTTCTGTGTATATGTTTTCAACTATTGACCCTTGGTCATCTATTTTTTCTTCAACTATTCTTGCTGGTTCACCATCAAAATCAGGGTCGGCGAAAAGCCGGGTCGCACTCCCCGTATAATCCAGAATGGTGAAAAAATATTTGCCGTAATCATCCCTTACCCGAGTGCCCCGCCCAATGGTTTGTTTAAAATCTGTCATAGAGTTAATAACTTTAACAATAACAATATTCTTGCAAGTGGGTACATCTACACCTGTGGTCAATAATTGTGAAGTAGTTAGAATAGCGGGACTTGCCTTTTCTAATTCTTGAAAATTACTTAGATGTCGCCGTCCAATATCTCCTTCTTCTGAGACTACCCGGCAAACGTAATCTGGGTACTGTTTAACAAGATCCGGGTTAAAATTGTTGAGTACCATTCGCATTTCTTCTGCATGTTCTTGGTCAACACAAAATACAATCGTTTTGCCAAAACGGTCTGTTTTCTTGAGATAATTGGATAGGTGTTTTGCAATGGCTTCGGTGCGTTTGCGCAATGCAATAACTGTTTCAAAATCTTTTGTCCCGTATTCGCCATCAGGGATTTCTCTGCCATAGTGGTCTAATTCACCTTTAGATGGACGCCATCCAGCAGCATCTACTGTGGTTATTACACGATGAACGCGGTAGGGAGCAAGAAAACCGTCCTCAATTCCCTGACGAAGACTGTAAGTATAGAGAGGATTACCAAAATACCTGTAAGTGTCTCTGTTATCTTCCCGTAAAGGTGTAGCGGTCATTCCAATCTGGAAAGCTGGGTCAAAATATTCTAGAATCTCACGCCAGTTACTCTCATCCCTGGCACTTCCTCTATGGCACTCATCTACAATTATCAGGTCAAAAAAATCCGGCGGGTATTCTCTATAAAGTCCTGGCCTTCTCTCGTCCTTTGCTATTGCCTGGTAAATAGCAAAATACATTTCACGGCCTTTTGATATTTTCCCGTTCTCAATCTTGAAGCGAGCATCGCCAAAAGACGAAAACATCTTGTCCTTTGGGTCATCAATTAGGATATTGCGGTCGGAGAGGTACAGAATTTTTGGACGCCGATATTCGTCTGTGCGATTCCAACGGATACTCCATAATTTCCAGCAGATTTGAAACGCAACGAATGTTTTCCCTGTACCGGTGGCCAGATTAAGAAGAATTCTGCGCTTGCCTTGTAAAATTGCCTGTACAGTCCTATTTATGGCTATTTCCTGATAGTAACGTGGAGTTTTCCCTGGAAGGTGATAATAAGGAAATAGTAATTTTTCTGCAATGGAGTCATCTTCTATGCCTTCATTGCGTCTTAACCGAGTCCATAATTCATTGGGAGAAGGAAAAGTAGCGATTTCGGTTTCTTTGCCTGTTAAGAAATCATGCTCTATTATCACATGCCCATTTGTAGAATATGCGAATTTCAGTCCTAATATTTGGGCATATTCTTTCGCTTGTTGAAGGCCGCCCGCTGGATTTTTGTAAGCAGCCTTAGTTTCAACCACAGCAATCATAAAATCCCGGCGATAACGAAGGATGTAATCTGCCCGTTTTTGCGGGCGGCGAGTTATCTTGTTCCCAACAACTACGATACGGCCATCGGTAAAGGTTTTCTGCTCGTTAATCTGGTCATCCGTCCAGCCAGCGTCATAAAGTTTCTTTATGACATATTTACGGCAGGTGTCGGCTTCCGTTATCAAATTTATCCCCTTATGCTACTTTTGATTTATCTCGCTTTACTGGCGGAATTGTAAAATAACGGCAGCAGACAGGCAATAAAAAAATTAGCTTTGTGGTTGAAGACTCTTGACTATATGCTCCGCCACCCTTTCGCCCAGGGCGGCGATGCTCATGGCGGGGTTGGCGCCTACGGAGGTGGGAATGATGGAGCTGTCGGCTACGTAAAGGTTCTTGTAACCAAATACCCTTCCGTAAACGTCCACAACACCTTCCTCTTTACTGCCTCCAATGGCGCAGCCCCCAAGGAGGTGTACAGAGTAAATCCTGTCTGCGGCTATCCACCAGGGGTTTCCCATAAATTTACCTTTGATGCCCTGGGTAAGCTTTAAGATG
>JAHFOW010000190.1 GCA_023261465.1 Planctomycetota bacterium
GGATGTAAACGGCAATGTTTTTGACAGGAAATATACCTCAATTAAGGGAAGAAAAACGAAATTTGTTAAGGAGTAAATATTATGTAAGTGCCATAATAGGTAAAGATAGCATGGATGTGCTGTTTGAATTACAGTTCCATTAAAACAAGGATTGAAAGTCTTAGCTGAACCGTTGTTGAGTCTTTGCAAGTATTTTTAAATCACCCCTAAATCCTCTCTCCTGGCTGCTTATAGCAAGGCTAAAGCCTTGCCCTACGTCATTTTATTTTTGCGTTTAATATAAGTAAGGCAAAACTATTAGTACTTTGAGACATTGAGTTCTTCCATTTTTCCGGTAACCATAAATACCACCCTTTCAGCGATGTTCGTTGCCCTGTCGGCAATGCGTTCTAAATTATGTGATATCCAGGTGAGATACGTAGCCATACGGATTACTTTGGGATTCTCCATCATGAAGACCAGGAGCTCTTTATATATCTGGTCATGGAGGGCGTCCACCATATCGTCATCATTACAGATAAGTCTTGCTGTTTCTGCATCTCTTTGAACAAATGCCTTAAGAGACTTATCCAGCATAGATAGTCCTATATCCGCCATCCTGGGTATGTCTACCAGGGGCTTTACCAGAGGTTCATCACCCATCAAAATAGTTATTTTGGCATTCCCTTCAGCATGATCACCTATGCGTTCCAGATCGGTTATAATACTCAATATGGCCGCTAATGTCCTCAGGTCAACGGCCATGGGCTGTTGTGTCGCAATGAGAAAAAGGCATTTTTCTTCAATGTCAAACCGCTTCTTGTTTATGAAGAGGTCATTCCTTATAATTTCTTCTGATGATTTTTTGTCTCTCTTTTGAAGCGCCTCGACTGATTTTTTTACTGCATTTTCCACCATTTCGCCCATCTCCATCACTTCTGCCTGAAGATTTTGCAATGCCTTGTGATAAGCTTCTCGTGTCATAATATATTCCGTTCAGTATTCAAATTTTTAATAAAAAATGATCGCTTTTTAAGCATCCTCAGGAAATGGAATAACCGTGAAGACTTTAACCAAACCTTCCTGTAATATAGTCCTCTGTTTGTTTTTCCCGCGGGTTTGTGAACATCTCGGTTGTAACGTCAAATTCAACAAGTTCGCCTAGCATGAAGAAGCCTGTGTAGTCCGATATTCTGGCTGCCTGTTGCATATTATGAGTAACGATGATTACGGTGTAATCCTGCTTCAGTTCGACGAGCATGTCTTCTATCTTTGCTGTGGCGGTGGGGTCGAGGGCGGAGCATGGCTCATCAAGGAGTACAATCTCTGGTTCTATAGCTATTGTCCTGGCAATACAAATCCGCTGTTGCTGGCCACCGGAAAGATCAAGGGCATTCGCATGGAGTCTGTCCATTACCTCATTCCAAAGAGCGGCTTTTTTAAGGGCCTTTTCGCAGAGTTCGTCCAGGATACTCTTTTTGTGAATACCCTGTATGCGGAGCCCATATACTACGTTTTCATAAATGGATTTTGGAAAAGGGTTTGGTTTCTGGAAAACCATGCCCACTTTTTTTCTCAGTTCTGTAGCATCGACAGTGGGAGCATAGATATCCTGGCCATCAATCTTAACGGTCCCTTCTATTCTTACGTTTTCAATGAGGTCATTCATACGGTTCAAACACCGTATCAATGTAGACTTTCCGCATCCGGATGGTCCAATAAAAGAGGTTATCTTCTTTTTTGAAACATCAAGGTTTATTCTCTTCAATGCCCTGGTTTTGCCATAATAGAGGTCCAGGTCTGTAATGTTAACTATTGGTTCAGGTACGATCATTCTTTCTGCCATAATAAATATTTTTTTCTTTTATCAAACTTTTGAACTCAACAATATCTTCTCTCTCCAGAATGCCGCCTTTGGTAATATTTACCGCTTTATTTAACTTTATCCCATAAATGTCTAGAGCGCAGTCGTACGATACCGTTTTTTAAGCTTATTTCTCACCAGTATTGCGGCAAGATTCAACACGAGCACCGTAAAAAGCAACACAAGGGTAGTAGTGTAGACCATGGGAATTGCCGCTTCAACATTTGGGGATTGAAATCCGACATCATATATATGAAATCCCAGGTGCATAAATTTTCTTTCTAAATGTAAGAAGGGAAAACGGTGGTCCAGCGGAAGGGAAGGCGCCAGTTTCACAACACCGGTAATCATAAGAGGCGCAACCTCACCGGCAGCCCTTGCCATAGCCAGAATTGTACCCGTAAGTATACCAGGAGTCGCCTGGGGAAGCACTACCTTCCAAAGGGTTTCAATCTTGGTAGCGCCAAGTGCATAAGAACCTTCTCTTATAGAGATTGGAACAGAAGACAACCCTTCTTCTGTAGCAACCACAACCACCGGCACCGTCAGAAGCGCCAAGGTGAGAGATGCCCACAGAATACCACCTGTTCCAAAGGTAGGGGTTGGCAGGGCTTCCGAGAAAAACAGCTTGTCTATATTCCCGCCAATAAGATAGATAAAAAAGCCAAGACCAAAAACCCCGAATACAATGGACGGAACGCCTGCGAGGTTGCTAACGGATATTCGAACAAGTCTGGAAACAATATTATCGCTGGCATATTCCTTGAGGTAGACTGCGGTCAACACACCAAGTGGTACAGCGATAACGCTCATAATGAGCACCATCATAACTGTTCCAAAGATTGCCGGAAAAATACCACCTTCAGTATTTGCCTCCCTCGGTTCATCCGACACAAATTCCCAGAATTTCATCAGGTAAAAACCAATTTTGGAAAAAATTCCCATCTCATTGGGGGCGCAGACGCGAATAATCTGAAAAACAGATATAGTCTTTTCTGTGCCATCGGCAAGATGTACCACAACTTCTTTTTCCTTCGCCTTGGTATAAAGCGCAGTAAGCATGTCTTCCTTTTCCTTGTATGTCTTTTCAAGGTTGTCCATCCTGGCACGCATATCTTCAATATTTTTTTGAACCTTTTCGGAAGGCTGTAATTTCATCAAATGCTTCAATTCCAGACGGCATCTTTCCATGTGGTAGTTTATATTCCCGATTTCCTTTTTTTCTATATGCCTTATCCTCTTGAAAAAGGATTGGCTCTCTTTGAGCAAGGGCGCCATATCTTTTAAGTCTAATGGTTTGATACTATCATCCTGTTTCAGGCCTTTTAAAAAACTGTACATATTCCCCCACTCACGCCTTTCAATAACCAGGGCAGTCGCCGGGTAGTTTTGGGATACAATATCTGCATCATCTATCCACCTGAAGTCCATACCATAAACATCTCTGTTGCCGACTTTCAATTTTGTCCGATATGCGTCTTTTTTGTGAGGTATAGATTCCCTTTTTGCAATTTCTCCCAAAACTATGGAGTCATCCCGAAGCCTGAACTCAACAATCTTGCGAGGCCAGAATATGCCAAATCCGTTTACCATGATAAGAATGACCAAACCGCATATCATCAATAGGCTGATTGATAACGTGCCTGCAGTCATCCATATATAAGGATCTACCGTTCTAAAAAACTTCTTCATAGCTTGCCATACCTTCTTCTCATCCTTTGCCTTACCATTTCAGCAAAGGTATTGACAATAAACGTCGTCACAAAAAGGAGCAGGGCAGCCAGGAAAAGCACACGGTAAAGAGTTCCCCCAAACGGCGCCTCTGGTATCTCAACCGCAATATTTGCAGAAAGCGCCCTGAATCCATTAAACAAATTCCAGTCCATGATAGGGGTATTACCTGTAGCCATAAGAACGATCATCGTCTCGCCAATCGCCCTGCCAAAACCAATCATGACGGCCGAAAAAATTCCCGGACTTGCGGTCGGAAGCACCACCCTGACGGCGGTTTGCCAGGGGGTGGCGCCAAGCGCCAGTGAGGCCGATATGAGGCTGTTGGGGACATTGCTCACGGCATCTTCAGATATGGTAAAAACAAGAGGAATTACGGCAAAACCCATTGCAAAGCCAACGACTAATGCATTCCTTTGATCGTATTTTAATCCGAGGATGTTTGAAAAACATTCTCTGTAATCCCCTCCCAAAAAGAAGGACTCAAAGACCCCGCCAAACTGAATAGATGTATATATGGCGGCAATGATAAAAGGTATCAAAAACAGCGCCTCTGCTCCATGCTTGTACCGTCCCTTCCAAAAAACCGGCAGAAATTTCCAAATCAAAAGGGCTATGACAATAGAGAGTGTGATAAAAAATGGCATGATAATTATTGCAGGAAATATCCTTTCCATAAGTGGCGCAAGCCATAATCCGGCAAGAAATCCCAGGATTACGCTTGGGAGCGCTGCCATAAGCTCAATAACGGGCTTTATAATTTTAAATGATTTATGGAGAAATTGGGATGTATAAAGAGCCCCAAAAATACCAATGGGAACTGCAATAAACATGGCATAGATAGTTCCTTTTATTGTGCCGAAGATTAAGGGAACAAGGCTTAACTTTGGTTCAAAGTCATCTGTACCGCCGGTAGATTGCCAGACAAACTCTGGTTTTTCGTAACCTTCATACCATACCGACCCAAAAAGCGTTTTAAACGTTATTTCAGGGTGCGGGTTCGAGATGACCCACTGGAACAGGGCACTTTCTGAATCAGCCACGAAGATGCCGTTCGCCTTCGGTGTAAAGGCAAGAGCCGTGGGAATATATTTTGTCTCAAGGGTCAAGAGTGTCCGCTCAGATGTTGCATGGTTAAGATGAATTGTCCCGTCAGATGACGCTGTTACAAAACCCTTATCCCTTAAAGAAGAAGCAATAGCGAGAACAGAAGCACGGTGAGACTCAAGGGTATGTATTTTTTTTAGAGCCCATCCTGTAAGAGAACCCTCCTCTCTAACTTGCATCCAGACGTTTACACCGCCACCATGGTCGCCAACGACGAGTGAGACATCTCCCAACAAAAAACCTAAAGCAGTTACCGCCTCGTTAGAAACCTTCACCTTCTCCACAAGGAAGGGGTTTTCCCTGTCCTTCACATTGATATGAAATATCTCTCCCAAAGATGTGCCAACATAAAGGTTTTCCATAAAGTGGTCCACTACCAGGGAAGTGATTTCTCCCTCATTTTGCTGTCCCGGGGAATTTATTGATGAGCTATCCGACGCACGTGTCGTATTCTTTTTTTGTCCCGTGATAAGCTCCATAATATTCTTTTTTAATTCCTTTTTTTCACCCGGACCAAAGAGCGTCTTTTCGGTTTCTGAGGATATGAGGAATAATCGGCCGTCTTCTGTATAAGCTACAGTAACGGTTGCGCTATCGTCTTTTCTGGAAGCAATGACCTTGAGCGCTTTTTCCCCATCGTCGGCAAGTAAGGTATCATCCTCGAATATTTCAGGAACAATAGTCCGCTTTCCTTTATCGAAGGACTCCGTAAAGGTGATTGAGACTGACAAAAATTTTCCTTGCTTCGTTCCCAAAACAAAGCGATTGTTATCGTTATAAACGGATGTTATTGTATTATGCTGTAACTTTGTTTTTTGGGAAGAAGTTTTTACCCCCTCTCCATCTTCCCCTTGTGAAGAAGTGGAATGAGGTGATATTTTTGCCAGAGATTGCTCTGTTATGGTGGGGCCGTTAAGCGCGGCTATGCTGTATTTTTTTAAGATAC
>JAHFOW010000191.1 GCA_023261465.1 Planctomycetota bacterium
ACCATACAGAATACAGCAGTATGAAATTTGCCACGTTTTTCATGGCAGAATATGCCAATATGATTACGGTATCAGCGCTTGCCGTGACCTTTTTTCTGGGTGGTTGGCATGGACCTTACCTCCCGCCCGTTGTGTGGTTCATGTTAAAAGTATCATTTTGTTTGTTCTTCTTTATCTGGATACGTTCAACGTTTCCCCGGCTAAGGTATGATCAGCTGATGCATTTTGGATGGAAGTTTTTGCTGCCCCTTTCGCTCTTTAATATATTAATTACAGGGCTTATTATGGTGATAAAGGGATGAGTATGATTTTGCCGTTCATAAAGGGGTTGGCGCTCACGCTCAAACGTTTTTTGAATCCGGGTACTTGCGTAACAGTACAGTATCCTGAAGAACGCCCGAAGCTTGCAAACAGGTTTCGCGGATTGCCGGAATTGCAAATTGATAACGATGGAAAGGAAAAGTGTGTGGCGTGCGGACTCTGCGCCAGGGTTTGTCCCTCTCAGTGTATTACCGTTGAAGGGGCAGAGGATGAAACAACGCACAAACGGTATCCAAAAGTTTATGAACTGGACGCCTTCCGGTGTATTTTCTGCGGGTTTTGTGAAGAGGCGTGCCCGGTACGGGCGATAATCCTTCGGGATACCTTTGAACTGTCGTCTTATCAGAACAAGGAAATTTTTGATAAGGAAAAATTACTGGAACTTTCAAGGAAAAGAAAGGGGCAATGATATAGCCTCATTATATAACCACAAGTTCTCACGTTAATTTTTTTTAAGGAGTAATATTATGGAGGCAGGTTGTAAGACAGCAGACCATAAATTCCTGAAAGCAGGAGAGGTACTCTTCAGCGAAGGCGCAGATGGAAAAGAGGTGTTTGTCGTTGTGTCCGGCAATGTGCGGATTACCAAAAAGGCTAATGACAAGAGCGTCATATTAGCGGAACTTGGGCCGGGAGAATCTGTTGGAGAAATGTCGATACTCCTGGATAAGCCGAGAACTGCGACTGTAGAGGCTGTAACAGATTGTGAACTTGTATGTGTGAATAGAAGCGTTTGTTTGAAGTGCATCACCAATATACCGCCTTGTGCAGCAGCTATGCTCCAGAGGCTGGCGCGACGGGTTGGTGTTATGAATGAGAATTTGCTCAAAGAGAGGCTTAAAGCCGTCAGTGAGGAAACTGTTGAGTAGTGCGTCTTAATCAGGAGTTTAGAAATTCAATGGTATATGGACAGCATGGACAAACGGAGTTGTTCATATCTCTAATTTAATCTAGTCGTGGTTAAATAATTATGGAAGTATATTTATTTTATATTGTAGCAACCATTGCGGTGTGTACCGGCGTTTACCTTATTTTTGAAAAGAATCCTGTTTTCAGCGCCTTGTACCTCATTCAGACGATGGTATGCATTGCGGTACTATATATCCTTCTTGAAGCGCAGTTTATTGCGGCGGTCCAGATGATTGTCTATGCAGGTGCAATCATGGTGCTCTTCCTCTTCGTGATCATGTTATTAAATCTCAATATCGGACAAGAGAAAAAGGATGCGTTGCCGTACCAGAAAATACCTGCAATTCTCATAGGCATTGCCCTCTTTGCCGTTTTGTGTATAGTTCTGAAATCAAAACTTCTGCAAGGCAAGCAAGGTGAATATACCACTGCTTACATTAATAATGTTGGAAATACAAAACTACTGGGTAATTTGTTGTTTACCGATTATTTGCTCCCGTTCGAAATTACATCTGTTCTCTTATTTGTAGCTGCCATTGGGGCTATTATGTTGGCCAAGAGGAAAATTTAATATGATTACCATTACTCACTATCTGGTACTGAGCGCAATCCTTTTTACCCTGGGTGTTATTGGCGTGCTTATACGGAGAAATGCTATCGTAATCTTTATGTGCGTAGAACTCATGCTGAATGCCGTTAACCTGTCATTTGTGGCGTTTGCGCACTATTTAAATTCTATGCAGGGTCAGTTGTTTGTCTTTTTTACTATGACAGTTGCCGCGGCTGAAGCTGCTGTGGGTCTGGCAATTATTGTTGCCTTATTCAGGAATAAAGAAACTGTAAACATTGATGATATGAACATCATGAAATGGTAGGAGTTCCATGCTCAATCTTGTTGGACTAATCTTGTTATTTCCCTTAATCGGGGCAGCTATTAATGGATTGCTCGGCAAAAGATTAAAAAAAGATACCGTTGGCTACATTGCCTGTGGCGCAATTGGCTTGTCCTTTTTTATCGCCATACTGGTATTTTGCGGGCTTGTGCTCCTTCCCCCTGAAGCACGTCTGTTTGAAAAACAACTGTTCAACTGGATTGAATCCGGCTCATTTAAAGCCGCTGCTGGTTTACAGGTAGACCCTTTATCATCTCTTATGATCCTTGTTGTTACCGGGGTTGGCTTTCTCATCCATATTTACTCAATCGGCTATATGCATGAGGACAAGGGATACCACCGTTATTTTTGCTATCTGAATCTGTTTACCTTCTCCATGTTATTGCTCGTCCTGGGCAACAACTTCCTCCTTATGTTTATTGGATGGGAGGCTGTGGGTCTGTGTTCTTACCTGCTCATAGGATTCTGGTTTGAGAAGAAATCTGCCTCGGATGCGGCAAAGAAGGCCTTTATCGTGAATCGTGTCGGTGATTTTGGATTTGCCCTTGGAATTATGCTTATCTTTTTAACCTTTCATACGATTGATTTTACTGAGGTCTTTCATGCAGCTTCAGAGGGCGGTTTTGCCGTGGGTAATTTTACCATAACGATAATTACCCTTTTATTATTTATGGGCGCAACGGGTAAATCTGCTCAGATTCCTCTTTATACCTGGCTGCCGGACGCTATGGAAGGACCGACGCCGGTCAGCGCCTTAATCCATGCTGCAACCATGGTGACTGCGGGCGTCTATATGATTGCACGGTGCAATGTCCTGTACATGCTGTCGCCTTTTACCATGACCGTGGTTGCCGGTATTGGAGCGGTCACCGCTCTTTTTGCCGCATCTATCGGACTGGTGCAAAACGATATCAAGCGGGTGCTCGCCTATTCGACCATTAGCCAGCTCGGTTATATGTTTCTGGCCTGTGGCGTTGGGGCATTTTCTGCAGGTGTGTTTCACCTCATGACCCATGCCTTTTTTAAGGCATTGCTTTTTCTGGGTTCTGGCAGCGTCATTCATGCCCTCTCCGGCGAGCAAGATATGAGAAAGATGGGGGGGCTTAAACAGCACATCCCTGTTACTTATAAGACGTTTTTGATAGGTACGGTAGCCATTGCAGGTATTCCGCCCTTTGCAGGATTTTTTAGCAAAGATGAAATCCTGCTGGAATCCCTTGTTCACGGTAATTTCGTATATTGGTCGATTGCTGCCCTGGCTGCCTTTTTCACGGCATTTTATATGTTCCGTTTACTCTTTATGACATTTCACGGCAAATCGAGGGTAGATCATCACGTTATGGAACATCTCCATGAATCGCCGAAGAACATGACCATGCCCCTCATGATACTTGCAGGACTTTCATTCTGCGGAGGATTTCTGGGGCTTCCCGGCGCAAGCGCCATTGATAGTTTTTTGTCCCCCGTGTTCGGTGGTCATGGACATGCTGAAATTTCCATGTCAGGCGCTGCCGTTCATCAAAGTGAAGGGCATCCTTATTTAATGATGGTGATTTCAACGGCAATTGCAGTTGCCGGTATCGGGCTGGCGTATCAAATGTATGTTAAAAAACCTGAATTGCCCCAAAAACTGGCAGGACAGTATCGCCTGATTTATAAAATCCTTCTGAATAAGTATTATATCGATGAAATTTACAATGCGCTCTTTGTAAATTCAGTCAAAAAAGGTTCTCTTCTCTTATGGAAGCGTGTGGATGCTATGATGATTGACGGCTCTGTGAATGGTGTCGCGCGTCTTGTCGGATGGTTTGGCAATATCTTGCGATACTTACAAACCGGATATGTACGCAATTATGCCTTTTACATTGTGCTCGGTTGTATCTTTATTATGGCGCTTGCTGCATTTGGCAGATGAGTTTATTCGTGGCTAAATAACGAAATTCGTAATTCTGGAGTATCTGGATGTCTTTACCTATTCTTTCACTCATAACGTTTCTTCCCATCGTCGGGGTGTTTTTTATCCTTTCGATTGATTCGAAACGGCTGGAATTGATCAGGATTACGACACTGCTGGTGTCGGTTGTGGTGTTTTTTGTATCCATTCCCCTATACTTTGGTTTCGATGGACGCACGTATGAAATGCAGTTTGTTGAAAAGCTCCCGTGGATACCTTCCTTCGGCATATTTTATCATGTGGGAATTGATGGTATTAGCCTGTTTCTGATACTTTTGACGACATTTATTACCCCTCTTGCGCTCCTGGCCTCATGGTATATCTCCAAAAATGTAAAAGAATACATGATTGCCATGCTGGTGCTCGAGACGGGGATGATTGGCGTTTTCACATCTCTTGACCTCTTCTTATTTTACGTATTCTGGGAACTCATGTTGATTCCCATGTACCTCCTCATCGGCATCTGGGGCGGACCAAGAAGGGTCTATGCGGCGGTAAAGTTCTTTCTGTACACGATGGTGGGTAGTGTTTTTATGCTTTTGGCCATCATTACCCTGTACTTTTTGAATCACCGGGTAACGGGTGAATATACCTTTAACCTCCTGGAATTTTACCGGCTCGACCTCTCTTATGCCGTACAATTCTGGTTGTTTCTGGCTTTTTTTCTGGCTTTTGCTATCAAAGTGCCCATGTTTCCCTTTCATACATGGCTGCCTGATGCCCACGTAGAAGCGCCAACGGCGGGGAGTGTGATTCTGGCAGGCGTCCTCCTGAAAATGGGGACGTATGGTTTTGTGCGTTTCTGTCTGCCTCTGTTCCCTGAGGTAAGCCATGCATTCGTTCCGGTAATTTCGTGGATGGCCGTCGTTGGTATTATCTACGGCGCCTTGGTTTCTATGGTTCAGGATGATTTGAAAAAACTTGTTGCCTATTCCAGCGTGAGTCATCTGGGTTTTGTTATGCTGGGTATTTTTGCCTTTAACATACAGGGTATCGAGGGCGGTATTATCCAGATGATTAATCACGGTCTCAGCACCGGCGCACTCTTCCTTATTGTTGGAATGCTCTATGAGAGAAGGCATACCCGTATGATTGCTGATTTCGGAGGACTTACGAAACAAATCCCTGTTTTGGCTACATTTTTTTTGATCGTTACTTTTTCTTCTATTGGACTCCCGGGGTTGAATGGTTTTGTTGGGGAGTTTCTCATTCTTGTTGGGACTTTTAAATCGAGGATACTCTATGCGTCTCTGGCGACATCGGGCATTATCCTTGCGGCTGTTTACATGCTCTGGATGTTTCAGAGGGTTATGTTCGAAAAAATAACTCATGAAGAAAACAAAACATTAAAGGATATTAATAAAAGAGAAGTTGTTATATTAATACCCATTATCATTATGATTTTCTGGATAGGTGTCTATCCAAATTCGTTCCTGAGAAAAATGGACGCCTCGGTAAACCACCTTTTAAAACAGGTGGGAGAAAAGGCGAATGTTGTACAAGTGCAGAAAACGGTTATACCGAAGATCGATATTGTCACCGAACCTAAA
>JAHFOW010000038.1 GCA_023261465.1 Planctomycetota bacterium
TGGAAGACTGTCAAGGAACTCGAAGAGCAATACATGCGGGAGAAACTCCGCCGTGCCGGAAAACCAAGTCCCGGGGTAATCGGTATTGATGAAATTTCTATTCGCAAAGGACATAATTATCGCATCGTAGTAAGTGATCTTGAGAAGAAGCGTGCGATTTGGTTTGGTGGCAAAGAGCGTTCAGAAGAGAGTATGAATCTCTTCTATGACGGGCTTGGGCTGCACAAAGCCAGGAAAATACGGCTTGCAGTTATGGATATGTGGAAGGCTTTTGAGAACTCTATCCGTCAGCACGCACCACAGGCTGCCATCCTTTACGATAAGTTTCATGTTATGAGGCATCTGAACGATGCCTTGGACAAAGTGAGAAAGAGCGAATATGCCAGACTGACTGGCAAAGGTCGTAAGTTCATTAAAGGCCAGAAATACACACTCCTCTCTCATCGTGAGAATCTCACGATAGACGGGAGAAAGGCATTAAAGACGCTTCTGGCTGCCAACAAGCGACAGAACACTGCCTATGTCCTCAAAGAAACGTTCGGGCAGCTATGGAGCTACACGTCAGAGGCCTGGGCCAGAAAGTTTTTTGATAACTGGAAGGCCTCGTTAAAATGGCAACGACTTAAACCGTATGAGAAGTTTGCAGAACTGGTTGAACGCCACTGGGACGGCATTGCCGCCTTCTGTAAACCAGAGAATAAGGTTTCGCTCGGATTCGTCGAAGGTCTGAACAACAAAATCAGGGTCATTCAACGTCGGGCTTATGGTCTTCGGGACGAAGAATATCTCCGGATCAAAATCTTGACCTGCATGCTGCCTGATATCTAATTCAGAACAAAAATGGATCATTTTTACCCACTCGATAGGGAGAAGACACTCTTTATTTATGTAGTTATATCAGTGGTAAATGGAGAAAATCCCGTTTTAATACATTCAGACCAAATTAATAGCAGGACTACTTATTCAGTTTCATATAATTCAAGTGTTGTTATACCAGTTGCAATTCTTTCCATTCTTATACCACTTTTATTGGGGTTCTTATCTACAACAGACATCCACATGAAGCTTTTCGTAAACTTAAAATAACAAACAAAACTGCTCGTGAAACAGTTTGGTTAGATGTATTCACCGAACAAAAACGATATGTGATTGTAAACCTTGCGGATGGTAGGCGAGTATTTGGGTGGCCTATGTACTATTCAAACAATCCTGAAGAAGGTTGCTTGTATTTGTATGATGCCGCCTGGATAGATGATGAAGGTAAATATATTGACCTAAAAATTCATGGATTATTCTTAGTTAAAAAAGACAATATCGAATCTATTGAATTTACTTTAATAGATAATTCTAGTGCAAGAGAAGATACAGGAGGAAACATAAATGAGCACTAAAGAAGAAAGATTAACTGGCATTGTTAAAACGCCGGACAAAGCAACAAATATTAAGGGCGGGTATAATAGACCTCCAGTTATTCAGGTTAACAAGCCAAAACCAACACCGCCGCCACCACCAAAAAAATAAAAGCTACTTGAAGGAAAGGATAATATAAGAATGGGTTAAGCGGAGCGAACCCATCAATGCCTTTTTTGTTGGGTGTGATTCGCTCCGCGATAAATTCAGGACAGGTTTCATCCAATCTAATTATTTTTCAATTCGCAACAGTGGGAGAAGAATCTCACGCCAATCATCAATTGAGCCGTTTACACCATTTATTTCTAGTCCTTCTTCATCGTAGTATATCTCTAATCCTTTACATATGATACCTTCTTTGCCCAAATGCTATTGGGATAATCCTTCTTAATCTTCCTCCACGCACTTAACAGCGCATCCACATTATGGGCTGCCCTGTATTCTGAAACGCCAAACCAATATTGCGCCTCCGGGGCAATGTCGCTCCGGGGATATTTATCCACCACCAACTTAAGCCTGGAACTGGCAGTCTTGAAATTCTGCATTTCCAGTGACATCTTACCCAGTCCGAACTGCAATTGCGGGATAAATTCATCGGGTGGTAAAAAGCCATTAAAACGATAATATTCAGTGTCCTGCGAATTCAAAATGAGGATGGTAGGCGTCCAGAACACCCGATATTTGCCGGGAAGCTCCGAGCCGCTTTGTACATTGATTTGTAAGGGAATGAAATTGTTATTAATAAAGTCTGCTACTGCGGCATCAGGGTACGTCACGGTACCCAGGGTTTTGCACCCTGTTCAGGTGGGAGAAAAAAAGTCGAGAAGTACGGGCTTTTCAGCACTCTTTGCCTTTGTAGCCGCATCGTCGAAAGTTTTTTCCCATACAATTGTTGGTGACACGTTTTGAGTTTCTGCTGCAAAGGCTGTCGTAACAGGCGCCGCTGATATGACAAGACAGAGTAAACTATATTTTAACATGGCCAACCTCCTCTTCTAACAATGAAACGAGATAAAAATGCCTTATATTAAAATACACTATAACAAAGCGCCTCTTGCCGTCAACAAAATTATGATTGTTTTTTTGTAGCAATCGTAATGTAGCGCCGATCCCTTGTGGTCGGATTTGGCGGGGGATAAACCAACCCGCTCTACTTTATTTGGTAAATAGGTACGATTATTTTTGTGGCAATAGTGAGAGAAATATCTCACGCTAATTATCAATTGAGCCTTTTGATTGGAATGACAGAATACTTTGATATTTAATTGATTGTTTAGCCACAATTTGGTAACAATAATCAGTATATCAAAAAACTTTACAATTTTATATAACCGTATTGGTGCGGTCGTAATTCTCGTCAACCTCAAATGAGGTCTTTTAAAATAAAAATTCCGTGCAAATATTTTAACAAGGAGGCTGGAGAACTATGGAAGGGAAAAATTATATTAACGGGGCATTTGTTGATGGCGCTTCTGTCGACCGGTTCGAAAGCAGGAATCCTGCCAACATTGATGAGGTATTAGGCATTTTTCCTCTTTCTTCAGAAAAAGATGTTAATGTCGCCGTTTGTGCAGCGCAGGACGCGTACGAGGGTTGGAGAAAATTATCACGTATAAAACGGGGCGAGTATTTTGATGAATTTGCCCAATTGATTAAAAAAGACCATGAGGAGATATCCCGGTTGGTGACGAAGGAATGCGGAAAGGGGATTATTGAGGGTCGTGCCGACGTGACTGAGGGCATCCACATGGTGCAATATGTGTTTAGTACCGTGCGGATGCCGCATGGCGATGTGATCGATTCCGAGATCCCCGGTAAAGACGCTTTCATGCGGAGAAAACCCAAAGGTGTTGTAGCGGCAATTACCCCATGGAATTTTCCCTTTGCCATTCCCCTTTGGCTGATATGTCCTTCGGTTGTTGAGGGAAACACCGTTGTTCTTAAGCCTTCCCGGGAGACCGCATGTACCGCACAGAAGATCGCTGAATATGCGCACAAGGCAGGTTTTCCACCGGGTGTTATCAATGTGGTCCACGGCGGTTGTGGCGATCTTTTGGTAAGGCATCCGGATACCCATGTCGTTTTGTTCGTCGGCTCAAATGATACTGGTTCTGAGATAAAGAAGATTGTCGCCGGTTTTCATAATAAGATGTGCGCCTGTGAGATGGGGGGGAAAAATGCGCTGATAGTCCTCGATGACGCCAATCTTGATATTGCCGTGAATGCTGCTATCATCAGCGCCTTTAAGACATCAGGTCAGCGCTGTACTTCTGCCAGCCGATTGATTGTGCATGAGAAGGTATTGGCTGAATTTGAAAGGAGATTCGCCGAAACAACAAAAAGAATAAAGATTGGTGATCCCCTGAATGAAGATGTATTTATGGGGCCTGTGATCAATCAGGCCGCTATGGATAAAATTGCACAGTATAATGAGCTCGCCAGAAAAGAGGGCGCAGAGGTGCTCCTGGATGGCGGCAGGCTTGACGGCGGGCTGTACAGAAAAGGTTATTTTATGTCTCCTTTTGTCTATCGTATGCGTAATAACTCAAAGAGCCGTGTACTCCGCGAGGAGGTTTTTGGCCCTCACGTGGCGATCATTCCGGTGAAGAATGTTGACGAGGCAATAGAGGTGCATAATGATACTGATTACGGCCTGTCATGTGCGGTGATTACGGAGGATTTCCGGAAGGCGCGAAGGATTCGGGAGGATTGCGAGTATGGTCTTGGATACGTAAACCTGCCCACCATTGGCGCAGAGGTGCATTTGCCCTTTGGTGGCGTAAAAAAGAGTGGGACAGGTTTGCCGTCAGCCAGCACCTTGATTGATGTGGTAACTCATCGTACGGCGTGGACAATTAACCATGACGTGGAAATCAAGATGGCCCAGGGGCTGACGGTGAAGTTATGAAAGCGTGAAATTTTATTTTTTTACAGTTACTTTTACAATTTGTTTTGTTCCCGCTTTTTCATAATAGGTGATTTCCACAGAGAGATTGTAAATAAACGCTGCCATGAGGGTATCGAAAAGCGCCTTATCCGGGCCGTATACGTTACTGTAACTCAAGCTAAATCCGTAAAAATTATCATCATCTTTAAGCTTGATGATTACATCGGCGTTGAGAAACTCTTCAGTGCCCGGACGGCCAGAACCGATGCCTGCCGTCTGACTTGTTAGGTAGTCGATTTTATTAAAAGGCGTTTTGTACATTTTTGGTAAATCCCAGTTGGCATTGGCTATTCCTGGTTGCGCAATGAAAAGGAAAACAAGAAATGTGGCAGATAGTAATTTTAACACCGGTATGCTCCTTTGAAAAATTAAAACAGTTGTCTATTATGTTAATAAACTGGCTAAAATATATCAAACTTAAAAAGAGCAAATCCAAAGAGATCAGGGAAAAATATGCACATAATCATCTTCTCAATAATTTCCATCTGAACGATGATTTGAATAATAAAATTAAAACCTTCTGGGAAAAATACGGCATTAAAATTAATACCCTGTGGTGCCGGGCATGGATATCGGTAAATGGAATTGAAGATTACCGTTACATACCAGAGGAAATCTTTTATACATTTATTGAACCGAAATTAAACCGAAAAGATCTCTTCATTGCCTATGTCGACAAAAACAATTACGACAAATTATTTGCAGACTCCGGAACACCTGTAACTATTTTGAGAAATATCAATGGTAAGTACTACGATAGAAATTATGAAAGAATTAAGAGTTCTCATGTTAGCGATCATTTAAAAAAATATTTGGGCGATTATATTGTAAAACCATCCATTGACAGTAGTGGGGCGAAAAATGTATTTAAAATACAAATTGATGAGCAGAAAATATATACAAACGGACAACTGATAACTATTGAGAGTATCGAAGAGATTCTACCGAGAGATTTTTTGGTTCAGGAATTTGTGGATCAACATACCGTTTTGAAAAATATTTATCCCCATTCATTAAACACCTTCAGGGTTGTAACCCTGAGAATTGATGACGATATTTATGCCGTAAAATCCATTGTGAAATTCGGAGACAGAGGAAGTTATGTTGATTATACCGAAGAACAGGGCGGATACCACTGCGGCGTTAAACCAGAGGGCACGTTGAATCAGTTTGCAATTGATCTGTACTATAATAAGTACCGTACACATCCCTATACGGGTGCAGCATTTGGGGATGTCCATATACCACAGTTTAGTTTTTTATTGAACTTTGCAAAAGATCTCCATAGCCAATTGTTGTATTACGATATGGCGTCATGGGATCTTGCAATTAATAAAAATGGAGAGCCGGTGCTGATTGAAGTTAATCTTGTATATCAGGGCATTGGATTTATCCAGATAAATAACGGTCCTCTTTTTGGCGACTACACAGAGGATATACTGGATAGGTGCATTAAACGGAAAAGAATATAAAACTATAGTATATTGAAATGCCAAAAGTTTGTCTCCCTTGTCATTGCGAGCAAGGCCTTCGTAACGATATTTCCATGTCAATGTATTTAAGACGTTTATTATATGTTGTTCTCTTAAGACGAATTGCTATTTCCAGAGTCTTTCGTAATGGCGGATGTGTTTTTGTGATTTGCTTTGTAAAACCCATTTTTTGACTGAATCCGGCATTAATTTCAGGATTAATTTCAGGGCATACGACGGGTATCGAATCAGCTTTTTGGACGGGCAAAAGGAGTGAGACTTCTTCTCGATTTTCTTTTCTACCTCAGTTATTACAATATCTACCATGGGGGTATTGGTACGTAGTGATTGATTCAACAGTGTTTCAACTTTGTTTTTATAATAGTTTGAAAAAATATACACAATATCATCCTTATCTACACTGGTATCTATAACAGAACCGAGCACACCGCCACAATTAGCAACAAAGTCGGTAATTACCGACTTTCCCTTCTGAAACAAGCGCCTCTCAATATCATAGGAAAAGGGGCAATTGGCAGCGCTAACAATGATATTTGCTCTGATTTTTTCCCAGTTCCCATCGTTGATTGCAAAAGAACTTGCTGCCGGCAGCAGGACGGTTACATCTTTTTCCAGGACGACGTCGTGAGAAACCTGCTGACCGCCTGCGTATGACAAAATAAATTTATCGCCATGTGCCGATCTGTTCTGCAGGAGCTCTCCGGTATTGAATCCACATTCATGGACAAGTCCGCCATAGATATTGGAAACGGCAGTAAGGCGTGCCCCTGCCATTGCCATGAGTTCGGCGTATATGCTTCCTAAACTTCCGAAGCCTTGTATAGAGAAAGTGACGTCTTGTATGGATATGTTGTTTTTTGCAACTGCAGCGAGTGTTGCATAAAAGCAGGAATAAGCAGAGTATTCATGAGAAAGGTTTTTCCATGATAATACGTTGCGTTTTACCCCGGCACCATTGTAGATGATTTGAAGCTCTTTTGGTGTAATTCCTATGTCCATGCCTGGTGAATAGATTTGTCTTTTTACAAAAGGAGATATACCCTTTCCAAATTCAAAAAGAATTTCACTCCGGTGTTTTTCATTTTCACGACTGATGATTACCGCAGCCTTTGCGCCACCTATTCTGTTGTTTATAAATACATTCTTATAGGTCATACTTCTTGCGATAGGCTGCAATTCCACTAAAGATATTGCCGGTACTACGCGTACTCCGCCGATGGACATTCCCTGTATTAAACGGTCAACAACAAGATAACCAATTGTTCCAAATTTACTATTTTTTACCTCATGTACAATTTCTGAATTCATGGTATTATTCATTACCCTAAATATCCTTTTTTATATACTATACTGATTGCCTGACCAAGACCATTAACATGGAATATATTTTTGTCTTTTGGAAGGGGGAAATGTAACGAAGGATTCCCTGTAGTAATAATGGTATCAATAAAATGCAATTCCCTGAAGATTGTTTCTGTTTTGCTATCAAGAAAGTCTGCGGGAAGTATTTTACCCAGATTGTCTAATCCGCCTGTTACTGCGATATTCCCAGGTACGGGAGATTGTGTAATCAATGAATAATAACATAATGCAGCCGCAAGTCCAAGGTCGTTGAGGTTACATTTATGTAATATTTCAGGGGTATTCATTTCGAGGTAGCACCTTGCTTGGTCTCTGGCAGGATGGGTCGCAACATTTATGTGATTTTCCCTGAGACACTGATTTACAGCATGGAAACTGTTTAACGTTATCGCCTCATGTGATATTTCTGTCGTATCACTACGAGTGAATATGTCCTTGTTTTTTATGATGAGACACGTTACAGGTAAAGAGAAGCTTATTGTGGAATCATAGGTAAGCAATGTTCTGATTTCACCTATTTTTGGCGGAGGCTTGAAAGATGGGTTGGCAAGTTTGTTATCGAGTAACTCATGGATGAGTTTGTTTTCCCACATCTCCCTTTCATTTGCGGACGTTTCCTGGATATATCGTTGAATGTCTGATTTCAGTTCACTTCTCTTGCTAATGTCTAAATAACCAGGAATTTTATCCAGGGCATAGTGAATTGCCGTTAAAATATCCGACAGGGTATGACCGATGAGTCCGAAATCGTCCTTTTCCAGTTCAGCGCAAATAAGTTCATTCGGGCAAAGCTTGCAGTAATCAATTCCCTTGTTACACTTGTGAAGGATTTCGTCCAGGTATTTTACATAATTGCCAATTTCTAAATGATATTTTGGAATGAAATTCATAATGTTTTCTTATACCAACTACCTATTATTTGTCAACAATTTTAGATATAATATTCCATATTTTTAGATTTATTTTCAGTTAATAATTTATACGTGTTGCGCTTATTTTGAGGATAATTTCTTTTATTTCAAGAGGTTAGCTGAAATATTTCAAATTTGATGAATTGGGAACTGGTTTTGCTGATCTGATGACAAAAGCTTCTTTTTATACAAGTTTTCTATAATCCCCACGACAAAAGAGATTTGATTGCGGCTTTGTTGTGTTAAGTATTTTAAAACTTGACATTGATCTTAAAAGTCGTCTAGGCTATTTTATTTTAAAAATCAATACATTTAAGTTATAATATTTTAGTGGCATATCAAAACTTCTTCAAGAAGACTAATTTTCGAATCTTCTTTATTAGGGAGGGAGGTAAAACTTCTTAAATTGAAAAAGGAATTTATTAGCGTTTGGGCAGGTTTTATAGCGCCTGTCAGGTGAAAAATGGCGTGTTAATTTTACAAGGAGGTACTTGAAAAATGAAAAATAAAATAATTTATAAGTCAATGTGGTATTTACTCATGTTGATTGTATTTTCCACATTCGGTGTTTCGGTTAATTCATATGCAGTAAACAGGGCAGTGGTATCACGTTTATCATGTGGAGATAATCATAGTCTCTATTTATCGTCTGATGGAACGGTATTAGCATGGGGTGCAAATAACAAAGGTCAACTGGGAGATAATACCACTACGAATAGAAAAGCCCCGGTTCAGGTAAGCGGACTTAATAGCGTTATTGCCGTTTCCGGTGGTGGATCACATAGCCTTGCGTTGAAGTCAGATGGTTTCGTGTGGGCGTGGGGATTGAATGATGATGGTCAGTTGGGAAATGGAACCTCGACTGCCAGCAAGAAACCAGTACGGGTTACCACGGTCCCTAATGTAATTGCAATTGCAGCGGGTGAATCTCATAGTCTTGCCTTGAGGGCGGATGGTACAGTCTGGGCCTGGGGGTCTAACGTAAAAGGTCAACTGGGAGACGGAACGAATACAAAAAGTAATGTTCCGGTGCAGGTAAAAGATTTGACTAAAGTCATTGCAATTGCAGCGGGTGAATCTCATAGCCTTGCATTGGAGTCTGACGGCACAATTATGGCTTGGGGGTTGAATGTAAATGGTCAACTGGGAGATGGAACAAATAACAATAGCAATATTCCCGTGCCAGTAGCTAGTTTTGATAAGGTTGTTGAGATTGCATGTGGAGGATCTTTTAGTTTCGCAGTAAGAACTGATAGTACTGTATGGGCCTGGGGCTCGAATAGCGACGGGCAGTTGGGATTAGGGAATACCAATGTAGGTCCGAAAACCCCTACAAAGATTACCGGGTTGACCGGTATTGTTGATATAGATGGTGGCAGCGACCACAGTATTGCAGTAAAGGCGGATGGCACTGTATATGCTTGGGGAGCGAATGCCAGCGGACAATTGGGAAATGGAACCACGAAGCCGAAAACATCCCCTACAAAAATAACGAGTCTTAAGCTCATGGTCGCAGTTGCTGCAGGTGGAGCGTCTCATAGCCTTGCATTAGGCGCTGATGATACTGTAAAGTCTTGGGGTAGTAACGCGAGTGGCCAGTTAGGCAATAATTCTACGAAGAATAGTAGCAAACCGGTAAGTGTGCAAGGTCTTTCGGGTATTATAACAGCCTTTGACGCGGGAAGGTTTCATTCCCTTTTCGTGAAGGCCGATGGTACGGTTTGGGCTTCAGGATATAATGCATTTGGACAGTTGGGAAACTGGTCTTTAATAAACGATAGTTCCCCAGTCAAGGTAAGCGGACTGAGCAAAGTGATGAATGTTGCCGGTGGATGGTGGTTCAGCCTTGCGCTCAAGACTGACGGTACGGTATGGGGGTGGGGATATAATGGTGATGGGGAACTCGGAAACGGAAGCACTACTGATGGACGTGTGCCTGTACAGGTAAGTGGCCTTTCTAACGTTAAACAAATCGATGCTGGTGCATGGCATGCCCTTGCCTTGAAGAAGGATGGTACGGTATGGGCATGGGGATATAATGGTGATGGTCAATTGGGCGACGGCACCAATATTGATAAACTTACTCCGGTGCAAGTGAGCGGTCTTACTGGCGTTATGGCTATTGCTTGTGGAAGTTTCCATAGTCTTGCTATTAAGAATGACGGTACCGTATGGGCGTGGGGATGGAATAGTAACGGGCAAATAGGAGATGGGACTATAATTGGAAAAAATACCCCTGTACAAGTAAGCCTTATAAGTGGTGCTATTGGCATAGCAGGAGGAGATTTTCATAGTCTGGCTGTTAAGAATGATGGTACTGTATCGACATGGGGAAGGAATGATGAAGGTCAGTTGGGTGTAAATGACCTTACTGACCGTTTGGCGCCAGTCTCATTAACAACATTTAACAGCGCAACCGATGTTGCTGCCGGTGCGGAACATAGTATGGTAAGAACATCGGAAGGTAACATATGGACATCGGGACATAATGCTGAAGGTGAGTTGGGAGACGGAACCAACACCAGAAGGCAAGCTTTTGTACTCGCTGGAGGTACTGGTTTTACTGACGTTAAAACTATTTCTTCTGGTGGTTATCATTGTATTGTTTTTAGAAAGAATGGCACACTCTGGGCGTGGGGATATGACGCCGACAGTGAAGTGGGAGATGGTTTGAGCTACGATAAATGGAGTCCAATTCAAGTACTAGGGCTAAGCTACGCATGTCGAGCCGAGGCAGGATATGCTTCAAGTTACACGCTGAGAAGCGACGGAACCGTGTGGGGTTGGGGGTATAACGGATATGGACAGTTAGGCGATACAACAGGCGGTGATAGATATACCCCGATAAGGACAGGTATCTACAACAACGCCATAGATGCGGCTGGTAGTCTCAATAACATCTTCAAGGATATGGTTGCCGTAAGTTCTTTTGGTACTGACGAAGGCGGCGCTGGATTATTTGCCATTTTCCTGAAAGCCGATGGTACGGTATGGTCAGTTGGGAGAAATACGGAAGGCCAATTGGGAGATACATCAACGGTTAATAAGTCCACACCTGTTCAGGTAGGTGTGGTGTTCAATAATGTCGTTGCTATTGCAGCTGGCGGATACCACGCACTTGCCCTGAAGTCAGATGGTACGGTATGGGGATGGGGATGGAATGGCGATGGTGAATTAGGTGATGGGACTGTAGTAACTCCCAGGACACTTCCTCAAAGGGTAGGCGGCGGTGTAAATTTCAAAGACGTCATTGCTATTGCAGCAGGTCCACGTCACAGCCTTTTCCTGAAATCAGACGGCACCGTATGGGCATGTGGCTTGAATGAAAGAGGCCAATTAGGTGACGGGACAAGAAATCCGGAAACAACCCCTATAATGGTGAATGGGCTCAATGATGTTCGTGCTATCACTGCTGGAGGTCGACATAGTCTTGCTATAAAGTCAGATGGATTAGCATTTGGATGGGGTAGTGACGATTGGGGGCAGTTGGCCACGGGGTCTACCGGAGATAAGCTTTCAGCGACACCTGTAATGGGTGGTGTCTTTAGTAATATTGTGTATATTGCAGCGAGTAACTATGGCTCATTCTTTGTACAGGCAAATGGCGCTCTATGGTCTACCGGGAGAAACTATGAAGGCGAACTGGGCGATGGACAGAATTATCCAAGTAGACTTACCATTGTGCGCGTAAAAGGATTTAATGGAGCTACTTCGGTAGCTTGTGGTCCATACCACGCGGTTGGAGGAAAATCAACCGGTCGGTTAAGGGCATGGGGACAGGGTTATAATGGTCGGTTGGGGGATGGTAGGTCTTACCCAGGTACCAACGTACCAGGTCCTGTCAACGGCTTTTAATGATTTCCGTGTTATATCTACTATTGCAGGTAATAATGTAGGTATGTAATAAAGTAATCGTAAGTTTAACATAGGGGCAGGTTTCAAACCTGCCCCTTTTGTTTGTGTTTTTTTTGACTTTGTTATAAGCATCTTTCTATTTAGTCACCTTGTCTGCTGTTGGGCAGGCACATAGAGTCTGTGCAAAAAGGCTACTGTCGTGTCATTGTGAAGGATGAACGACTGATGAAACACTTCTTTTTATGGATTTTGAGAAAGATTGCTTCGCTGTGGCTAGCAATGACAAGTAAGATAAGGCTTTTTGCGCAAATTCTCAAGGGGTATGAAAAACAAGATTATTTTCGGGAAAAACCCTCGCAATGACAATACAAGCTTCTATGCGAGCAGTTTCATCGCGGTTTTTTTGGGAGTGTCTCTATTGACTCGTATATTATTTTAGAAAAAAGGCTTTTTTATAATTTTCTTTGCAATATGTTTGTCAATATTTGACAGTTCAATAAAAGCCTTTGGTAGTATGATTACACGATATTTATTCAAGTCCTAATTCCCTTACTACCTTTTCTAGCGTTATTCCCTTTTCCTTCCGCTTTCTTGATTCCCTCAATTCTTTTTCAACCTCTGGTCTTAATTCAAGTCCATGGTCTGTGTCAATAACCTCTGAAACTGTGTCTTTAATAAGTTTTTCAAGTTCTTTTACGGTCATATCTCCAACTTTTTTATTTAGTGTTTTTATAGTCATTTTATACCTCTTAACGTTTGTTTGTTCTAGAATGATTCGAGTCCTGGTCTATTTCCAGGAAATACTCACAAATTGAACCGGAAATTTTACAGGGTTATAGTTTTGTCCTTAATATCCAATTTTTATTTGTTGATATGTTTTTGTATATTAATTTTTTACGTTATGCTAACATCTTATTTTAATTCAGGCAAGTCTTTAATTTGTGCATAAATATAGTAAGTATTAAATTGCTTTGAAACAGTCGCAATTACTGATAAAATATAACAAATTCTCGAAATCAGAAGACTTTAAAAATATATCAAAAATACCATGAAAATGAATGATATAATCTTTGAAACGCTGACCGTTGGCCCTTTGGAAGTAAACTGCTATGTGCTGGGTTCTGAAAAAGAGAAGACGGCAATTATTATTGATGCCGGCGGCAATCCCGATGAAATCTTGAATATCTTAAAGAAGCATCATCTAACCTTGCTATACATGATAAATACACATGCCCATTTTGATCATGTGGGCGGTATAAGCGCCATGCAAATATCAACGGGCGCAAAATTCCTTATTCACCAGGATGAAATCCCCCTCCTTCGCTCTTTAAATGAACAAACCGATGCCTTTGGTCTTCCGAAGATTTCGATGCCTCAGGTTGACAGGCCACTGAAAGACGGCGACAAAATTGTCCTGGGAAATGAAACAGTTGTGGTGATTCATACACCGGGGCATTCCCCTGGCAGTATATGTCTTCTTATGGAAAATATCGTATTTACCGGCGATACGCTCTTTGCTGGATCGATTGGGAGGACAGACCTCTATGGCGGTTCCTATGATAACATCATTCGATCAATTAAAACACGGTTGTTTACGTTAGGCGATCATGTTATGGTATATCCGGGACACGGCCCCTGTACCACCATAGGTCACGAGAAACAGCACAATCCGTTTTTCCAATAAAAAATATTGAGGGATATAATTGTTTAAAGAATATTTGAATGTGCGGGATATTATAGGCCCCCTTATTCTGATGCAGGAAGTGGAGGGGGTTACGTATGGTGAACTTGCTGAAATAAGACTGGACAGTGGAGAGGTACGGCGGGGAAGGGTATTGGAGATTTCAGAAGGCAAGGCGCTTGTTCAGGTATTTGAGGGAACGCGGGGTATTGCCAGAGAAAATATTAAGGTAAAATTTCTGGGAAAGGGGATGGAGATTGGTGTATCACCGGACATTATTGGCAGAATTTTTAATGGCGCGGGTGAGACGATTGATGGCGGGCCTCCGATTATGCCCAATGTGTATGTAAATATTAACGGTAACCCGATGAACCCTTTTGCGCGTGAATATCCGAATGAGTTTATTCAAACAGGTATTTCTGCCATTGATGCGATGAATACCCTTGTGCGCGGTCAAAAACTCCCTATTTTTTCCGGCGCAGGACTTCCCCATGCAAAGATTGCGGCACAGATTGCCCGCCAGTCAAGGGTGCTTCAGTCCGAAGAAAAATTTGCCGTGGTCTTTGCAGCCATGGGCATTACCTTTGAAGAGTCTCATTATTTTACTACCGATTTTAAACGCACCGGCGCCATCGAACGTGCTGTGCTTTTTATCAATTTGGCAGACGACCCCGTTATCGAGCGTATTGCCATACCGCGTATGGCGTTGGCCGTTGCTGAATATCTTGCCTATGAAAAGGATATGCACGTGCTGGTTATCCTTACCGATATGACAAATTACTGTGAGGCATTACGTGAGATTTCTGCGGCACGAAAGGAAGTGCCGGGACGTCGGGGTTATCCGGGGTATCTCTATACCGACCTTGCCACCCTTTATGAGCGTGCAGGGCGTATTAAAGGTAAAAAAGGCTCGATTACCCAAATACCCATTTTGACGATGCCGGAAGATGACAAGACACATCCCATCCCGGACCTGACGGGGTATATTACCGAAGGGCAGCTTATCCTGAGCCGGTTACTTCATGCACAGGGAGTTTATCCACCTGTTGATGTCTTACCATCCCTGTCACGACTGAAAGACAAGGGGATTGGCAAGGATAAGACACGGGAAGATCATGCCGACGTGGTAAATCAACTCTACGCGGCGTATGCCAGGGGAAAGAATGCGCGGGAACTGGCTGTTGTATTGGGAGAATTCGCACTAACGTCAATCGATGTGCAGTACATCAAGTTTTCAGAGGTATTTGAAAAGGTTTTCCTTTTACAGGGAGAAGAGGAAAATAGAACGATTGAAGAGACACTCAACATGAGCTGGGAGCTTTTGGCATATTTACCAAAGCCGGAATTGAAAAGGATCAAACAAGTCTTTGTTGAGCAGTACTATAAGCCTGTTGATTTGGCAAAAAAATACAACTAAAAAGCTAAAGTTTTCCCATTAATGGACGACTCTCTTCGACTGAAATTTTTTCGCTCATACTATTAAATGCCGATAATGTGGCGCCGGTCCCTTGTTGCCGGTATTTGGCGGGAGACTTCGTCGTGAGCTCAGTCGAACGATAAACTACCCGCGCAACTTCATTTAGCTAAATAGTTACTTTCCTGTTGATTTTCTTCGTCTTCTTTGTTTTATTATTTTTAATGGTTCTACTCCTTTCTTTGACTTGAATTCTTCTCACGTACTATTTCACTTCAATTCAAGAAAGAGTACAGCTTTTTTCCCCTCAAAGCGTAATTACTTTATTAAGTATAGCAAACTTATTAGGGGCAATGATAATGATAAGGATTAACTGTCAATTCGCTCAGTACACTCATGCAAAAAAAACACTTTAGAAACGATTGGCCGTATTACTTACGGAAGACCGTACAATTCCTATCCTTTTCCATCTTTCTTTACCTGCTCCTCTTTTTAGACCCCCTTACAGAGAGAGACCTTTCGGCCAATGTATTCCTCCGTATGAGTCCGCTTTCTGCTATTGGGGTAATGATGGCTGCAAAGACATTCATTGTAAAATATTGGCCTGCTTTTGTTGTATTACTCCTCAGTATTCCCTTTGGACGTTTTTTTTGTGGATGGGTTTGCCCGCTGGGAACAACGATTGATTTGAGCGACCACCTCTTTACTCCCATCAGAAAAAAATCTCAGAAAAATATTTACGATGGGCGCAGGGTAAAGTACTATCTCCTTGCATTTCTCCTGATCAGCCTTCTTTTTACACGGCAGTGTGTTGGGTGGTTTGATCCGATTTCCATTGCTACCAGTGCATATTCAATAAGTATCCACCCGTATGTTGTTCATCTTGTGAACGGTATTTTTGGTTCCTTGGGTACCATTCCCGTTATTGGATACTTTTTCTCCTTCATTCAAATACTCGCCCAATACGTTCTTTTTGCCTATCATGCGCCTTTTTTCAGGGCTCATGGAATCCTTCTTGTTATATTTATCGGGCTCATTTCCTTTGGCGTGGTGTACCGGCGATACTGGTGTAGGAATGTGTGTCCGATGGGCGCCCTCTTTGCGCTTATTTCAGACTGGGCACTATTTAAAAGAACCGTTTCTTCTTCATGTACCAGTTGCGGCCTCTGCGTTGAAAATTGCGGTATGGGGGCAATTGTCAGCGATGGACATGGTACCAGAGATGGCGAGTGTGTTTTATGTATGTCGTGTCAAAGTGTATGTCCTGAAAATAGCATTACCTTTGGGATGAGACAACCGGCCGGACAGAGACATGCCATTGATCTGTCGAAAAGGGCATTTCTCTTCACTGGTTTAACCAGCGCAGCACTAGCGCCATTGTTAAAATTAAACTATACAAAGTTTATGAATAAAGGAAAGACGTCCATTATTCGCCCTCCGGGCTCTTTGGATGAAGAGGAATTCATTGCACGCTGTATTCGTTGTGGAGAGTGTATGAAGGTGTGCAAGACGAATGGTTTACACCCGGTATTGTTGGAAGGCGGCATTGAAAGTATGTGGACGCCGAAGCTCATACCCAGGATTGGTTACTGCGACTATGGGTGTGTACTCTGTACACGAGTGTGTCCATCAGGCGCTATCAAACGTCTGGAATTAGACAAAAAGCGGCAGGTTGCGCTGGGAAAGGCACGGATTGATCATAACAGGTGTATTCCCTGGGCAGGCTATGCAAGGCTTCCGGAACTTGAGAAAGAATGGCAGGATTTTAATTGTGGTGTATGTGAAGAGGTATGTCCTGTGCCTACAAAGGCCATCCATTTTAATACCTATGTGGATGCACACCAACGGGAGATTCGCAGGCCTTTTGTCCGGGAGGAGGTTTGTATCGGATGTGGATTTTGTGAAAAGGTGTGTCCTGTTTTAGGGACAGCTGCTATTGTTGTGGAAGGAATACAACCCCAGACCACAATAAAGCAAGAGCTACTTCCTGTGCAAAAGAAGACACAAGGGTATTCGGTGAATAATTTTCTCCCAAAAACACTCGGTGTATGGAAGAGGGTTTCTGATCCTGTCCCTTACGAGGGAAAGGAAAGGCTTTATGAATATATCGATGGTGGGGCAGAGCCTTATTTATCATATTCATTTATTCGGGTTACTACTACTGAATATCAGAAAGAACCTGACAAAAAACTCCTTGTAGATATCTGGGAATTTGCTTATTCTGACGATGCCTTTGGTGTTTTTAGTAAAGACAGGGCAGGGACAGACATAAAGGTGGGAAATGGAAGTGCGTTGTTCAACAATTATCTTTGCGTCTGGAATGATATGTATGTAATAAAGGTTGAACCGAGGGAAGGTGATGTTTCACCTGATGAGGTTACTTTCGCAGGCAGAGCTATTGTCAATGTGATGCCATATAAGAAGATGGTGTTACCGTCTCCTATGGCTTATCTTCCTCAGCAATATCTCGTTAAGGGGAGCGAGAAATTCTTTCACAAAAAAATCGTCCTTGATAATATTTATATTTCTGATAATTTTATTGAGGAGAATGTGTTTCACCTGAGTGAAAAAACTGATGCCGTTATCGCAGAGTATCAACCGAAACCCAATACAGACCCTTTTAAATTGATGCTTGTCATGTATCCGGACAGAAATACTGCCGAATCGGCATTTAACGATGTGATAAAATTATGGCGGCGCTGGGAAGAAAAGGAATCTACATTCGGGACAATTCATACCTTTTATAATAAGACATCCCGGCACACTTCATGTGCACTGAGCGGCAATATCCTTGGCATGACATTTCTTTCGACAAATAAGGACGATGCTGAAAGGTTGCTCGGTCAAATATTAGAGAAGCTATAAATTTTTTTATTGCAAAGCATTGTCAATCTTTGATATACTTTATAAGTTAATTATAGTATGTTATATAGTTTAGGATTGTGCCTGAGAAAAAATGGCACAATGTTCAGTATAATTTATGTGAGGAAAATGATGAATAAAGAAGTAAAACAGGAAATTATCAGTAATCTTCGGGTACATGAAACGGACACAGGTTCTCCGGAGGTGCAGGTAGCATTGCTCACGGGGCGGATCAACCATTTAAGCGATCATTTAAAATCGCACAGAAAAGACCATACTTCCCGTAGAGGCCTGCTTAAGATGGTTGGGCATAGGTCTGCTTTGCTGAAATACTTGTCGAATAATGACAATAAAAGATATAAGATTCTTATCGAAAAACTGGGTATTCGTAAATAAAACTAGAGGAGTGACATATCGAACTATTGAAAAGGTGTATAATAATAAATTTAACAATTCCTTTTGCTGGTCAAACGCAAAAAATTGTAAATAGACAAGGTGGAGGTATAGTGTGGCATATAAAGTAGAAAAATTGATCGGCAAAAGAGTTCTTAGTATTGAAGTTGGCAGAATTGCAAGACAGGCTGATGGCGC
>JAHFOW010000192.1:0-3578 GCA_023261465.1 Planctomycetota bacterium
GATGATGACCCGGTGCAGGTTGTCGCCCTCCGGTGCGCTGCTCCACTCATAACCGATGAAGGCTGTGAACTTGCCTGGCTCGTTAAACTGCTCGGCGGTCTTGATGTAACGCTCCCAGATTGAGCGGGTGAATGCCGCATCTTTAAAGGCCGGAGGCATGTTCTTAGGAATGGACATGGTGCCAAGAATCTCCATGGAGGCATTGACGGCGGAATCGCCGCCTTCACTGAGCATCTCGTGCCAGCGTTTACATTTCGGGTCGGTCATCAGCGCTGGATTGCCCTTGATGACCTCGGCCATGCTGCCAAAGGCCTCAGCGTGATCACTGACCACGAGGAAGTCGAGCGGCCGCGAGAGCTGCGCGTGCTGGCCCGTTGAGGTAGTGACCTCCTCTCCACGAGCGAAGCGGTAAGCGGTGTCTGGCCCCACTTTACACCCGAAGGCGATCGCGTCCAGTGAGATAGCTGTATGCAGATGCGTGTCGCCGAAGAACGGGCGCGTGGGGAAGTTGCGGCCCGCGTAGGGTGAGTATGGTCGCCTGGGAAACGTCTTCCCTGCGGTTTCTTTGTCAAGCGTACCGATATCCGTAACGATGCTTTCGGCTGCGTATCCCGCCAGCGCAAAGCTGGTTGCCATTAAACCCACGACAAAAGGTATAATCAATAAACCAGTTTTTTTCATAATATCTCCGCCTTCCTGAAAAAGTGTTGTTATTATTTAACCATAGATTACAATGAGTTGCAACCCGCCAAATCCCTATTTTTAAGGGGAACTGCCTCCACAATCCCCATTTGTCATACGGACTAAAGGGGTTATTTGCATCTCAAAGAATGTTAAGCAGTTTAATAGTAAAATCCAAATCTCGTCTCCATCTTCCAATCATAACTCTTAAGATCATCACCATGGTAGATGGGGGCTGCGAGCTGGAACGCAATGCCAAACCTTTTTGTTAGTTTCTTCGATGTTACAACATCGGCAGGGATAAACCACTCGTTGAGCCTGAAATCATACTTGAAATCAGGAGACGACCAGAGCCTTACAGACCATCCATCAGGCAGTGGAAAGTGAAATATAGGGTTTACCTGCAGTTCACTTATGTGTGAACTGCTGTCGCTTCCTCCAATATCAAACGCATAGCGCACAAGAGGTACAAAAAAGCTTCCTTTGCTTACACTGTTCATTGTCATCTTCCACGCAGCCGTTGGCGACAATTGCAGTTTGCCTTTACCCATCTGATCCTCGGTTGCCGTTGGAAGGATCAACTGGCTGCCAAAGCCGAATGCATTATTCTTATCAAACTTACGGATTAAGACACCTTGTATCAGCACATCTCCTGCGCCGGCCCTCCACTCACCATCGGGATTATCGCTACTTGTCTGTTCGCTGTATATCACAGGAAGGTCAAGGCGAGTTCCAAGCTCCCAGTTGTCTCTCAATCGAAAAGGCTTTTCGATACGGGTAGTAAAGGTGTTTCTGTCCTTATCACCGGAGAGTGCCCTGAACTGATAACGGAAATCGATACGCTGAGGTATTGTTGTGATATCCTCTCCTTCATCGAATTCCTGCGCTTCATTGACTAAAGATTCGGATCTTCGGTCAACTTCAGCATCTCCATAAGCCAGAGACGCAGACGTCACAACAATCACCAGTAAGATGAAAAATGCCGTCTTTTTTTCACGTATCGTAATGGGACTGTTCTTTTCATGATATTTTGTCACTACTTTTCTTCCCTTCATTCTTGTTTTTTGATATGCGTGACACGAACGGTCTACTCGAGTGCCACGGGGTAGGTAGTCAATATTCCAAGGGCAACACTGAGCACTATCCCGCCAATGATTAACAGCGTAATTCTGTACCTGGGAGTATCAAACTGTGTTGAAATACCACCAAAGAACATGACTGATGCAAATAGTACCGTGATCATGATGTATTTATCAGAATTCTCATTGGCCTGTCTGGCCTCCTCAAACTTTTGCGCAGACTCTTCACTCAGGCGTTTTGCTTCCTGCTCGGGTTTAAGGCTATATTCGTCCATAACGAAAGGATGTGGAGGCGCCTGTGGATTCTGGAATGGGTTGGTAGCGAGCCAGGCATCAGTTGCACGCTTTGCTTCAGGTCTGAAACGCTTATAAAAAAAATCTGCAAGAAAATCCTTGTGGCGTTCCTTGCCTTTGAGGTATTCTATAAAGAGTATTCCATCAATCGTGCGCATTTGTCCTGCGCGTATGGTTTGTTCTGAACTCTTACGCCCCAAGGCATTAACCGCACTGAGCCGGAATGTCTGAATTCCTCCCCATAGTGTTCCCTGATATGCGCACCACGCTGAAGCTATAGTTGCCAGAGAAATAATGATTGCTGTTGCCAATTCAATGAAATGTTTTAAGCGTTCCTTTTCATCGTGTATGTTTTCTTTTGTCATAAGCGCCTCATCTTTTAACTATCCAGTTCCATAAATCGCCAACAGGAGTTGGCTCCTGCCACAACATGGTAATTCCCTAACCCGAACGAGCCGGAAAGCGTAGCGCGGGTGGTTTATCCCCCGTATTCTTCTGTTTTCAGAAGTCGATTTTCATCCGTACACCAGCCACAACCGTTGTATCCACATTTTTACTGACGGGTTCGATAACCTGGAGATCAGGTGTAATGTGTAGCCACGGGTTTATGGCTACGTTGTAATAAAGCTCCATGCCTTGTTCATCCTGTGTTCGTCTTTCGATGATTCTGGGGAGTTTGTCACTAATGGCCAGGTAGTAGTAGCCTACTCCAAAACTATCGTTATCACGACCCGAAATCATCCCCTTGCCGCTGAGTCCGATGCTGTAAAAATCCTGAACCGGATTCACCTCGCCATCTGTTAACCCGAATCGGCCAAACAGACCAAATCCCTGGTCTTGCTTTCCGGGAACCGTGTACACATACTGATCGAAGTCATATATAAACGACCAGTCGTGACCCTTCCGTTCTAACCCGGCGGTCGATCCGGTGATGATGGCACTGATTATCTCCCAGGGGTTCTGTTCGAACTGAATGCGGCTTCTGTCACTCCATGTCCAACCTACGCGCTGGTGGCCGGTAAGTCCGAAAGGCTTGATTTCAATTATTGCCTGCTGGAAAACGGTAGTACCCCGATTGAAGACCGTATCGAATCCACTGTGGTCTGCCGTCCCTTCGGAATCGAACACCATAGTAGGTACCGTAAGCCATTTAGTCGGCCGAAGGATGACACTTCCCGCCAGTGCGTCTATCGGAACCGTGGTTGCCAGGGCAGGGTTAAAAATGAATGCAGTATTCATGAATTGCTCAGTCTCATTGCTGGCAAAGACGTTCGTTTCACGCATGGACATCTTTCCGGCCATAATGCCTACCCATGGTGCCAGGAATTGCATATAATAGAGATCCGTCAACGCAGTGACGTCCTTTTCCGGTACCGGGAAGAGTGATACCGTATTGACGGGCATCAACGCGCCGGTATTGAGATTATTACTGTTCCCGTACCGGGTTTCTCCACGGGCAACGAACAGGCCACCTGGCCACAAACCGGCCTTACCCGTGTCAAGCTGTATGCCGTATCGCACATT
>JAHFOW010000192.1:3678-5537 GCA_023261465.1 Planctomycetota bacterium
TAGTATCCTTTTTCCCCTATTTTACTTCAAAATATATGAATTTCAACTAAAAGAGTGACACGGACAAACATAGTTTGTCTATGCTCAATTTGATGTTAAGGAATTTTAAACCGACCATGTAGTGGCAGTTTATGAATTGCCACTACACTATTGAAAGTCGCCGTAAGGTCTAATTTTAAATCTCAATCTTTGCGGTGATATCTTTCCATAGTTTGGGGCACATTCGATATCAACGTTTTAAGAGTATCTTAGTTCTGTCCACCTGGTTTATCTCCTTGCCGGGCAGCTAAGGCCCTCAACTGCTGCTCCAATTGCTGATAATTTTGATTATCGGGATAGTCCCTGATCAATCTGATTGCATACCTCAACGCTTTTTCAAACTCGCCCCTGTCCCGATAAATCGTGGTCAGAGAAACCAACACATCACGATCGTATGGATTATGGATCAATGCCCTGGTGAGAACCGATATTGCCTGTCCGGATGTTTCCAGAGAATTCAGCGCTATCCCATAAACGTAATTATATCGCGTATTCTCCGGGCACGTTCAGCAGCTCTGCGCAAATGACGTAAGGTTTTCTTCTGTTCATCGGTGCGAATCGTCAACAGTCCCAGCGCGTGATGCGCAGGAGCAGATTCTGGCGCTATGTTAAGGGCGTTCTGTAAGACGGTCATGCCTTTTTTATCCTGATTCTGCGCGCGATAAAAATCTGCGAGATTAATATGGCTAGGAATAAAGGCCGGTTCGATCTCAATGGCTTTCTTGTACGAAGCTTTGGCGCGATCATACTCGCAGCGATTGAGATAGAGATTCCCCAGGTTTATGTGTGCCGCCGGATAATCGGCATTGAGCGATTGCGTCTCTTCGTATTCTTTGATAGCGTTATCTTGCCGCAGTAACTCTGCTTTTGTCAGAAAATCGGGCGATACAGCAGCTAAGAAGTGAGACGCAAGTGTACGCACCACGTGCTCTGTATTTACTCAATTTCTGATTTCTTCAGTTCAATTGAGTTTGATAATTTTTCATCCACTCTTTTATTTGAGCGATATAGCGCGATTTATCAGGTTTGGATAAGGTGCAATAAGACGAAATAACGCATGTCATGTCATCACAGTTGTACCTTTTGCCGGGCTTATATTCTGTACTCAGCATTATGAAAAATGCTTTGATGCCATGTACCATACTTGCATATACCCCGAACCGGCCATCTGTGCTAATTTCACCATAAATTCCACGACAAAAAGAGCCTTTTGGTGATCCTCTGCAATTGCCTGTAGCAATAATATTGCCGGGGTTATTGTTCACATACGCACGTGTTCCCCTGAACGCGAAAGAACTTTCCCCCTTGAACATCGCGAGTGCTAAAATAGGATTGACTCCGTACTTTTTTGAATACTCAATTATCTTGTGTCCTAGTCCCGAGAGTCCGGTTCCTTTAAGAATAAGGTCAATTGCACCTTCCAAAGGTTGTGAGTCTGCCGGAATCCAACTAACATCCCATATCCTGATTGTTGGTTGTATGAAAGTTTTTTGATCTATTGGTTCTGGAACTTGAGTGAGCGTAGATGCTGTAACTATTTGACTCGTATCATTACCAAATAATACTGTGAGCAGGATAAGTGCCATGTTGGTAAAAAATGTATTCTTTTTAGGAATCCCTCTGTCCTCCTTTACTAAAAAAACAAGAAGAGTATCTTTTATTGTCTAATGTAAAGGTCTCCGTCTTTTATATAAAGTAATTTTATCGTGGTTTTCATCCCTTCCTCTTCCAAATATTACCAGGGACTTAAAGTAAATAACCCACGGTCTTTTACCTGATAGTCCTTTGGTGTCTTGGCAAGTTGGACACACTGATCTGCT
>JAHFOW010000193.1 GCA_023261465.1 Planctomycetota bacterium
AGGATTACAAAGTCCAGAATCGCAGACATATTTTTTATATAATATAAGTCGTACTGTAACTTTTCTTCCGTCTGTTCCAGAGAAGATGCGTAAGGATACTTTACCTGCGCCCATCCTGTTAAACCGGGTCTGACGACAAGCCGCTGACCATAAAAGGGTATCTTTTCTTCAAACTCTTTTATAAAGATATACCGCTCCGGACGCGGACCAACAAGGCTCATATTCCCCCTTATAACGTTTATTAGTTGAGGAATTTCATCCAATCTCCACTTCCTCAAAAACCGCCCAATCCTTGTTATCCTCGGATCATTATTTGTTGTATATACAGCGCCCGTACGTGATTCTGCATTTTCGACCATCGTGCGGAATTTTATGATGATGAACCTCTTACCGTCCTTTCCAACCCGCTCCTGTGTATAGAAAATACGTCCGGGTGAATCAATTTTTATCAAGAGGGCGATAATGCCCATAACGGGAAGGAGCAATACAAATAGTGTGAATGCAATACCCATCTCTACCACGGGTTTAATCAGCCTGCCATAGAGTTTTGGTTTACTCATAACGACGTGCAGCATCCACATGTCATTAATGTGTTTAAAGGGTATTTTACCGGTAAGTTGTTCGTACATATCCGGCATATCGCTCACCTCCACACCATTCCATGAGCAGTTAATCAGCGCCTTAATCAAATCGGCGTGTTTTTCATGGGTAACGGCCACAATGATTAAATCAACGTTATTTTGATGAATAATATTGTGCAATGCATACCGATCCCCCCATACAGGAAGTCCCGCAACAAGCGTTCCTTTCTTGAGCGGGTCATCATCAATAAAACCAACCACCCTGAACCCCGGTTTTTTTAATTCGCGTATCTCGCGCGCTATGGTCTTTCCCGCCCAGCCGGCGCCAACAATAAGCGCATTCCGTTTAAACATGGGCTGTTCGAGTAGGTAACTGTAAAGAATCCTCCAGCCCATGATAAAGAGCGTGATCAAAACGCCATTAATAACAAATACCCCTCGCCCTATACGAAGAGACCAGTTTACATAAAATAAAAATGCCGTAATAACAAAGGCGCTTGCCGCAGCGAAAATTATCGAGATCAGATTTCCGGGAGACTTGAAATCTTTTCGGAGGTCGTACAGGTCGGTTAAAAAAAAGGTGAGGATAAAGATAACGCCCGTCAGAATAAAAGATGTAAGATTACTCCGCAGATAATCCCATCCAAGCGCAAATCCTAAACGGATTATTGCGGACATGAATATAGAACCGTTGACAATAAACAGGTCGCCAAAAATGAGCAATATATGTTGCCGTGTGATGGGATAATGAAAAATCTTAGTGGACATATTTTTCTGTTTTCATGGATTTTAGAGAAAGATTGCTTCGCTGCCGATCGCAATGACAGTCGGCACCAGACTTTTTATACGGGCTCTAAAGGTTTAATTTACAATAATGAGTTTTCCTTAAATCCATCCAAGAAATTTTTTAACGTCACCCAGCAGAATCCCAGGATTGTGGAAATACACACTGCTCCTGGCCTTTGCCCTTTCAAAGATACGCCCCACGCCCTTATTATACGTATGAAAGGCTTCTTTGACCTGCATCTCAATCTTAACAAAGTCATCGTGGCTCATGGTGTCAACCCGCCGGTTAACATCCTTCAGGTAATAATCGCTTGGTATATACGAAAAAAAATCCTCGTATGACATTTCCTGTTTTACCAGCCCTCTTTCCACGCCAATATCAAAAAGCCGCGTACCGGGAAAGGGTTCATAGACGCCAATGGACGCAAAGCCGGGTTTTATTTCATGGAGCAAATCAACCGTCTTCTGTATGTCTTCTCTGGTCTCGGTGGGTATACCCATCATAAAATACGCCGTCCAGTGAATTCCAGCCTTACGAAAGAGTTTTGCTGCTTCTCTTATGGATCCCAGGGTAATACCCTTATCCATCAGTTTCAATATCCTCTCACTGCCCGATTCAATCCCTACTTTGATACTATTACAGCCGGCCTGCTTCATGGTTTTCAGGAGCTCACTGTCCACCAGGTCTACCCGCGTGTTACAATCCCAGTTGATCTTTATTCCTGCATCCATCAGGAGATGACAAAATTCCATAACCCGCTTTCTGTTCACCGTAAAAGAATCGTCCTTGAAGGTAAACTGTCGGGTTCTGTAGCGCTGCTGTACATATCTGATTTCTTCAATAATATTTTCCAGAGAACGATACCTCACCCTCCTCATCCATATCTGCGTCGCACAGTATGAACAATTGTAGGGACAGCCCCGGCTTCCCATAAGCAAACCCATATCTTCGGAAGTATACGTATCCATCCCCAGTAACATTTCTCTTGCCGGGAATGGAAGTTCATCTAAATTATCGACAAATCTCCGCGTTGTGTTATGCACAATCGTATCGCCCTGGCGGTAAGAGAGTCCGTTAATCCTGTTGAAATTAACCTTCGGTATTTGGCTGTGACCGGAACGTTTCGCATCTAAGGCATTCGCTAAATCAAGCAGCGCCGCCTCTCCTTCCCCGGCCACAACGAAATCAACGTCTTTGCAGTTCCTGAGAATCTCATCCGATTTCAAGGTTGCATGGGGACCGCCAAAGACTACATCACAGTCTTTATTGTAACTTTTCGCTAAGGCAGCCACGGTAAACGCCGAGGCCGTCTTCGGGGTCATCACCGTTATCCCGACCAAGACAGGCTGATATTTCGCAAATATTTCAGATATCTCTTTAACAATAAGATTTTCCGGATTCTGCAGTTCTCTTAAATAAATGCGATATTTTTCGGGCAATCTCGTATAATCCATTCCTTTTGAACCCCTGTTACAGTCGGCGTCATAAATTGTCACCCGATGCCCGGCCTTTTTCAATGTTGAGGCCAGATAACCCAGACCCAGGGGAAAATAACGATTGTAATAGTGGAAGAATCTATAAAAGGGGGGATCGATGAGGAGGATATTCATTATGGGTGTTTTTTGACTGCTTCATTAATTGATACAAAATTATATACATTGAATGATTTTAACAATCAGAATATATCTAAGCAATCCAAAACCATCGTCCATCCTGTTTTTGCATTTTTATTGACAGCGTGTGCAATAGTGTATTATGTTTATACAACATTATTTAAATGAAAATTTCTTTAATAATTTCACTATGATACCCGTAAAACCCAAAATTAATTCTTTCCTTATTGCCGATATGGTTATCCAGGACAAGGCAACCAATAAATGGAGCGCCATTGGCATATTTGACAGAATCATGGCGTCGAACTTTCCCTGCATGCACCCCAATTTGTCCCTTTACATCCGTTTATCAGACGCGGAAGGAAAGTACGATATCCGGGTTGAATTTTGTGATACAGAAAACCGAAAGCTCGCTGTTTTTGAAGGCATTACCCTAACAATTCCCTCCCGGCTGCACCATCCTGATTTAGGCATAAAAACCCTGAGCCTGCCTATTCCAAAGCCCGGAAAATACTACTTTGATCTTTATTTTAATGGAGAACTCGCCGAAAGTCTCCCCCTCGACGTAGAAGAAATACCGAAAAAAGAGCGGAATTAAACCCCAAATCGTAAATTCCCCCTCCCTTACTTTGTGTCTTTGTGGTCAAATTCATTCTGATTGCGGCTGTTTCATTGAACAAGTTCGGGAAGCATATTCTCCCAGGCAGTAACAATCTCATAAGCCACATCGCTGATAGCCTCAGTTGCGGCATCTTCAGCTTCCTTCCCATCAGGAATTTGATCGGCTATTATGGAAATTGCAAAATGTCCTTTGGGGGTTGTAAGAAGACCCGTATCAATCCTGGTTCTTCCCATCGTGCCTGTCTTTCCTTCCCATGTCCTTTCCTTACCACGGAGTAGTCGTTTGGGAATTCTGGAAAAGTGCTGCTGGGAAAAGATTTCATGCGCCAGCATGGTTCCTTTTTCAGTAAAAAGCCGCCCTTCCGCAAGCATGCGGAAATACCCTGCAAAATCATGCGGGGTTGCTTCTCCCAGTTTCAAACCTTCCCATCGCTTCGCTTCTGTTTCTTTCGGGTTCATATCCGGCATACGGTTAAAGATACGAATGCCGCTCAATCCGAGGGATTCCATCCGTTTGTTAATTTCATCCATGCCGAGGCAGTCTATCCAGTAATTGGCCGCTGTGTTATCGCTGACGATAATCATCAGTCTGAGCAGGTCAAGTTTAGTAGGTTGAAGTCCTGGTTCACAGGCATCCAGAATGCCTGAACCCGCCGCCTTTGCCTCATTGGTGAGCGTCCAGCGTTCTGTCAAGTCCAGCCTGCCTTCACCATAACGGGTAACGGCCTCGGCAAGAACGGCGATTTTGATTACACTTGCAGCCTCAAACTTTTCCTGCCCCCGCCACTCAAACCTCCAGCCGCTTTCAATATGGTAAGCAGCCACGCCGAGCCTGCAGTGTGCCCGTTCCGCAATTTTATTTATCCGTAGCAGCAGGGAATTGTTTTCCGGGTAGACTTCAAACCCTGCCGGAACTGTCGCACATGAGAGAGGCAAAAACAGCCATACGATTACGACTAACCATTTATTTTGTTTGTAATTCATTATTCGATGTTCAACACTGATAAAGAGAAAGATAAGGAAATTTATGAAAGGGTAACTTGAAAAGGATTTTACCATATTAAAATGGGAAACGACAAGCGAGAATTTCATGGAGAAAATGGCGTGAAAACTTGATAGAATATTTTTATTAAGGCTACGAGGAAGGTAAAAATTTGTAGCAGAAAATGGGATGTGTCCCTAATTACTCCAATCGTTTGTATCTGATATGATTTTTGAATGGCAAGCCTATTACGAATACAATACGAAGCGATTACGGGAAAAGCTAAAAAATGATAAGCATCGTTTGACCCCAGTTGCTTTTCTCTTTATAATAGTTTATCCTTGAAAATAATTCCCAATAAATCAGGCATTTACTACGAAAGGTAAAAAAAACAATGAAAAAGAGTTCCTGGCTTCTTGTATTCTTTTTGGCACTCCCGGCATCTTCAACCTACGCAGGATTTTGGGACACATTTGTTGATGTTTTTAAAGGTACTGACAAGGCACTTAAAGGAGAACTTGATGAAAACACGATAATTTCCGGACTTAAACAAGCACTGTCTGTTGGAACGAAGAATGCCGTAAAGAAAATATCAAAAAACGACGGATATTTTTCCAATCCGGACATTAAGATTCAGATGCCTGCACAAATTCAGGATGTGGCAAATATCCTCGGAAAGTTTGGTTTTCAGAAGCAGGTGGATGATTTTACGCTTACCATGAACCGTTCCGCAGAAAAAGCCGCCCCCAAGGCGCTTAAACTCTTTGAAGATTCGATAAAGGAAATGACCGTTGAAGATGCGATGAAACTCCTCCACGGAGGAGATACGTCAGTCACAGAATATTTCAAGGGCAAAACATCTCAGAA
>JAHFOW010000194.1 GCA_023261465.1 Planctomycetota bacterium
GTAAATATTTCCACTGATTTAATCGTGGACGATTGAACCAGCGTAGAGGCGTAAAATCTTGCGTCTTCTACCACGCATGTACCTCACGTTCACTCCCTATCGCCTTCATGGGACACTCCTCCACACATATTAAACATCCCTTGCAGTGATCGTAATCAGCGTAAGGAAAACCTTCTGTGTTCAGGGCAATACAACCGTCAGGACACCCGGCAACGCAGATCCTGCATTTGGTGCAAACTTCATAGTTCCATACGGGTTTAAACACCCGCCAGTTGCCGGTCTTCCGTAAAAAGGTATTTCCCGCTACATTTATAGAAGGACTGGAAACGCTGGCCGCTTCACATGGCATGGAAAAAACAGGACTACCCTTATGAACGACTTGAGCAGTCTTTACCTCCACAGCCTGAATAGTACGATAACAATAAAGGGCAACTTCTCTATTTTTCGCTATCAAGTCTTTATCCGGTATGATTTCAGAGATTTCCTTTTCAACGGCCATGCCAAGAGCATCCTCTCTAATTCCCACCAGTTTTGAGGCAACCCCACTTGCCAGGGTACTCAACACAGGCCTCCCCAGCATATCAAGTCCAATTTTTATCAAATCCAAGGTAACTACCTGTGCGGTAATTTTGTACCGCACCTTTGCTTCTTCTGAAGTGTGAGCGGTATTTACAAAGACAATACCACCTTCCGGTAATCCCGATAATGGGCGTACCTGCAAATCGTCAAGGAGTGTTTCATCCATTATCATCACAATGTCCGGCTCAGTTATCACACCTCGCTCAAGAATAGGCTCTTTTGATATTCGGGTAAAGGCGGATATGGGGGCGCCTCTTCTTTCAGCGCCATAAAGGGGAAAGTCCTGGGCATAGTACCCTTCAAAAAAGGCAGCAGTGCCAAGCACCCTGCTTGCAACCTTAGCCCCCTGCCCTCCCCTGCCGTGAAATCTTACCCTGAACATTGCTTCATCTGTTCCTTTAAGTAGGTTTTGTTTTGCAAGGCAAAACAAAACGACTTTTTCTTGTAGCGCCGAACCCTTGTGGTCGGCCAATGGCGAGAGATAAACCCCCGCGCTACGATTTGTATTGAAATTCCTTAGCATTACCTGGAACGGAATCCGGTACATAACGGTATTATTATACTACAGTTATTAAGAGACAAACAAGCGCCTGTTTCGTTTATCACAGAACAGAACATACCCATTACCCCTTTTGATAGTGGAGTTATATTTCATATAAGTTGACTTACTCTATGACTTCTGATAAAATTTTTTGTTTATATAATTCATTATACCATAATATCTTTCAAAAAGAATTTTGACATTTTGAGCAAAAATACACAGGTATTTAATATTGGGTAATTATATTGTTGGTATTGACCTTGGCGGTACAAATCTCAAGGCAGGTATCGTCGACAACCATGGAAAAATTCTTCACCGGCTTTCCATAAAAACAAATAATAATGCTGCCCCGGAAACGATATCAGACCAAATCTTCGGATTGATTGATGAAACTATAAAGAACTTCCAGTCCACAACAGCAGGGGCAGGTTTAAAATCTACCACTCCAGACATTTTGGGCATTGGACTCGGATCTCCCGGCCTTATTGATAAAAAAGGCGAAACAATCCTCTTTTCTCCCAACCTGCCCTTATGGCGAAATATCCCTATCAAGCGCATGATTTCAGAACGGTTTCATGTGCCCTGTGTATTGGAAAATGACGCCAACGCCGCTGCCTGGGGTGAAAAGTGGGCAGGGGCAGGAAAGGACGTAGATTCGCTGGTAATGATTACCTTGGGTACCGGCATCGGCGGCGGCGTGGTTATCAACAACAAACTCTGGCGCGGCGCTCATAATGTGGCAGGCGAAGTCGGCCACATGGTAATCCAGATGAACGGGCCGAAATGCAGTTGCGGTAATTACGGATGCATAGAGGCATACGCCTCGGCCACAGGCATGGTCAGGCGGTTCAGGGAATTATTACAGAATGGTGTGCCATCATCGTTAAAGAATACCGGAGAAATTACCGCAAAGACGATCAATGATGCCGCCCTCCGGGGCGATAAGGCATCTTTGGATATTATTCAGGAAACAGGGCGTTATCTTGGTATTGCGCTTGTCAATATTATGCACATATTAAATCCGGAAATGATTGTATTGGCAGGCGGCATGACAGGCTCTGGAGATTTATTGATGAACCCTATTAAACAAGTCATCAACCAGGGTGCCTTTGAGGCATCGTATAAGGATACATACATTGTATTCTCAAAGCTTGGAAATGATGCAGGAATTATTGGAGCAGCAGGATGTCTACTGAAAGAATTAGAAACTTCTGTATAATAGCACATATTGACCATGGGAAATCTACGTTAGCAGACCGCTTGATGCAGAAGACCAATACTATTTCGTCACGGGAATTCCGTAACCAGATGCTCGATGATATGGATCTGGAGCGTGAACGCGGGATCACCATAAAGGCCAGCGCAGTTGCCCTGAAACTGATCAAGGACGGCAAGGAGTACAATCTCAACCTGATCGATACACCTGGTCACGTGGACTTTAACTATGAGGTTTCCAGAAGCCTTGGGGCATGTGAAGGCGCCCTTCTTCTGGTAGATGCTTCACAGGGCGTAGAGGCGCAAACCGTTGCAAATGCCTATTTGGCTATGGAGCACAACCTGTCTATCATCCCGGTCATCAGCAAAATAGATTTACCGCAATCACGCCCTTATGACGTCCTCACCGAAATGGAAAAGACGCTGGGTATCAACCCGGAAGAGGCGCTCATGGTGAGCGCAAAAACCGGGGAAGGTATTGATAAAATTTTTGACGCCGTCATTGAACGCATTCCACCGCCAAAAGGAAATCCCAGTGCCCCTCTGAAGGCGCTTATCTTTGATTCTGTCTACGATGAATTTCGCGGTGTCATCGTTTATCTGCGTATCTTTGATGGCGCTATCAAGGCGGGCGATGAAATCTATATGATGAAAACCCACCAATCTTTCAAGGTAGAAGAGGTAGGCGTCCTGAAGCCTAAAATGCTACTCAAGAATAATCTCCTCACCGGAGAGGTAGGATATTGTATCGCTAATATTAAATCTATCCATGACGTCAAGATTGGTGATACTGTTACCAATAATAAGGACAGGGCAGCCGAGGCGTTGCCGGGTTATCGTGCGCCTATGCCTATGGTATACTGTGGTATTTACCCGACTAATAATGCCGATTTCCACCTCCTCCGCGAGGCACTGGAGCGGTTAAGCCTGAATGATTCTTCGTTTACCTTTGAGCCAGAAACGTCACAGGCGCTTGGCTTCGGATTCCGCTGCGGCTTCCTCGGTCTTTTGCACATGGAAATCGTCCAGGAACGTCTTGAGCGTGAAAGCAATATCAACATAGTCCAGACCGCTCCAAACGTAACCTACGAAGTACTCAAGACAAACAAAGAAGTAATCAAGGTTGACAATCCGGAAAAGGTACCTCCTGACAATGAAATCGAGGAATTCCGCGAGCCTGTTGTACGCGTTAATTTTGTATTGCCTACCGAATATGTAGGAACTATTATGCAGTTTGCAGAAGCACGCAGGGGACGGTACAAAAGCACCGAATACCTCAGCGAAAAGCGGGCAATCCTGACTTACGAACTTCCCCTTGCTGAAATAATATTTGATTTTTTCGACAAGATGAAATCGGCCACGCGGGGTTATGGCACTATGGATTATGATTTTATTGGATACGAACTGGCAGACCTTGTAAAATTGGACATCCTCGTGGCAGGCAAACTAGTAGACGCCCTTTCCACGATTGTTCACAGGAAGGATGCAGATATCAAGGGCAGAAAATTGGTTAAAAAACTCAAGCTTGAAATCTCACGACATCTCTTTGAAGTTGTATTGCAGGCAGCGATTGGAAGCAGGATCATTGCCAGAGAGTCAATCCGTCCGATTGCGAAAAACGTCACTGCCAAGTGTTATGGCGGCGATATTACCAGAAAACGAAAACTCCTGGAAAAGCAAAAAGAGGGCAAAAAGAGGATGAAGTCCATCGGCAATGTGGAAATCCCTCAAAGGGCATTCCTGTCTGTGCTGTCAGTTGATGAATGAAAGCAAGAAATATCGTAATAGTTCACCGCCGGGGACGCAGAGAAATACGTTAAAAGGATTGAGTTCCATACTTACAGAACGAGGTGCTATGTGACAAATAACAAAGAAAAATTACCAATCCCACAAATAAACGAAAAACCAAAGAAAAAAAAAGGCAAGTTTCGTGAAAATATTGAATCCATAGCCATTGCCATTGCAATAGCTTTTGCTATACGTTATCTGGTTATTGAGGCATTCAAAATCCCAACAGGCTCCATGGCGCCAACCCTTTTAGGTGAACATAAAAATGTAACCTGCCCCAACTGCGGGTGGTTTTACTATGCCGACCGCCAGAGTGAAAGCGCCACGTGTCCTAATTGCCAATTTGAAACCAATGTTTCTCTTTATTGTGATACATGCAACAATGGGATTCGATACAACTGGCCTGCATGGTTATGGAGAAAAGGGTCGTGTCCGCAATGTCAATCAAAAATCACCTGGACTGACCTGTCGAAACGGTTAATACATGGCGGCAACAGAATCCTCGTCAATAAATTCTGGTATAAATTTACCAATCCCAAACGGTGGGATGTGATGGTATTTGTTTATCCATTGGTTGATCTGACATGCAAAGATTGTTCTGCGCAGTTGCCGGAAACAGAATGGCATGATAACCTCCGTTGTCCGCGATGCGGCTCAACACGATTCTCCAGGCAAAAGAAGAATTACATTAAACGACTCATCGGCCTGCCCGGTGAAAAACTCCAGATCATGAATGGAGACATTTACATCAACGACAGGATTCAGAGAAAACCTGACTCTGTGCAAAATACCCTCTGGATGCCTGTTTATAACAGCCGCTATTCAGTTAAGGAAGAGATTGGCCCAACATGGGTAAGCGATAGTAACACATGGAAGATCAACAAAGACTCGTTAACGCTGAACAATGTTTCTGACGGCACATCCACGGCATCCCTGGCAACATTCGCACGGAGAATTTCCGACCAGAATGGTTACAATAACAGGTGCGGAAGCAACGAAATGGGCGACATTAAGATCAGCTTTGATGTAATGCCTTTCAAGGGTTCTCAATCTTTGGAAATTTTACTGGAAAAAAACAGCGATGTGTTTACCGCTATCATACCAACGAATGATACAGACAAAAAAGGTTGTCTCATGCAGGCCAACGAGATTGTGCGGGAAAAGGATATTCACTTACAAACAGACCAGAAGCACAAGATAGAATTTTCCAATGTAGACCATATTGTGTCACTTTCTATCGATAATAACAAAATTTTCGAATTCGACTCTGATGATGGCAAATTGCCACAGCCACTTCCTTTTGAGACCAGTAAG
>JAHFOW010000195.1 GCA_023261465.1 Planctomycetota bacterium
CTATTATTTCTCGTATCAGACTTATCTTTTCAGCCGGTAATTCTTTCCCGCATATTTTCATGCAGGTAAGTTACCATAGTACCCCCATCGTGTCCAGTCAAAAATGTGGAACATGATAAGCTATTAAGGGGGACATAACGAAATCCCTCTTAGAAAAGGGGCAATGGAGTTGTGTTTCTGCATTTATTGCGGGTAAGATAAATTTTTACCCTTTTTCAAACCTTTAGAGGTTCCTTCCTTACTTTGTTTATTATAATATTTGTATGCCTCCGGCAACCACTGTTCAATTTGTTGAATTCGCTTTTCATCGCTTGGATGGGTGGAAAGGAATTCCATCGGCTTCTTGCCTTTCGCCTGTTCCGACATGCGTTGCCAAAAACTAACGGCTGCTTTGGGATCGTAACCTGCCTGGGACATTAAAATAATACCCAGATGGTCTGCTTCAGACTCCTGCAATCTGCTATATGGCAGTAAAGCCCCATATTGTACCCCATATCCATAAGCCTTCGAAATAATACCCTGCATCATGGATGATTGACCGGATACTGCCATGCTCAGTCCCTGTTCGCCTAACTGCGCCAACATCCCCTGGGACATTCGCTCTGCACCATGGCGTGCCAGGGCATGAGATACTTCGTGTCCCATTACCACAGCAATCCCCTCTTCATTCTGGCAGATGGGCATAATACCTGTGTAGAAGGCCACCTTGCCGCCCGGTAATGCGAAGGCATTTACGGTATTCGGATCGTCAATTACCACAAATTCCCACTGATAATCAGGCCTGTTCGCTGCCTGAGAAATTCTTTTACCCACGGATTGCAACATTTCATTATACTTGGGATCATTACTAATTTTATTTTCCTGCACAACCTGAGTAAATGCCTGTTGTCCAAGCGAGGTCTCCTGCCCTTCAGGAATCAAAATAAGTTGCTTTCGTTCAGTATATGGCACTGTCGAACAAGCGCTGAACAACAAGGTCAAAATACAAATGAAAAAGATATAGCAGCGGTACTTCATGTTCATAACAACCTCCCCCATTTAGTAAAATTTACGAATTACGAGTTTGCATTTCACGAGAAAACTATTTTGCTAATTTTATTTCCAATTTCCTGGCGTACAAGGATAGTGGATAACTCATACCAAAATACAATAATGCGGTAATAATCCCCAACTGGAAAAAATTCATAGATGATGCGGCAAGCATGCTATAGCTCTTCGTAAGCTCTACAATAGAAATAACAGAAACCAGCGACGAATCTTTAAACAGGGCGACAAAATCATTCGTCATCGGCGGTATGGCAATACGGAATGCCTGCGGTAAGATAATTCTTCGCAACGCCAACCGCCTTGACATACCCAATGACATGGAAGCGGCGTGCTGTCCCTCAGGTATGGCCTGTATTGCAGCCCGATATACCTCAGCTTCATAAGCGGCATAGTTCATACCAAGTCCAAGTATGCCAGCGGCTACAGCGCTGAGGTTAATACCAATGTTAGGCAAACCATAGTACAAAATATATAACTGAATGAGGAGCGGCGTCCCACGATAAATCTCAATATACGCCGTTGCGATTTTTTGAAGAAAGATGTTACCATAGAGTCTCATCATGGCAAGCGCCAATCCCAGCACAACTGCCAGCATCATAGATACAAGAGATATGCCGATTGTTACCAGCGCCCCTTTGAACAAGACAGGAAAGAAGGTCGCCAGTTTAACGGGGACATTTTCGGAAGCAGCAGGAAAGCCGCCCGCGTATCGCTGTAAACGTTCCTCTTGTAAAAAAAGTTTTTCTTCCGAACTACCCCACAAACCCCATCGGGTGTAAATCTTCTGCAATTCTCCCGATCCTGCAAGTTTTCCAATGATTTTATTCAATTCCTCCTGCAATCCCGTATCTTCCTTACGCACGGCAATACCATAGTATCCTTCACCCACCGGCTCACCAACCAGACGCAACAGCGGGTTAGGTTTGGCGTAATATAAAGCAACAGGCAAATCCACAAAAACGGCATCAATGCGGCTTAATAAAAGGTCTTTAAAAGGTTCTACCTGGCCGCTATAGGTACTAATCTTTACATTGCCCATCTCTTCCAGCATACGTTTGGCCTCCGTGTTATACAGAGTGCCGACCTTTTTACCATAAAGGTGGTCAAACCGTTCAATACGATTATCCGAGGCGCGGACAACAACCTGCTCTGCATAAGCATAATAGGGACGGGTAAAGAGCGCCGATTGTCCCCTGTCAGGGGTTATCTCGATACCATTCATTGCAATATCAAAATCGCCTCGCTGGAGGGAAAGCAGGATACTATCCCAGGCATTTTGATAATATTGCACCTTCACCCCCATTTCCCTTGCAATAGCCACTGCAACGTCTACCTCAAAACCAACGAGTTTGTTGGGATGCGCACGATCATGAAACACATAGGGAGCGCCCCCTTCTGCATCGAAACCCCAGGTCAATATTCCGGTAGTCTTTATCTTTTCAAGGGTATCCTGATACGCGTTTGCAGGATGCATGGAAAAATAAAGTAATGAAAAACAGACAAGAAAAAAAAGAACACTTCGATTTATAGCATATTTACAATTCATGGTAAATTCTACATTATACTCCATAACATTTTTTGTGTCTTGTTTACTTGTAAATCTTGTTAAACAAATCACTGGCTAAATCCTTACTAAGATCTTTGAGCGCCTTGTACTCTTCGAAAGCCAAACCTTTATCGCCAAGAATAATATACGCCAAACCCAGATTGTGGTGAGCTTTCGTAAAATCAGGTTTAATCCGTACTGCCTGTTTAAAGGCCTCAACCGCTTCCTGGTATTGTTCCTGCATACAATATGTCGTTCCTAAAAGATTATATGCTTCTGCATCATCAGATTTGATACTGATACACTGATTAAGGGCAGCCCTTGCGCCATCCCATCGTTTCAGGTTTAAATTACACAACCCAATATAGTAGCAGGTTCTTGAATAACGAGGATTTTTTTTACACAGTTCATTAAAACAAGAAAGGGCCTTCTCATAATCTTCCTTCCGGATGTAAGATAGCCCTGATGAGTATAATTCCGCCTCCGATACAAACAATTCTTTAGTATGCTCTTTTTTACCTTCGGCGCGAAGTTCTTGCTGTCCAGAAAAAGCAAAACAGGCAATACACAATAACACTATGATTAATATCCTTAAGCACAATCTATTCGTTCTCATGGTTACGCCGTACTTGTATTTTTTGCTCTTAAATTTTTCTAAAGACACGCTGGTGTTTTATTATTTAAAAATTACAAAGAAAAAATATTATGTTTTATTCTATCAATTTATAACTTAAATTCCTTTTTCCTGCAAGGAGTTTCGTGCTAATACCCTATTTATGAGCATCGATATCAAAACGACTTTTTCTTGACCGTAAATCATTTCCACAGTAATATGCATATTATAATTAACCAGGGCGTTAAATTGGGCATTACGGAGACTTTTAAACACACGCGGCATCTCTGCAACAATATTGAATTTCACAAAAACAGGAACATATTCTCATAAAACAATTCAAGGCCAAAACTAACTCTTGGCATAACCGTTGTGCAGCATTATGATCAAAAACATAAAAAACCGAATATTTAAAATTATCGATGTAACATCATCCGGCCTTTTATCTACCAAAGTATTTGATATTTTCCTTATTGTATTAATTTTTTTCAACGTACTTGCCGTTATCTTAGAAACCGTCGAAAACTTCGCATCTCTTTATAAATTTTATTTTTCAATTTTTGAGGTATTTTCCGTAGTAATTTTTACCATTGAATATATGCTCCGTTTATGGATATGTACCGGTTATGACAAATTTAAAATGCCCTTTTCAGGGAGAATTAAATTTGTCTTTACTCCGCTAGCGCTTATTGATTTATTAGCAATACTTCCTTTTTACCTGCCGATGATTATTCCCGTTGATTTGCGGTTCATCAGGGTACTGCGACTCTTCCGGTTGTTTCGTCTACTCAAACTGGGAAGGTATTCCAGGTCTTTGAGGACATTGGGAAACGTTATGAAAGAAAAGAAGGAGGAACTCATAATGACGGTATTTGCTGTTCTGATCCTGCTGGTGATTGCTTCCAGTCTCATGTATTTTATTGAAAACAAGGCTCAGCCCACACAATTCTCAAGCATCCCGGCTTCAATGTGGTGGGGCGTTTCAACGCTGACGACGGTAGGCTACGGAGACATTTATCCCATAACCCCTGCAGGAAAATTCCTGGGGGCAATAATAGCGATTTTCGGAATCGGCATGTTCGCAATACCGGCAGGTATACTCGCCTCTGGTTATGCAGAAGAAATCCAAAAGTTACACAGCAAGCAAAAGATATGTCCGCATTGCGGTAAAGATATTGACGAACCACACAAATAGCGGTGGTTACAGGCCTCAAACCTGCATATCATTCATTCTCCTGTCTGCGCTATCTGCATAATCTGTGATTTCCAAAACTTCCTCTCTTGAAAACAGCATCTCTTTTATCTTCATCAACCTGCTGATATTTGACCGTTCCATTTCATCCAGTTTGTTTTTTACGTATTTTATGGACGTCTGCAATTGCGGAATCAGAATGTATTCAAGGGCATTTACCCGCCTGCGAATCTTTTCTATCTCCTTTGCCAGCAAACGCACAGAATGTTCTAATTCTGATACCCGAATGATCTCTGGAAAAAGTCCCCTTAATTGGCCTACCGCCTTGTCAAGTTCTCCTGATGTGTCCAGGAGGCTGTAAGAATTACCCGCCGTCACGGAAACATCAAACACAGGTACTCTTACATTTAAAATATTTTTTTCAGATATCCTCATTTCCAAATACCCCGGTGACTGTTCCAGCGCTGCGGATATGGTTTCAGATGAAGAAATGATCCGACAGAGTACAAACAACTGCAAGCATTTTGGCAAACCCGTGTCCACTTTTTGACGCGCCGCTTTGTATGCCTTTACCAGGGTCATAAACTCCTTCATAAGCCCTTCATTTTTGTCCTTTAAAAGCTTATGTCCGCGCAAAGCCATTGAAAGCCTGCGGCGCAGTTTGAAAAATTCCATTCTGGTGGCATTAATTTGTACATGCATCTCAGTTATCTATCTCGCATATCCATGAAATAAAAGGAGATTACTTACGAAAATGTTATAATAAAAAACCATTTTACCAGATTATTGAGCATCATTAAAAACAAAATATGACCCTGCTGGTAGAAACAAACACCATTAAGCGCTCCGTTAGGAGCAGCATGTGAATAGAAAAATAACTATTTATATTTCACCCCTATGGGGTTATTTTTAAACAACTAAAGTGTTACAAAAAATTATTCATGAGTTTATGAGTTCCAGATTTAAAAAGAATGAATAATATCTTTATAGTATAATGATCGGCGCTTTTCCGGCTTTTTCGGGTTAGG
>JAHFOW010000039.1 GCA_023261465.1 Planctomycetota bacterium
CAACGACCAACACATCCTGAAAGTCTTTGACCTCAGAAACGTCTTTATCCACCAGGTATTCTGTAATATGAAGGTCGTGTATCTTTTCCGGCTTAAATTTTTTAACTTTCGAAACATCCATTTTCTGTAACAAATCTTTGTGCTTCAATTCTTCGTCGGCAAGTTCCTTGAGCCACAATTTCGCCGCTGCATCTTTTACAAATTTAAGCGCATCGTTATAAAATTTATACGCCATTTCTTCCTGTTTTATAGCCTGATTGATAATCTCTTTTACATCCATTTTTACCATCACATCTCTCCTTTCTTTAAGATTTATTTCTTTGCCTTTTCCAACGCTCTCAACTCTGCCAATTTGTGTTCGGCTGCGATTGCCGCAGTAACGCCTTCACCTATTGCAGTTGCTATCTGTCGATATGAGTTTTTTCGAATGTCGCCAACAGCATAGATTCCATTAATTGCCGTTTCCATATGGATATTGGTTTCAATATGACACCCGGAGTCCATACATAACAAATTTCCCAGAAAACCAGTATTAGGAGTACTTCCAATAAAGATAAAAACCCCTTGACACGGAATATCCGTCTTTTCCTGCGTCGGGACGTTTGCAACAACAACACCATCAACCTTTTCTTTCCCATAAATATTGTCAATGGCAGTATTAAAAATGACCTTTATTTTTGGGTTTGAAAACGCCTCATCCAGATAAATTTTTGTAGCCCGAAATTCATTTCTTCGGTGGACTATTTGTACTGTTTGTACATATTTAGTCAAAAATATAGCTTCAGTTATAGCTGAGTCTCCACCGCCTACGACAACAACATCCTTCCCCCTGTAAAATGCGCCATCACAGGTAGCGCAATAACTAACGCCTTTTCCATAAAACTCTTTTTCTCCGGGCACTTCCAACTTTTTCGGATCAGCCCCGGCAGCCAGAATTACGATATGACTTGCATACGTGTCAGTATCGGTGGTAACAATTTTCAAGCCATTCGCCACATCTAATTTTGAGACTTCTTCATAGCGAATTTCCACACCAAACCTTTTTGCCTGAGCCTGCATTCTTTCGGTCAATTCTACACCGCTAATAACCTCTGGAAATCCAGGGTAATTTTCCACTAAATCGGTGCCAACGAGTTGTCCCCCCAAATATTTTTTTTCAAAGATTACGGTTTTCAGTAAGGCTCGACAAGTATAAATTGCTGCGGCAAGCGCAGCAGGCCCGCCGCCAATGATGATTACCTCATAATCCTTGTTCACATTCCCTTCGACCCCTTCATAGCATTCAAGACTTGCCAGCCATAAAAATTCAGGGCAAACTGTTTTTTCTCTGTATGGCATTCCAAACACTGTTTTGTACCCTCAGTCGGCCAGTCCCGTGTCACAAATGCAGTCTTTGACTTTTCCCCCTTTTTGGTAAATTTATCTTTTCCCGCGTGACAGAAATCACAATCTGTCCCCATAACCTCGCAAAGCTCAAACATCTTCTTTGCCTGTTGTTCGTTTTCTTTATAGTGTTTACGATCAACATGACAATGGTCACATTCAACCCCCAGGGCAGCCGAAGCCTTCATCATCTTCTTCGACTTTTCCCCTTCTTCCGAAAATACCGTTAAATCCTCATTGTGACAAAAATCGCACTCTACGCCAAATAAGGTAGCCATTCGTTTGATTTGCGACTCCCGATCTTCTTTGGTACCTTTAAAATAAGGATTTGAATATGTAACAACCGGCTTTTTCTTATCCCCCTGTTCGGGGTCTGACAGCGCAATTTTTTCAAAACATAAAATCGCCATAAGGCATGTAATAAACAGAGATACCTTTAAACAGTTTTTTTGTATTGGTTTTACCATAAATATCATCAAAAAATATAATTGTTGAATGCCGAATGTTAATCTTTAATCGAGTTTATCAAATAAATCTTTACTTGCGCCACAGGATGGACACACCCAATCTTCCGGTAGATTCTCAAAGGATGTTCCAGGTTTAACGCCATTATCGGGATCGCCTTTTTCCGGATTATAAACATAACCGCATACCCTACATTCCCACTTCGACATAGTCACACCTCTCATGAATAAACTGTTAGTCTTACCTCATAAATTACTTATATTTTACATTTCCTGTAACATCTAATCAATCTTTAAAACAAAAGAAAGTGCAGATCGCAGAGCATCTGCACTTTCTTTTCAAACTGCCATAGTAAGCAGAGACTCAAGATTTTGCATCTCTATGCTACTATTGTTTGAATTTCCTTACCGTCAGGTTACCTGTTTTCAATGGGTACCTGCTTGTCACGGTTTTCCTTGTGACATTCAAAACAAGTCTTTTGTACCATACTTACAAACGATTTAAAAGTTTCATCCTGGTTATTTGCCTTTGCTGCCTTCTGAATTTCCAAAGCGGATGTTGCGATTCCCTTTTGATACGTATCAAAGCTTTCCTTAAGTTTTGTAATATTTTCTTTGTCGCTTGGATCGATTTTTGCTTTTTTAAACCACTTGTTATCCTTTGGATCTAAAGGGAAAAATGTCTTATTTATGGTATAGCTCTGATCCACAACAGTACCGGCCTCCTGTGATACATATTTTAAATTACCGGCAAGGATTCCTTCAAGCATATTAGTCATCCGTTTTGACATAGCATCCATTAACGCCCTTGTGGGTTCCTCAACGCCTTCGTGGCCAATAGCCTTTTGCTCTTCCGCCCTGACCTGCGAAGAAGTACCCATGCCCATTAACCCAATTAGCCCAACACCCACCAAACCGATACCCAGCAAACGCATCCTTCTCATTTACGTGCTCCTTTCCTCAATAAAATGAAACGAAATACAATACATTACATTAATATTCAACAATTTAAACGAGAACGTTCTTACCCGCAGGCTCAGTCATGGAAGAAGGAGATAATATTGAATTTAAACGCTCTGCGGGAAGAATTTCCCGTTCAAGAATAACCTCCTTGACGGATTTTCCCGTCCGCAACGATTCCTTCACCACCTCAGCCGCCTTTGAATAACCAATAATAGGATTCAGAACGGTTACAATACCCAGACTCCTCATCGCATACTCCTCACACCTGGCCGTATTTACCTTTATTCCACAAATACACTTCTCGTTAAATACCTTTACCGCATTGGCGAGGATACTAACAGAATCAAGCAGTTTAAACTGAATCAGGGGCATCATTACGTTAAGTTCAAATTGTCCTGCCTGTGCTGCCAGCACAACTGACACATCATTGCCAATCACAGAAAATCCTACCATATCCATCATCTCTGGAATAACCGGATTAACCTTTCCTGGCATGATGGAAGAACCAGGTTGCACTGCAGGCAGTTCTATCTCTGCAAGTCCGGTGTTTGGCCCCGAGTTCATCAATCTCAAATCATTGGCAATACGGATAAGTTCCACGGACAGAGTTCTCAGGGCGCCTGAAAATTCAACGAATGAAGCGTTACTCTGCATGGCCTCAAACCGGTTTTTTGATTCCCTGAGATCCAGGTTCGTCATCCTTCTCAACTTTTCAACAACCCGACTGGCATATTCCGGATGTGTGTTTATGCCGGTTCCCACAGCGCTTCCGCCTATACCCAGTTCTTTCAAAGGTTCTCCGGCCTTTTCGATTCCAGTTGTAACCCTGGAAAGAGAAGCTGCATAACCAGAAAATTCCTGGCCAACCCTGATGGGTACAGCATCCTGGAGATGCGTACGCCCGGATTTTACGACCGAATCAAAGGACTTTGCCTTTTTGTTCAATACTTCTGACAACCCGTGTAAATTATTCACAAGTCTTCTGGACAATTGTAAAACTGCAATACGCATGGCGGTGGGATAGACATCGTTGGTTGACTGTCCATAGTTTACGTTATCATTGGGATGAACCATCGAATAGTCGCCTTTTTCCCCACCCATCATTTCAATCGCAATATTGGAGATTACCTCATTAACGTTCATATGGTGGGAAGTTCCAGCACCAGCCTGATACACATCAACTACAAATTGATCATGAAACTCGCCATTTAGGATACGGTCACATGCAAGGATAATCATATTACCAATCTTGCTATCAAGACAGCCCAGTTCAACATTTACCATTGCAGCCGCCTTTTTTATATAAACCATTGCCATGGTAAACGCGGACTGAGACGTCTGGCCACTTATGGGAAAGTTCTCAATGGCCCTGGCCGTTTGAACCCCGTAGTATACCTTTACGGGAATTCGCATCTCGCCAATATAATCTTTTTCAATACGATAGGGATCAAGACTTCTGTTATTCATATCATCTTATTTACTACGTTCATCCACATGTCGTAAATACGCCCGGTATCCTCGGCATCCCACAGTTCCGTATTTTCCAGGTACCCAAGCGTATTCTTTAGTATGCCAAGATGTACTTTCTCCTCGCCCGCAAGAAAACGATACATCTCGCGCTCCTTTACATCCGCTGTATCATTTACAGCCTTTTCGTAAAACCTGATTCCGTCTTCTTCTATCTTCAATGCCAACCTAACGGCCTCTATGTCATTCGTATTGACATTGACCTTTTTTTTCAGTTCCTCACCCATCTCCCGAAAAATGGTACTTAATCTTTCCTGTGGATTTTTCCCATCCTTTTTCTCTATTTCGGGCGGCGAAGAAAGCAATAAACGAATCCTCTTTGCATGCAATTTTTCATCTTCCACAAAAGACTTGAACATTGCCCGCCCCATGGGGTGAAGGGTTTTATTTGCCAGGTCGCTATAAAACTTTATCCCATCCATTTCCATTTGAAGCGCAATTGATTTAATATCCTTTAGCGTATCAGCCATGTTAAGTCCTTATATTATTGCGGCAGGCATTTGATCGAATAATCGTTGTCCTCATTTACGAGGGCAAATTTTTGACAGCACAATGAACACCGCTCTTCATTTCCCACAGAGGGCATTTTCCCAAAATCAATCTCCCAGCCACATACGAGACAATAAAAACTCACATCGTGATCATCCGATTCTATACTCCCGATAATCCTTTTAAGCGAATCTTTGTGGCCTTTAGCTGCCCTTGCCAAATTTTGAAATGTTTCTTTGACTTTCATATCTTTTGAAGTGCTGGCCATCTGGTTATAGAGATGCTCCTGTTCTTCTTCTACATCACAATCTGATTCCAAGAACTCCAGTACAGTTTTATACCCATCTCTCATACATGTCCTCCTCTCATTCCAATCCCTTAAACAGGATCATTATTGGTAAATAAATTCTACTTTTTCAAGACTTCTGTACACAAAGGCGCCTACTAAATAATTACAGAGATAACCTGCTTAACTGTTCGTCCAATTCGTCTTTATGCCGTATTTCATTATGCAAGATACCTTCGAGTAAAGCATTAATTTTAGGATCGCTTAACGCCTTGATCTGATCACTATACCTTTCTGTTGCATGTTCCTTTTTTTGTATTGCCAGCTTGATATTCTCGATATCTTTACTGTCTTTTGCCATGAAACGGCTCCTTTTTAAGAAATTTCATAAAATTTATCTGATATAAACATGACAATTATTGTACCAAAACAAACATCTCTCATAATAAAAATTTAAAACATCCTAATCATTTAGAATAATTATATTTATATTGTTACACTCAGGCAAACAAATTCCAGTTTCCAAAACATTTATTAAAAATTTAGAATCAAAATCCACATATTTGGAATTTTCTAAACTAAATAATTTTTACAGCTGTTTATAGTTGAAATTGCTGGCCTTTGAATCCGGTTGATTTTGGTAGCTATAGTTGAAGAGCCGCAGATTTTAACTTCGCTCATTGCAGACATTCAAAAGATGTTTTTACTTGTTTGGAATTACTTTGGGTGGTGTTTCTAGGGAAATGAATAACTGTTTCTATTTTTCAAATAGTTCTGCTTTTAAGAACTAACGGACTTTTATCCTCGCATAACCCTGGTGTTCACCGTATTTATCTGACCAAACGAGACCAACCTCCCAAATATCGCCTTTACGCATAATCTTGAGGAGTGCGCTTAGTTCATCAATACCGTTAATTCTATACTGGCCTACATACACAAGCACATAACCAGCTTCCATGCCTACTTCGGCGGCTGGACTATTTTTCTGGACGTCAGAAATTAACACGCCACTTTTGAGCCACCCTAAATTCAATTGCTTGGCAATCTGTGGAGTTAAATTTTGCACATAGAGACCTAATTTCTCCAACGCCAACTTCTCTATCGGAGGGAGCGGCGCTTTTTCGAGGGTAACAACTATCTTCATCTCCCGGCCGCCACGATTGATATTGAAAGAGAGCTTATCATCTACATTTTTTTTAAGGATATACTTTTCAAAATCGAGGATATCAAAAATCTCTTTTGAATCTATTTTTGTGATATAATCCCCAACTTTAACATTTGCCTTATACGCCGGACTTCCCTGTTCAACAGAAGAGACCTTTATCCCCCTTGAGGAGTCATCCTGTTCCTCTACCTGCACGCCAAACCACACCTTGTTAAGCTCTCTGAAGTTAAAGAGTTTAACCAGGGTTTGTCTTACCTTATCAACCGGAATTGCAAATCCAATTCCCTGAGCCTGATTTACAATGGCAGCATTAATTCCAATAAGCTCTCCGTCAATATTGATGAGCGGGCCTCCGCTATTGCCGGGGTTAATGAGCGCGTCGGTCTGGATAAGGCCATCGTATTTGATGTCCCCATATTCATTATTAAACGTGATAGTTCTATTCTTTGCGCTCAGCACGCCTGTGGTTACGGAGTTTTCCAGACCAAACGGATTTCCCAGCGCAACTACGGTCTCACCGATCATGAGATCTTTTGACGTGCCCATTTTGACATACGGGAACGGCGTGGAAGAATTTATTTTTAATACCGCAAGATCGCTAAAAGGGTCTGAACTAATCATGGTTGCCTCAAAGTCCTTCCCATCTGACAACCTGACCTTAATCTTGGAAGCCCGGCTCACTACATGTTCATTAGTTACAATATAGCCATCTTCATCAATAATAACACCGGACCCAAGTGGTCTCTCGATCATCTGCTTTTGAGATTGACCAAAAAATTCGTTAAAAAACTGGTCAAAAACTTCACTGCGTGAACCAAAATACGGGTCAACATGTCGCTGGGTAATAATTCGTTCTGTACTAATGTTAGCTACAGCCGGACTTGCCTTCTCAATTGCTATGACAACAGGCGTTCTGCGACTGCCCGAATCGGCATCACGAGCAGTTGCATTGCGGCGTGCAGAACTAAAACAAGCAAGGGCAAACAGCAATAAGAAGATAAGTATTTTCTTCAAGATTAAACCCCTTCATGTCTCTTAGTGAAAACCACCATGCGGTTGCATCCGAGGGCCAGTTCCGACAGGCGTTTTTTCCTGCGGTATAGGAGTCTGGCCACCAGGCATGGCTGGCACTGTTTCTGCCATAATAGTAGTAAAACCTTCCTCGTTCCTCATCAGTTTTGAAATAATTTCAGCCCCAACAACGTAAATGTACTCTGAATCTTTATTCTTCACATAATAGTTATTAGCGTCCTTTTTCTTACCAATATAAAGCGCCATCTCTCCGCTTTCCAAGCCGATGGTAATGACAAGTTGCGGTTTATCCAGTGAAAATTGCGTCAAATTCGTTGCCTTATATTGCTCAATAGAACTGCCCTTTAATTCATTAAGTACACGGATAAAATAATCCACTTCCTTCCCCTGCACCTCTTTTTGTTCATTATCTTTCAACTTCCAGGTATTATCCTTTTTTTCCAGGTAAACGCTTTTATCGGGATAGTCGAGCGCAAGTCTGACGATATCCGCCCCTTCAAACGTAAACACTTTTGCGGGAACAAGCTCTGCATCAAAGTTTCTTATCTTCGGCCAGGAAAGCTCAAATACAAGGTCGCTGTCGTTCATCATTCCGTAGGAATTCGATTTATCACCCTTAACCTTTTTTCCAATGAACAGAGTCCTGGTTTCACATATTTTTTCCCTGGGTTCCTTCGGTTTCACCGAAGCTTCGGGCTTCTCATCTTTCTTCTTATCCTCTGCGGACGGTTCCGACTCCTTTTCATACGTAACCAAAATTTTCATCGTTGGATTATCTAGTCCATAGGCCTTCAGGTCTTTGGGCCCCTTTGTAACAAAATTTTCTGCCTTTAAAAAGGACATGTCCCAGATAATTTGGTTGATCGCATTGGTATCTGCTATAGTTTGAACGGGCCTGGAAAGTTCCCACTGGATTTGTCCTTCCTGGTCTTTTTTGTTAGTAACATCACAGACAAAGGTGCGGTCTGGTTTTTCGATAACGAGCTTTTTTGCCAGGTCTTTGTTGAAATCACATACAAGCCTGTCTCTGAAAGCAAGGAGTGCATTATCAATTTTGTCATAAAACTCTGCGGAAGGGACAGTATATACAGGTTCTTCCCCTACGCGTTTTACATAACACTTGTCCCCTTCTGATAATTTATTACCAACATAAAATCTGGCCAATTCCCTGTCCTCTTCCTTTTGGACGGAAATCTCAAAAACAGGATTCTTCAAACCATAAACGGCTAAATCAGCCGGTTTATCCGAAACAAAATCCTCTATTTCCAGGATCTTAATCTTTTCGATAAAATTCTTTACCGTATCCTGATCTGCATAAATACTAATAGGTTTAGTTATCTTCCAATCTAAATCAATGGACTTTTCAATTGCAATGAGATCAGATTGTGTCTTGATTTCCAGCTTACTAATTCCATACGACCCGATCGACTCAAATCTGACCACCTTCTTGTCCCTGAATTCATTAGGTTTCTTGCATACATCAGCAAGAATAGCGTCTTTCAGGAAAAATACGGTAGGCTCATCACTCCGTTTCGCATAGATTTTATTATCCATGGTATGCCCAAAGGCAACGGTTTGCGCAATACCCTTTTCCTGGATAGTTACTGTGTATCTTGGATTATCTAAACCGTATTTAACAAGGTCTGCTGTTTCTGTAACGAAGTCTGCACGGTCAATTTGCAAGTTTTTGAGTTTACCAATAAGTTCTTTGATTTTTTCCAGATCGGCAAGGTCGTTAACCGGTTCCGTAATCCGCCAGAAGCTTCCTTTTCTGTTGCACACAATATTATATTCGCCAGTTTTGATCTGCATGCTGTCAACTGCCTCTTTGTCAAAGGTAAAAACCCATTTACTCCTTAAATCAAGCACATTCTTTTGTACCTTTTCACATAAACCACCGGGGACAACAACAACCTCATCACTCGTGTCAACTTTTAAATAAACATTATCACCAGCGGCAAGCTTTTGCCCCACATACACTGTGTATTTATCCCGTGGCCCCGTCACCTGAATCGTGTCTTTTCTTGCGGGAATATCTGTATACATAGTTAGCGTAATTTTGGGCGCATCCAGGCCGTAATCCTTTAAATCAAAAGGTTTTTCGCCTTCCTTTACAAAGGAACCGACCTTGGTCATGAATTCAAATTCAGAAAGGATACTATTCACCTCAGAGTTATCTGCCCGTAATTTTAACGGCTCGACAATATACCAGAAGTTATCTTTTGTCTTCTCCAACACAACCTTGCCGCTTTCATTGTTTAATTCAATTTTCCTGATCAGAGATGTTTTAAAGTCAGGGATTACCTTTTTTTGCAGCTTTTCCCATTCCTCCTGGGGAAGTTGTTTTTTCTCGTAGAGAAAAACATACGAAATGCCAATGGCTGCCACAATTAAAAGGATAATGGTCGTTTTGAGTTTCATAGTTTAATTCTTCCTTCTCTCCTGAATGAATCCTAATTTATTTGAAAACACCGTGCAATATGCCCAAAAATACCAGGGGATTGTTTTCCAATCATGGAGAGCAAAGCGTTGCCTCGCTCTCCACGTATAATTTCCCGGTAAATTATCGACGCCTCTTCCACCAGACAATGCCGCCAAGAATAATTGGTATCACGGGAATTCCCGCAATCGATACCCAGGTGATCACCTTCATTTGAACAGGATTTATCGTTGCCTTGCGCAAGTCCGGCGGTTTTGCAGAAATACCCAGTTGTGTTTCCTTTTTAGCCAACCAGCTTATCGAATTTCTTAACAAATCAACGTTTCCCGGGTTATCAGCATATTCATTCGAAACGAAATTCACATCTCCAAAAACAACCAGGCGGGCACCTTGTGGTTTCGCATTCGGATCATTTGCCATATTCGGATGCGCCTGGGTAACCGACTTCGGCAATTCCTTTATCTGAGCGGCAACACCCAGAGATACAGGTCCCTGTACATCTACATCCACGTTGTTTTCAGGCTTCTTTTGTCGTAAATTCGCAACATCGGTCTCGCCCCATGAACCTTCAGGCGCATGCATGAGTTCCGTGACCTGGTAAGGCATTTGGTCATTGGGAGGAGCCGGACTGACTGAACAAGCGCCAAAGATAATGGTATTAAAATTCTTCAGATCATTCGTAATGGGATGGTCTGAGTATTCGTCCTTACCCACGTAGATTTCTGCAACTGTTTGCAACCCAAACATAGGTAAATTTACCTTATTATAAACAACGACATCGTCCCGAATCATAATGCCATACTCTGCCATGAGCGTCTTAAATCCCGTAGGCGCATTTGGCTCCAGCGCAGGTTCAAGCATCAACAGGAGCTTGCCTTTGCCCTCGAGATAGTTGCGAATAATATTCAATTCTTCTGTCAGGTATGCCTTTGTCGGTCCAGCGACTACCAGAACTTCACAATCATCCGGCACCTTTTTCACGCTTAAAATATCCAGAGGGGATACACGACAGTTATCTCTCTTCAGTGAGTTAGCAATTCCGGAAATTCCACCCCGATCAAAGTCCTCAAAACTTCGCTCGCCGTGTCCGGTAACAAAGTAGATCGCTGTTTGTTTTTCCTGGGTAACGTTCAGGATAGCCTCGGTAAAAGCCTCTTCTCCTTTAAACTTAAAAGGGTATTGTTTTTCAATAAGTTCGTTTTGCTGGACGTGCTTGCTGTACTGGCCACATTCAAATACCACCGTATTTATTTGGAGGTCGTCCAGTTTAAGACGTTTGGCAAGTTCCTCAACCCTCGTACGATTTCGCAGCGGGTCAATTTGTTCCACTTTAAGCTTGTCAGTATGGAATGCGTACTCCTTCAGAATATCCGAAATCTGTTCATAAAACATTTCCCCCGGGTTAAAAAGGGTCGTAATCACAACTGATTTATCCAGATTTTTCAGAATATTCTTCGTTTTTTGCGAAAGAGAATACTTTCCCGTAAGGGTAAGGTCGACGCGTTCATAATGACGATTATTTAAAAAACCCACTATTGCGAAAATACCCGCGGCAAAGATGGACATAATAGCAACGTTTGTTCCAACCAGCGCTTTTCTCTTAGATGCCTCTGTTGAAAACCATTTATTTCGAATAGCGCCCGCGATGCTAAAACCAATAATAACACTACCGCCAATGCCCATGGGAACCAAAGAAGGCAACCCCCAGCCATTCCGAATTCTCGACACGCCAAAGGCTGCTATAACGGCAACAATTCCTGCCAGGATAATATATCCACCAAACCGGTCTATCCAATCATTTCTTTTTTCATTCAACGTACTCATCTCCATCTCCTGCTTTCAACAATGCGTACGACTACAAATAAAAGCAGCGCGGTAAAACTTACATAATAAACCACGTCCCTGCTATCAATAATACCTTTGGTAAAAGTTTCCCAATGGTCATAGGTGCCAATATACCGCAAACAACTATAGAGCGCCCCTTCGCTTCCGGAGCTTGCCAGGCCAATAACAAGAAGTATAAGAAGCGCTACAATTCCAATAACAGCCGCCACAATCTGGTTTTTTGTTATAGCAGATACCAGTAATCCAATAGATATAAAAAGCCCACCCATCAAAACCAGCCCAATATAGCTGGAGATAATTGCTCCATAATCAGGGCTGCCTACCCATTTCAGGAATATGATATAAAAAGCAGTCGGGGCAATCATGATATTATAAAGCGCCCATGCGGATAAGAACTTCCCGAATACTACCTCAAAGTCTGTGACCGGCGCTGTCATGAGGGGCTCGATTGTCCCCGTCTTATTTTCCTCGGCAAACAGCCTCATGGTAATAACCGGGGTTAAAATGGAAAGGATAAATTGTGTATAAGCCAGGCTGTACCGTAATGTGGTCTCCTGGGTAATACCGAGCATGACAGAAAAGAAATACCCTGAAAAGACCGTAAACACCGCAATAATAACGTATGCAACCGGCGAGAGAAAGTAAGCATTAATCTCTCTCTGAAATATCGTTCCTATGCTTTTCATCTATACCACCACCTCCTTTTCTTGCGTTGTAATATGATGGAAAATTTCTTCCAGGGTAATGGATGCCCGTTTCATCTCCCTGATAATTCCATTGTTCTTTACAATGCTTGAAAAGATATCATCCCGTATATCCACACCCTTTTCTGCCTCTACAGCAAAATTACTGACCGGTCCATTATCCTGCCATACGACTTTCTTGACTCCTTTAATATTCGACAGGGCATCCTTTATCTTCTCTCCATTTCCACGAATTTCCAATACAATATTATCCCCCCCCCTGAACTGAGAACCAAGGTTGGACGTCGTATCCATGGCAACAATCTTTCCCTTATTAACAATAATAACCCGCCCACACAGCATTTCGACTTCAGGAAGGATATGGGTAGAGAGGAGAATGGTATGTTTTTCGCCAAGTTCTTTGATGAGTTGACGTACCTGGCGGATTTGATTGGGGTCCAATCCAATTGTTGGTTCATCAAGAATGAGTATCTTCGGGTCATGCACCAGACTGTCGGCAAGGCCTACCCTTTGTCGGTATCCTTTAGAAAGCGTGCCAATTATCTGGTTTTGTACATCAGCAATTCTGCATTTTTCTATACATTCGGCTATTTTCATTTTACGTTCACGATAAGGCAACTTTTTCAACTTTGCCCGGAATGAAAGATATTCCTTCACCCGCATTTCAGGGTAGAGCGGAACGTTTTCCGGCAAATAGCCTATCTCCTTGCGCACCTTAAGTGATTCACGAAAAACATCATAGCCCGCCACGGTTGCAGTTCCCGAAGTGGCAGGCATATAGCACGTCAAAATGCGCATGGTGGTGGTTTTCCCTGCTCCATTCGGACCCAGAAGTCCAAGGATTTCACCCTCGTGAACTTCAAAGGAGATGTCATTTACCGCATACACCTCTGCGTATCTTTTTGACAAATGTTCGACTTTTATCATATGAGGAAACTCTCCATTTTTGTGTTCCTTTCACAAACCTCTTCTTCTTGCATCTTAAAATTTTATTGCATACCTGCTGCAAGATTCTAAAAATAAATCACTATATTACTATTTTTTTCTATGGATTAATTATTATCGTAGAGACATGTGTATTATTTTTTTGCATCATTTTCTTATTCTTTTTCACTATTTTTAAATTCTGAACTCCTCACGCGCCGCACGTTTCCATCATTGAGATCGATCTTCCCTTGCATTAATTCTAAAAAAGCAATCCGGACAGGGTCGTCGAGCTTTGTTTCAACCAATACCGGCACCTTTTTTATAATTTGCCGTGCCCGGCTTATAATAAGCTGTGTGAGACGCAATGGTCCGCCAACCTGTTTTGCTAATTCGTCTAAATTTTTGTAATTCATATTAACACCCTCAAAAGGATATAAGTTCCCCAAAAATATAGTTTATGTAAAAATTTGGCAAACCTTCCGGAACTAAAATAACACAGAATCAAAACGATATATAGTATAGCTAAACTCTTATTTGTCAAGGGAAATTGAACCTTAAAAAATCCTTGAGAAGTAACTTCTTCCTGTGATATTATATTTGTTTTATTATTTAAATTTTTAAATGAGGCATTCCGCGGGTTGAAACTGCGATAAACACAGACATAGAGACGCAAAATCTAGCGTCTCCACAACAACCGAAATTCTTAAACACAAATTTTTCAGGGAGAACATGATGGCAAGGATATTTGAAGACATTACCAAAACGATTGGTAATACACCATTAGTGAGATTGAACAAGATAACAAAAGGACTTAATAGTGTTGTCGTTGCCAAGATGGAGTCTTTCAACCCTATGGCCAGCGTAAAAGACCGTATCGGAATTGCGATGATTGACGCAGCAGAAAAAGCCGGTCTTTTAAAAAAGGACACCATTATCATAGAGCCAACATCAGGCAATACGGGCATTGCTTTGGCTTTTGTTGCTGCTGCGCGAGGTTATAAATTGCTTTTAACCATGCCAGATACAATGAGTATAGAACGGCGTGAACTCCTCAAGGCTTTTGGGGCAGAAATTGTTTTGACACCGGGCGCTGAAGGAATGAAAGGCGCTGTGCTGAGGGCAGAGGAACTCTTAAAGAACACCCCCAACTCTTTCATGCCCCAACAATTTAAAAATCCTGCAAATCCTGAAATACACCGAAAAACAACTGCCGAGGAAATCTGGAACGACACAGACGGTAAAATTGATATCTTTGTAGGTGGCATTGGAACCGGCGGAACAATTACCGGTGTTGGCGAGGTCATAAAAAAGCGAAAACCTTCACTCAGGGTGATTGCCGTAGAACCGGCCGATTCACCCGTACTTTCAGGCGGGAAACCAGGACCACACAAGATTCAGGGTATTGGAGCGGGGTTTGTTCCCGACATCCTTAATGTTAAAGTTATCGATGAAATTATCACGGTAAAAAATGAGCAGGCATTCGCATCCGCGCGCCAATTGGCGCGCGAAGAGGGTATTCTGTCGGGTATTTCCTCCGGGGCTGCGGCCTATGCGGCATTGCAGGTAGCAGCACGACCTGAAAATAACGGAAAACTCATCGTAGTCGTCCTCCCCGATACCGGCGAGCGGTACCTGTCCACTGTTTTGTTCAAGGAATTTTGATGTTTAAGCGCATCAAAGAGGACATTAATGCCGCCTTTCACAACGACCCGGCAGCACGAAATAAACTGGAAGTAATTCTCTTTTATCCGGGTGTCCATGCGTTGTGGCTTCACAGGATCGCATATTATCTCTGGAACAAAAAGCTGATTCTCCTGTCACGTTTAATTGCACACATTAACCGGTTTCTGACGGGAATTGAAATACATCCGGCGGCACAGATAGGGCTCGGTGTGTTTATTGACCATGGAATGGGTGTGGTTATAGGCGAGACTGCCGTAATCGGGGATGGATGTATTATTTACAAAGGGGTTGTCCTCGGCGGCACGACATTAGAAAAAACCAAAAGACATCCAACACTGGGCAAGAAGGTCATCGTTGGCTCAAACGCCTGCGTACTGGGCAATATTACCATCGGCGATAACGTCAGAATCGGCTCTGGTTCTGTGGTGGTTAAAGATGTGCCGCCCTCGGCGACGGTAGTGGGCGTACCGGGGCGGATTATTGAACAAAAAAAGAAAGACTCCGATATAACGATGGATCACGGTCAGTTACCCGACCCTATTGCAGAGGCACTCAAGGTCGTACTCAAGGAAAGTCGCAGGCTAAAGGAACGCATTAAAAAACTGGAAAGTTGTTCGAATATCTGCTACAAAGAGGATGATTTTGTTTCTGAAACAGAATCCGAAGTAATGACCCTGTTTATGAAGAACTATAAGGATGGAGATGGAATTTAACAGATTTCACCGATAATACAAAAATCAATACTACAATTTTTTTAAAGGAGAATTAAAAAGCATGGATTGGGGAATGAAAAATCGCTTGTCTCAACTTATTAAACCGAATGGCCGTTGTATGTACATGCCCATTGACCACGGATATTTTCAAGGACCTACGTCAAAACTGGAAAAACCGGGCGAAACGATTAAACCGATTATAGATTATGCAGACGCACTCTTTTGCACCCGGGGGGTATTGCGCGCATGTATCAACCCTGTAAATAGCAAACCCATTATTCTCAGGGTATCTGGCGGCACAAGCATGGTAGGGAAAGACCTGGCAAATGAAAGCATCACAACCTCAATAGAAGAGGCTATCCGTCTGAATGCATCCGGCGTTGGCATGTCTGTCTTTATCGGCAGCGATTATGAACACCAGACCTTACTCAATTTGGGAAATCTGGTTAATGAAGCGGAAAGATACGGTATTCCGGTAATGGCAGTAACAGCCGTGGGAAGAGAACTGGAAAAGCGCGACGCCCGCTTCCTCGCCATGTGCTGCCGCATCTGCGCTGAAATTGGAGCCAGGGTGGTAAAGACCTACTGGTGCGAAAACTTTGACAAGGTAACCAATGGCTGTCCTGTCCCTGTAGTTATGGCTGGCGGCCCCAAGACAAACTCAGACCTTGAGGTTTTAGAATTCGTACATGACGGTATGCAAAAAGGGTCTATCGGTGTGAATCTGGGAAGGAATATCTGGCAGAATGAACATCCCGTGGCCATGATCAAGGCGCTGCGTGCCATTATCCATGAAAATGCAACCGTAAAACAGGCACATGATTTATTCAACGCAGAGAAAAGTAAAAAACCAAAATAGCTTTCTGTGAGCATCTTATTCTGTTTTGCAACTTATTTTTGAAATGAATCCCCCTGATATACCCTTTGAGAAAAGGAGTACCAAGGGGGATTTCTTATTATAAGAGTCAAAGGAACTACCATGCGCGTAGCAAAATATTATAACAACAGGGATGTACGCATCGAAGAAATGCCCACGCCACAAATCGGAGCGGGCGAACTCCTTGTAAAAGTAATGGCAAGCGGTATCTGTGGAAGCGATGTCATGGAATGGTACCGCATCAAAAAGGCCCCGCTTGTGCTGGGACATGAGATCGCCGGTGAAATTGTGGGCGTGGGTGATGGCGTTAAGCGTTTTAAGGTTGGAGACCGTGTTACCGTTGCGCATCATGTACCCTGCAACACCTGCCATTACTGCTTAAACGGTCATTATTCGGTATGTGAAACTCTGCGTACCACTAATTTTTATCCGGGTGGGTTCGCAGAATATCTGCGCGTCCCCCCAATTAATGTCGATCGCGGCACTTTTATCCTGCCAAATGAAGTTTCCTATGAAGAAGGTACTTTTGCAGAGCCTCTGGCCTGTACCCTCCTCGGACAAAGGAAGGCCGGTCTCCGCCCGGGACATAGCATACTCGTTATTGGCAGTGGTATCTCAGGGCTTCTCCATATTTTATTGGCGCGTGCGCTGGGGGCGGGTAAAATTTTTGCGGTCGATATTACCGAATATCGCTTAAACATGGCCAAACAATGCGGGGCAGATACTGCATTCCACGCCAAAGAAGACGTCCCCGCCCACATACGCAAACACAATGACGGACGACTGGCAGACCTCGTCATCGTATGCACAGGCGCTCCATCGGCTATAGACCAGGCATTCCGGAGCATTGATCGTGGCGGCGCCATCCTCTTCTTTGCCCCCACAGAACCCAATGTAACAACGCCCGTAAATCTCTGGGATCTCTGGCGCAATTGCAACTCCCTTATCCTGTCCTATGCCGGTCCTCCCGATGATACAACAGCATCGATTGAGCTGCTCCGTACCGGCAGGGTAAAAGTACGAAACTTAATAACCCACAGGCTTGGTCTTGCTGAAACTGCCCTGGGCTTCAAACTGGTGTCTGAGGCAAAGGATTCCGTTAAGGTCATCATAGAACCACAGAAATAGTCATATTTATGTAGCTTTTTAAAGATATCACCCATTGTAGAGAAAAGGCTGTGCCTTGTCACTACAGATATTTTGGATATTTCAGAAAAATCCTAAGTATCTGTAAATAAATAACTCATTGGTATTTGTTGATAATTTGATTTAAATTTGATATTTTGTGGATATGAGCAATGGAACTGTATTTTCTATAAAGAAAAGATATGATCTTATAAAAAAGATTCTGGACGAAAAGAGTCGTCGATTATGGGCTGCATCAGAAGCAATGGTAATAGGACATGGTG
>JAHFOW010000040.1 GCA_023261465.1 Planctomycetota bacterium
TATTACCAAGCCGGCACATACGGGTAGTCACGAGAAAAAAACTTATCGGTAGACGTAAAAGCCAATAAATACAAGGTATTTAAGGCATTTTTGTTTTTTTATTTGGGGTGAACATCCGTTGAAAGGAGGCACGGACAAACAGAGTTTGTCCATGCATAACTTTATTCAAGTCTGCATGGCTATTGAGATATCGTGTGTTAATGACATGACCCGTTCTGCCTCTTCCATGGTTAGCGTCCCAGTGCCGCAACTGGGAGTGATGATAGACCTTTCTTGAATAAGTGTTCCTGGTATCCCTTTGTCGACAAGGAATTTGACGCCTTCTTTTAGTTTTTTTGTCAAATCATTTAATGAAATATTGATTATTTTAGAGGATGTTGGAATAATGCCCCAGGCCAGATAACCGCCTCTATCAAGAAATGCCCTGATTTCCCGCCAGTACATTAAAAATTTATCCATAAATTCGTAGGCGTCAAAACTGATGATGTCTACTTTCGATTCCATAAGCATAGCCCAGTCTGTGTTGCCACAACAATGGGTGCCTGTGAGTCCTCCGTGTGTTTGAATTATTTCGTACACTTCATTCAGCGCATTAATTGCCTTTTCCCGGCTGATGTTCATGAATGCAGAACCAAAGCTTGTAAGGTACGGTTCATCCGCAAAAATAATAACGGGGAGACCAAATTGGGAAAGTTTGGTAAATTGCCAGTAAGCCTTCATTGCCATTAATTTAGTAATGACGTCAAAAAATTCTTCGCTATACAGGGCGGTGATACCCGTTGATAACTTGATGGCGCCAGACAGGGTGATGGGACCAACGACGTGTCCCTTGAGCGCACGAAAAGATTTTTGGGGAGATTTGGCGAGGCGCCCGATCATTGCATAAAATCCGGCGGCGCAATCGCGGCTTATCTGGAATAAATGAGGATCGTTTTTCAGGTAGGCATCGTAAAAGGCTTCCAGGGCTGATGAGGTATCCTGAGAGACGTCAATACTCACCGTCCTCCCGTCTGTGCCAATTTGGGTGCAGGGTAGTCCTTCCGTGTACTGAATACACATATCTTCTTTGACACTGATTCTGGGCAATTGCGGCCAGCAGGGGATTTCCGGGAGGGACTTAAACATGAGTTCGCACGCTCTTTCAACATCGGTATGGGGAAGGCTGCCAATTGCCGTGGCAGAGAAATTACCATGAAATTTATTAGACATTTTATTTACCAGGAGTTCTTTCGATTAAAAAATTAAAACCACAATCAAAAATATCATTTTGTCTTTCGAATCCAAAAAAGCAAGGGTACTGAGGCGAATTGTGAAAGCACCGAAAATACAATAAGAGACATCAGTGAAAAGTCGTAGAGAATGCCCATGAATGCGCTGCCGAGAAACCAAAATATGCCGTAACCGGCGTTAAAGATACCGTATCCCGCTCCCCGTTTGTTTACCGGAACCATTTCTGCAAGGGCTGCCCTCATAATAGATTCCTGCGCACCCATGCCGATACCCCACACAACCATTCCCATGAGGGCGCACGAGAAGTTTCCTAAAAATACGAGTGGCGCAAAGAGCATGGAAATCAGAGACGAATAAATTAAGACGGAAATACCCTTGCGGTCGAAGAGGTATCCAAAGAAGAGCGCCGCCACGGCGTCTACTCCCATTGCGATGGCGTAAAAGAGTGGTATCCAGTTCGGCGAAGCGACCAGATTCTTTTGAAAATGGTACGCAATTAAGGGGAAGTCGGCATATCCGGCGGCAATTGCGGCGACGGCAGCGAGATAAATCCAGAATCTTTTCGGAAATCCCTTCGTTTCCAGTTCAGGTAAAGATACTTCTAAATTACGGGGTTGTGGATATAAGAAACGGGCAGCTAAAAGTACACAGATCGCCAGGATGGCCGGACAAAGGAGGGTAATATAGCCGGTTCTGTAACCACCTTTGAAGTGAATAACACCGGCGAGAATGAGCGGGCCGAGCACCGCTCCAATCTGATCCATTGCCTCGTGTAATCCAAATCCTTTTCCTCGCCCTATTTCTTTTGTTGCATGGGACAGCATTGCATCGCGCGCCGGGGTGCGTATTGCCTTTCCCACGCGTTCCATGATCATAAGAAAGGCTGCAATCTCCCAACGTCCTGCCAGGGCAAGGGCAGGTACTGCAATCATATTCAGAGAATAACCAAACAGCGTTATTACCCAGTATCTTCCTATTCTGTCCGTTATATATCCAGAAATAATCCGCAGGCCGTATCCAACCAGCTCACCAAACCCTGCAACAAATCCAACCGTGGTAGCGCTTGCTCCAAGTACGGCAAGATACGGTCCATTAATGCTACGGGCGCCTTCGTAGGTGATATCAGCCAGGAGGCTTACTACGCCAAGCAGCACAATAAATTTCAGGGCATTTGTCTTGGTATTACGAGGGGTATTATGCTGTAATTTATGCTCCATGCTTATTTTTCCTGCAAATTTTAATTTTAACGGGGATGGTGATATTGGTTCTGCTTTCAATACATAAATATAATAAATCCAAAATGATATAAAGAAAGGGCGGGCAAGTCAAAATAAAATAAGTTGTTTTATGAAAGCGCTTCTGGCAAAATCTAAAATTTAATGTTAAGAAATTTCAATGATTTTGGGAGAGACTCAAAATCATTGAAATTTCTCCATGCGCATTCTTCTCATATATCGTTTCAGAAAAAAGTATACAGTGAAAATGTCATTATTTGATAAGGTAATACATGGGCGAGTTCTCCTTTATTGAATGGATTAAAAAGCATCAGAAAAGGCGCAAGGATGTCATTCTTGGCATAGGGGATGACTGTGCGGTCATCGACGTCTCTTCTGACAAGTTGTGCCTTATAACGACCGATATGCTTGTTGACGGCACCCACTTTGATCTGAAAAAATGTACTGTTCGCGATATCGGAAGAAAAGCTATTGCATCTAATATTAGTGATATTGCCGCTATGGGGTGTCAGGCAACAGTAGCAGTAATTTCCATTTGCTTTCCTCTTCATACCACGGAAAAGTTTGCCAGGGAATTATATCGGGGTATATGGGATGTTGCAGACAAATACAGCATAGAGATTGTGGGTGGTGATATTATCAGCGGTCGCAGTCCTCTCTGCATCAATGTTGCAATGCTGGGGCGGGATGAGGGATTAAATCCCGTTCGCCGGTCCGGGGCAAAGGTCGGAGATGCGATTTTGGTGACGGGTGAACTAGGCGGTTCGCTCCTGGGCAAACATCTTCATTTTGAACCGCGAATGAAAGAAGGGCTTCTTCTCAATAGAAATTTTGCCGTTCACGCCATGATTGATATCAGCGATGGATTAACTGCAGACTTGAACCACATTTTAGAAGAGAGCCATGTCGGCGCAATTTTGTATGAGGATAAGATTCCTGTTTCTTTGGCGGCAATAGAGATGTCAAAAATAACGGGAAATACCCCTCTGTATCACGCCCTGTCGGACGGTGAGGATTATGAACTGGTGATTATTTTATCGAAGGGTCAGACAAAAAAGGTTTTGGAATCAGATTTATTTCCAAAGAATATGATACGTTGCATTGGAGAGATTACAAAAGGCCGGGGCATTCGGATGAAATATGTCAGTGGGGACGTTTGCCGTATCAAGCCTTGGGGGTACGAGCATTTGAAAACTTGATCGTATAGGATTTTCATTTTAATTAAGCGGGTTACAGGGTGGCATTGACAAACTATGTTTTTCCGTGTCTAATTTAACGTATTCTTTTTTTTATGATGCAGAGGAAATTTATTTTTAAAAGTAGGAGTGCTTGCGAGACGATTGCCCTTGGAGTAAAGCTTGGTGAATTATTATCACCGGGGCATGTCGTTGCCCTGGTTGGGGAACTGGGAGCTGGGAAGACGACCATTGTAAAAGGTATTGTGCAGGGATTGGGGGTGATGGACAGACGTTCCGTGAAAAGTCCAACATTCTCATTGGTTCATAGATATGAAGGCCGAATACCCATTTATCATTTCGATGCATACCGATTAGAAGGCGACTATGAAATGATTGCCATAGGGAGCGATGAAATGATCTACGGGGATGGTGTTTCTCTTATTGAATGGGCTGACCGGGTATCTGGCTGTTTGCCGAGGGAGTATTTAAAAATTACGTTAACGCATGTTTCTAATAGCGAGAGATATATAGAATTGCAGAGTTATGGGGAGCGCTCTACGAGAATAATTGAAATGATGCATTTGTCATAGTCTTTATAAAAAAGGAAGAGGCAATCCGTATGAATTGCCTCTTCCTTAAACTATATTCTTGCTAAAACTTCTTAATATAAGAACTTATTATTAATGATTAGTGCTTTGCCTTGTGACATTCGCACTTGCAATCTTTTGCTGGCTTGGATGGTAAATCTCCGCATTTATCACACTTCTTTTCCTCTGCCATAGCTGAACCTACAAGAACTGTGTTTACTACACCAACTCCAACCATCAAAGCTGCTGCAACAATCATACTATAACCAAATCTCTTTAACATAATACACCTCCTCTTATGTTACTTCTGCAAAGCGAACTTTACAGAAGTCCCTTGAATTAATCCAAGCCCCCGGAATACGCTTCCGAGAGACCTGGATTTAATACCTTCATATTTGTGCAACTTGTTGTGCTTGAATTGATTAGTGCTTCTCTTCTTTTTTCTTCTCGTCTTTCTTCTCGTCTTTCTTCTTTTCGTCCTTCTTCTCTTCGGCTACAGCTGACTTAACAACGATAGCACTTACGCCACAAATCATCAATGCACCAATAAAAGCAAGACCTAAACCAAACTTCTTTAACATTTCCTACTCCTCCTTACATAACCAAGAACTTCTACCTTGGCCTACAGGGAACGCTCCCAGTACTATGGCTCCAGGTTGCGATACTAATGTAGCAATATTGTTGCCAAAAAAAATAATTTTTTGAATTTATAACGGAAAACAAAAAATATTTATGTAAGCCTATTAAATAGCAATCCTTATGACAAGAAATATTTTTTTTCACAGAATTGTTGATTATTGCGTATAGAATGGTCGATAAATTTTATGTATAAATACTTATACATATTTTATTTCTATTGTTTTAAACATCCATAATTAAAGAATCTATGATATAATAATATGTATATATATTTATACATATTGTTTCTTTTTTTATACATTAATTAAGCAAGGCTTTCGCTCGTTGTGGTTAACATCGTGTCTGTCTTGTAGTTTTCCGGGTTTAGTTTATGTTTTTTGATTAATTTGTATATCTGATCTCTGGAACACCCGGCAAATTTCGAAGCTTTTATAGCGCTGCCGTTGCTAACTTTTAATAGATTTTCTATATATTCCCGTTCAAACCTCTCCTTTGCATCTTTATAAGAGTTGAAGGTGTTTTTCAGGGTGTTTGTATTAGTAAAAAGGTCATCCGGAGTAATGAGCGTATTATTGGTCATGATAACGGCATGTTCGATCTTATTCTGCAATTCACGGATATTACCAGGCCAGTCATAAAGGAGCATTCTTTGAAGCGCAGCGGGCGTAAATCCTTTGATATCTTTTTTGAGTACATTGCAAAATTCTGTCATAAAATATGTGGCTAAAAGGGGGATATCGTCTTTTCGTTCACGTAAGGGAGGAATATAGATAGGCACGACATGTATCCTGTAAAATAAGTCTTCGCGAAATGTCCCCTCGTTCACTGCTTTTTGTAAATCCACATTTGAGGCGACAATAACACGCACATTTATTTTAATGCTTTTTGTTCCTCCGATGGGTTTAATTTCTCTTTCCTGCAAAACCCTTAAAAGCTTGATCTGTAATGCAGGTGATGTGGTGCTGATCTCATCTAAGAAAATTGTGCCGCCGTCTGCTTGCATGAAGAGTCCTTCCTTAGATTCATGTGCATCAGTATATGCCCCGCGTACGTGTCCAAAGAGTTCATTTTCCAGCAACCCTTCCGGGATGGCGCCACAGTTGGTTGCTATAAATGGGCACTTTGAGCGATTGCTGGTATGATGGATAGACCGGGCAATAAGTTCTTTGCCGGTTCCACTTTCACCATAAACAGAAACCGTGCAATCTGTTTTAGCAATTTTCGAGACCTGTTCAAGGATTTCCTGCATTCGTTTATTGTTACCGATAATTGGCTTGAAATTATGCTGTTCATCGATTTGTTTCCTGAGGTGTTCGATTTCTTTCGTGAGTTTTTGTTTTTCAAGAGCATTTTTAATATGAAGCGCAAGGTCTTCGTTATTAAATGGTTTCGTGATATAGCTGTAAGCTCCTTTTTTCATAGCTTCAACAGCGCTTTCGATGCTTCCGTGTGCGGTCAGGATAATTATGGGAAGGTTAGGATGGATGGCGATGATTTTTTCCATAATTTCAATGCCGTTTTCATCAGACAGCCGCAGGTCGATGATAACAAGATTGAAGGGCGTTACGGATAAAGCCATTTTTGCCTCTTTGCCATCTCGTGCTGTGGTGACATGATAGCCCCACGATTTTAATCGCATCTGAATGACTTCTAAAATATTCGTATCATCGTCTATAACTAAAATATGTTCACCGGCCATAGATTAAACTTTTATACAAAAAAGATTCAGGTGTCTTTGAAAATTATTTATGTTGTTTACTATAATTAAATTAAGATGAATACTTATAAATCAGGGTGCTTCTTTTTCCGAGGTCGTTGCCGAATCGGTGCCTGATGTTGTTTCTTTTTCACTCAGTGGTATTGTTTCTTCTATACGTTCATCAACCTCCTTCTTCTTTTCCTCCATCTGCACGTCGACCTCCCGGAGCCTTTCTATATCATTTTTCAAGTCCTCGATGGTTGTCTGTGCAGTGTTCAGCTTATCAGTAAGTCTTCCGATCTCCTGATCTTTTACAGAAAGGCGGTCGAGAAGCTCTGTAATCGCTTTTTCCTTCGACTGAAGTTCGCATTTTACGGCGTTAACTTCATCATTTTTTGCGGCTAATTTTAAAGATACCTCATTTTTCTGCGCCGTACACGCGCAACCAACATGAAAGACGACTACTGAAAAAAAGAATGGGATAAGAGAATAATTCTTTAATTTTAAGATACTCACTTTTTGTCCTTATCTATAATGTTTGTAAAATAAGTTTATGAAATACCCAGGGCATAATCATAGTTACTGGGGATCGTAAAATAAAATGTACTTCCGAGTCCATGGGTATTATTTTCTACCCAAATATCCCCCCCGTGGTCAAGTATAATATGTTTTGCGATGGACAGTCCCAGTCCGGTTCCTTTTATTCCCCCCTTGCCTTTATTATTAACCTGCTGAAATTTATCGAATATCTTTTTGTGGTATTCGACTGGAATTCCAATCCCTGTATCCGAAATACTAATTTTAACAAAAGAACGTATGTTATTAAGCCGATTTTGTTCCTTAAAGATATGGGGAATATCATAGGACTCCACCTCGTTGACTTGAATGGCAATACTTCCTCCCGCGGGAGTAAACTTAATGGCATTGCTCAAAAGATTATCCATTACCTGAGCGATTTTATCACGGTCTAAAAGAATTTGAGATAAAGAGGGCGACCCGTTTAAGCACCGGATGTTGATATTTTTGATTTCTGCCAGAAACCGTATTTCTTCTGTACTTTTCCGAATGACCTCGTGGATGTCAGAATATTGAAAGTTGTATCTCATAAGTCCCGCTTCAACCCGTGATATATCGAGCAGGTCATTGATCATCATCGTTAGCTGAAATGATTCTTCTTTCATGATGTTCAGGAGTTTTATTTGTGGCTCGGAAAGAGGGCCGGCAATTTTTTCCAGGAGGAGATCGCTTGCCTCCCGGATAGCGGTCAAGGGTGTTTTAAGATTATGGGAGATGTTGGAGACGAATTCCGACTTCATCCGGTCAATTTCTTTAAGTTTGTTGCACATTTGATTAAAGGCAATGCCCAGGGCGCCAATTTCATCATGAGACGTAACGTCTATTCGATAATCCAGGTCGCCCTGTGCAATACGGTCTGTGGCATCCGTGAGGACTTTTATCGGAGAACATACGCTTCTCGTAAAGAAGTATGCGAAGGCAGCTCCAAAGATGATAGCGCACAGGATGATAATGCCGGACATTTTTGTGGATTTATAACCTATTTTTTGAAAAAGTTCGATTTTTTTGATTAAATCTGTCTGTACCGTAAGAATGAGCTTATTGATGGATTCAGTAAGCTGGTCAAGCGTCCTTTTCTTTTCCTCTTCGTGTCGGGGATCTGGTGGAATAATTTCATCGGTATCCACAAGTAAGATATCTTTGGAAACCATCGTTAGGTATTTATTGTGTAATTCTTTTATCTTGTTTATAAATACATTCTTTTCCCGGTTTGTGAGAGAGTCCTCTATCGATTTGAGCCGTTCACAAAAATCCTTTTTCTTTTTTTCGAAAAGGTCTAAGAAGGCGTCGTCGTTCGTAATGATAAATTTTTTTTCGTTTCTGACCTGTTCAAGAAGACTGTCTACGAGTTTTTCCCCATTCTCAATAGAAGGGATGTTTACTTTCATAATTGAATCGGTGATCTTGTTCAGATGGTTCATACGGTAGATTAAATAAAAGCTCATGACCATCATGAATAATGCAATGATGATATAACCAAAACACATCCGTTTCCAAAGACTATTTTTTATCATAGGCAAATCTATGAGCGTGCATGAAGAAATAACAAATAATAGTAATACAAGAAAAAATTTGTTATCATATTGTTTTAAGTATACAGGTTGTATGACGTTTAAGGTACAAAAATCCCATGCTGATTCAATTGTGCAAATTAAAACAATGAAGAAGAAAACAACCCCTGTGAATGTGAAAAAGAAGTTGCCGAAAGCCCAATTTAAGGAATCATAATGGAAATATCAGAAAGATTTTTACAAACCGCCCTTGATGGTATTCACGATTGTATTAACATCGTGAACCGTGATTTTCAGATTGTCTTTATGAATGATGCCGCTAGTAAATGGACAGGTAAAAGCAGGCAAATGTTGCTGGGAAGCAAGTGTTATGCTGAACTGTGGAAAGAAAGCTCCCCCTGTGAAAGCTGTGTAACGGGAAAGGTCTTTTCTACCGGTGAACCACAACAATCAGTTGTCTGGGAAGTGAGGCCGGGGGGAAAAAAGGTGTGCATAGAAAAGTTTTCCTTTCCTGTTGTAGATAAGGAAGGCAGGGTAGAATATGCGGTAGAAATATTCAGGGATATTACCGGGCGAAAATTACTGGAAGAAGAGCGTGAGCAGCACCGGCTTGAATTGGGCAAGCGGATACGTGAAATCCGGCATGCCTATGAAGAACTCAAGTCTTTGCAAAACCAACTCCTTCAGGCGGAAAAGATGGCCTCTGTTGGTCTCATGGCATCAAGCATTGCACATGAGCTTGACACGCCGCTTGCAACAATTTCGGGTTATTGCGAGTTGCTGGCGGAAGACATTCAGGATGAAAAATTATTGGGGCAGATTAAAACCATTTCCGATCAGATCGTGAAGTGCCAGAAGACAATCAGAAATCTCCTGGATTTTTCCCGGAAATCCGATTGCGAGAGGAAATTGTGCGATATTCATTATTTGATCAGGAATACCCTGTCACTGGTTGAACATCGTATTAAAATTCATAAAATAAACCTCCAGGAAACATTTGATGACAGGATACCGCCTGTATTAGTGGATGGAAATCAGATTCAACAGGTGATTTTAAATCTCGTCAATAATGCCGTGGATGCCCTGCCGCAGGGTGGAAATATATCTATTGAAACCAGAATGAATCCGGAATCAGGGGCTCTTGAGATTATTTTTGAGGATAATGGCATTGGTATTTCCGATGAAGACAAAAAACATATATTTACCCCTTTTTTTACCACCAAAGAGCCAGGAAAGGGGACGGGATTAGGGCTGTCGATCTGTAATAATATCATTTCCGCGCACAAGGGGAAGATAGCAATGGAAAGCAGGCTTGGTAATGGAACTAGGTTTATTATATCGTTACCGGTGTAACACAAACGTTCAGGTTTGAGGCATAATTTATTTGTATTAAGGGATAAAGATTTTGAAAAAGATTTTGGTTGTCGATGACGATAAGGCCATGGGAGAGATGTGCAGGGAACTTCTAAAGAGCAAGGGGTATGTCTCGGACGTTGTAACTACAGGAAAGGATGCCATTGAAAAGGCATCCGCAAATGAAAGGTACTCAATTGTCCTGACCGACCTGATTATGCCCGACTTAGACGGTATAGAGGTATTAAAAAGGGTCAAACAGCAGAATCCTCATATTGAAGTAGTGGTAATGACTAGTTACGGAACGGTTGCCAATGCCGTGGAGGCCATGAAGCTTGGGGCTTCTGACTATATTACAAAGCCTTTTAAACGGGACGAGCTTATATTCGTCATTGAAAAGATATTCCATATGCAGCGCCTCGAGGGTGAAGTAGACCGGCTTCGTACTGAGCTTGGAGAAAAATATACCTTTGGAAATATCGTCGGTGAGAGTCAAAAGATTAAAAAGGTTTACGATATGATCTCCAATGTATCAAATACAGAGGCGAATATTTTAATTCAGGGTGAGACAGGGACAGGTAAGGAACTGGTAGCGAGGGCTATACACTATAACAGCGCGCGCAAGGATTATCCATTTGTGAAGATGGACTGCGCTGCGCTGTCGGAAACGCTTCTGGAAAGTGAGCTTTTTGGCCATGAAAAGGGGGCCTTTACCGGCGCCACGAAAGACAGGGTTGGCCGTTTCCGCACCGCCGATCATGGCACAATACTTCTTGATGAGATTGGCAATATTTCCCTGGCTGTTCAGGCAAAGCTGTTGCGTGTCCTGCAGGATAGCGAATTTGAGGCGGTGGGTGGAGACGAGCCGATCAAGGTCGATGTCCGCATCATTGCAGCGACGAATGCAGACCTTGAGGGGAATGTTGAAAAAGGGTTGTTCCGCCGGGACCTGTTTTACCGGCTGAACGTCATCCGTATTTTTCTGCCGGCCTTAAGAGAACGCACGGAGGATATTCCCCAACTCGTTTCTCATTTTCTTTCCATTCATAACAAAAAGAACAGGAAAGCTGTTGAGGGAATTTCCCGGGATGCATTGAACAAGCTTATGACATACGCCTGGCCGGGGAATATCAGGGAACTGGAAAACGTCATCGAACGTGCGGTGATTCTTTGTAAGGGCGGGATGATAGAACCCGTGGATATCCCTCTCTATGAAGAAAAACCTGGCATTCAACAGTACCTGCCGGGAAAATCACTCAATGTGCTCATGGATCAATTTGAACGTCAGGTAATATTGAATACCCTGGAATTAACCGGTGGCGACAAGGAAAAAGCCATCGGGATACTCCAGATTTCCCGTGCAAGTCTTTATAATAAGTTGAATAAATACAATTTATGAAAGAACTCCAAATTTTACACATCGAACACTGGCATAATTTTCTGCTCGCATTTATACCGCTCTTTGTAGCTATTGATGTTCTGGGTATAATACCTATTTTTATGTCATTAATGGAAGGGGTAGAAAAGCCGCAGAAGAAAAAATTTATCAACCAATCCGTGATTACAGCGCTGTCGGTGAGTATAGGCTTTCTTGCTATCGGTAAGTTTGTTTTCTCCGTGCTCGGTGTAGAGATATATGATTTCAAGATGGCTGGCGGTCTTCTCTTGCTGGTGTTTGCTATCAATGATTTGCTCTTTGGGGAAAAGGGGAAGCGGACGATTACGGCGACGATGGGGGTTGTTCCTTTAGGTATTCCGCTTGTTGTAGGCCCGGCTGTTTTGACCACAATCATTGTCACAGTAGATACTTATGGCTATATTCCTACGATATCCTCTCTCGTGGTAAATCTCATCGTTGTGTGGATTATTTTTCTGAAATCACATTATATCTACCGGGTGATGGGTGAGGGAGGATCCAAGGCATTTGCCAAGGTTGCTGCCCTGTTATTGGCCGCCATTGCCGTGATGATGATCAGGCGCGGATTTATGGACATGATACTCTTTATGAAAAAGTCTCTATGAAAATGTTTGAGCTTTACGGGTTACGAATGACGATTGAATGTTGATAAATTAATTAATCATAATTCGTAAATCTTAAATCGTAATTTTTTCTTCAGGTCTATTCCTCTATGTATATAACAATCAAAAAAGGACTGGGTGTTTTCTGTGGTATTACCGTCCTCGCTATCTGCCTTTTGATACTTTTTACAACGGATTTAAAAACGCTCCATGCCCTTCGGTTTATGAATCCCCGGTATCTGTTCATGTCGTTTTTCTTTATTTGTTTATCCTGGTGTTTTGATGCGCTGCGACTCCAGATACTGGCCCGTGTTGTGGGTACAAAGTTATCGTTCATGTATGGTATCAAAGCCGTACTCGCGTATACCTTTCTTTCGAATATCACCCCTTCCTCTGCAGGCGGCGAGCCGCTCTTGTTCTATATGTTGAACCAGAAGGGCGTGTCATTTGGTAAGGCAACGGCCATTGCCTTCCTGCGTACGATGATTACGATGGTATTTTTCATGCTTGGCGGGCCGATTATTATTTATTTCCATCGTGAGTTTCTGTCGAGCACGAGTCTGAAGATGGTATTTGATTATGTAGCCATCTTTCTGGCCGTGACCGTATTTTTCTTTGCATACCTCTATTTTGCCCCGACCTCCGCAAGAAGGTGGCTGAATGTCGTATTTCGTTATCTTGAAAAAATTCCATTTTTCAAGGGACGGTCTTCCAGAATAAAACAGGGACTTTTACAGGTAGTGGATGAATTCAAATCCAGTCTCAGGGAATTTATCCAGGATGGGCGATGGCAATTTTTCCTGGTGATTTTTTTTACTGCGATGATGATTACGTCACAGTTCCTTGTGGCGCCCATGATTTTAAAGGGTTTAGGGTGTGACGTGAAAATCCTGAGTACCTTCATGGTTCAGGGGGTATTGAATTTTATGTTGTATTATATACCTACTCCGGGGGGGAGTGGCGTGTCTGAAGGAGTTGGATATGCCCTGTTTGCGCCTTCAGTTCCGACTCATCTCCTGGGTATTTTCCTTGTGATATGGAGATTTCTAACCAATTATATCTGGACGATTGTTGGCGGTCTTCTTATCGTAAAGTCTATCGGAATGCAGCACCTGGAGGAAATAACCAGGACGGGTGAGCCGGCATCTCAGACTGAAAAACTGCCTCATTAAAAATATTGACGAACACCAATGCACAAGGGCAGAGAAATATAAGGTTTCTTTGCGCGCTGGCGTGGCACACTATGACCCTGAACATCCCCGTGCGATTGACGGGATTTTGGCACAGACGGACGTATTAATGTACGACCAGAAATGGCTAAAAGGAGCGGATGAAAAACGTTTTTCGCTAAGACGCAAAGGACGTAAAGAAAAAATCTTCAGATTTGCTTTATAAGTTAAAATGTATTAAGATTTACCTTTTATTATTTTAAATATTTTTGAGGAGAAACTGAATGTTGAAAGGATTTGTTAAGCCGGTAGGGATTGTTCTGGGTGGGATATTGTGTATTCATGTAAGCGTCTTTGCGGCGGAATCAGATACAAAAAAGGCCCCGGAACCCGTAAAAAAAGCTGTTGAGGCGCCGACAAAGAATGCAGCGCCCGCATCTGCGCCTGCACCAAAACCGACGGAAGCTGCAAAAGAAACAGCTACGGCCAAACCAAAAGAGGTCACACCTGCGCCAAAGCAGGAAGAGGACCCAAATAAAGTTTTGGCAACAGTGAATGGCGAGAATATTATACAGAAAGATGTCAATCAAATAATCGGCAGGTTTGGTAGTCAAATTCCCAAAGAACAGATAGCCGTCGTAAAAAAGCAGGTACTCGAAGGGGTGATTACTCAAAAACTGCTTACACAATTTGTCAAAGAAAGTAAGCTTGAGCCAACCCAGGCTGATATAGACACGGAATTAAACAAGATACGGGAAGAGGTTAAGGCAAATCCCAGCCTGGAGGGGAAAACGCTGGAGCAGGTATTGGAATCGCATGGAGGCAGTATTGATGATTTAAAGAGGGACATTATTATAGACGTTGCTTTAGACAAATACCTTGGCAAGGATGTTGACGACCAGAAGATAAGGGAACAATTTGAAAAGACCAAGGCCCAGTACAACGAAGAAGCCGAAGTAAGGGCAAGGCATGTCCTCGTTGACACCCGCAAGTTGAAGACAGATGCAGAACTGGCGCAGGCCCTGGAAAAAATCAAGAAGGCAAAGGCAGAGGTTGACGCAGGAAAGGATTTTGGGGAAGTAGCGAAGCAGTATTCTGATTGTCCTTCAAAGGAGAGGGGTGGAGATTTAGGATTTAATACAAGGGAACAGTGGGTAAAACCCTTTGCGGATGCTGCGTTTGCTTTAAAAGTTGGGCAGGTAAGTGAACCAGTTAAGACGGAGTTTGGCTATCATATCATAAAAGTTGTTGATAAAAAAGATGCAAAGGAAGGCAGTTTTGATGAAGTAAAGGACTATGTTAAGCAGGATTTGATGAAGCAAAAGGCGCAGGCGCTGATAAAGCAGCTCAGGGAGAAGGCGAAGATTGATATCAAGGCGGGCGCGTAACGTTCTTTTTCTCTCAAAATATTTCATATAACATGAGCTTCCCATTCACAAAATGGGAAGCTCATTTTTTTATATCTTTAATTTTTGTGGTTATTTAAGTTGATTTTTTAATTTGAGTTTATTATCTTAGTGCTTACAAATTTCAAAGGAACCATAAAGTACGAGGATATAAATTTTTTTTATGCCTTTGCGCCTTGTGGCGTGAAAATATCCGTAAGAATTATTGAAAGAGTAAATAAGGAGGTATATGACTAATGGTGGATAAAAAGAAAATTACCAATAAGCTAGTATTGAGTTCATTTTTTAAAACGATCACTATTGATGGAAAGACTGAACAGGTAACCACGATGGTCAGAAGAACTCTGTTTCTGGATAATGAGGATTATTTTCCTTTTTCTAAAATAAAGAATGTAGAAGTTGCAAAAGAGGCGCGGGAGTCTGTGCCTGATAAATATATGAGGTATTTCGTATTACTGCACTTAAGTAACGGGAAGAGGATTGTGGTCGATGAAGTAGGCGAATCTTCAAGTCGCGGTGGTTTAAAAGAAATGAAAAATCTTGGGAAAAAAATCAGCATGATAACAGGAAAAACGCTAAAGGTATGTGACGAATGATGAAAGAACGCGTTAGGTATACTAAGAAAATGTAATGTGAGGGGAGAGACGCAAAACGTGCATCTCTCCGTGAGCATTTTAATGTTGAGGAATTGCAGTTAGGTTGATGTTTCGGTGGCGGACGAACCGAAACCCACGATCCGGAGGAGGGGTATATGAGGTATGTTGCATGGTGTTTGTGTATTTGCGCGGCAGTTTTTTTTCTACCCGTAATAACAAAAGCATTTGATATTCAGTTGACAGATAAACAAATTAAGGAGGCGACTGACTATGGTTCAAAATATAAAGGGAAAGAGATTTTTAACAGCGATATTATAAAATCGGCCAGTTTTGGGGAGTATCCGGGCGGCGAGGGCGGGCTGGTGATGAGTAAGTATGTAAAACTTGCCGTTGTTTGTGCCATGGCGGGCTTAAGGGATAAATCTCTTACCCCTGACGATATAAAGGAAATTACAAAGTCTCCAACGTTTAACGTGGTTATCAGGACGTTTGACGATAGTATAGAAGATCCGGAAGACGTCCAGATAACATTAATTCAGGGGTCAAACAATATCTTGCCTCTTAAAAATGAATTTGGTATGAAATATAAAGATAACAGGCAGAGTGTTATTGGCGTCTTCCAATGTGAAAAAGTGAACCCTTATGCGAGTACCACCGTGGAAGTAAAAACGTGGAAAAGTCTCAAAAAATATAAAATTAATTTCTCAAAGATAAAATAACATGAGTACAACGATGATAGAAAAGAAACAAAGAGGCCCGAAAAGGACATTAAGGGACAAAATATTTGATTATTCCTGTCAGGCGATTGGAAAGGAAAAGACAAAATTCTTTTTTAAATTGTACGATCTGGGGCGATTCGATCTTTTTGGCAAGCCCAAAGGTGCAATCGGGTCTATTGACATTACGAACCGTTGCAATCTCCGGTGTAAGCATTGTTATTTTTATGCGCACGATTACGAAGAAAAGCCTGAACTTACTGACTACGAATGGATTGAAAAGCTGGAAAGTTTGAAAGAGACGGATTTCCCGTTTTATCAATGTTCCTGGATTGGCGGAGAACCTCTCCTGAGAAAGGAATTGATAGAACGTGGGATGACATACTTCAGGTCAAACCTGGTTGCCACCAACGGTACGATTGAACTGCCAAACTGGCCGGATGTAAATTTTTACATATCAGTGGACGGCAGGAAAGAGATGCACGATGCTATTCGGGGCAGAGGATGTCACGACAGAATTAAAAAACATGCCAGCCGACCAGAACTGAAAATTATGGTGTCCATGGTAATCAACAAGATGAATTACCAGGACATTGAGTACTTTATTGAGGAATGGAAGGACGCCGGCGTAAAGGGTTGTCTATTCCAGATTCATACCCCGATAAAGGGCATTAAAAATGAAGACCTGTGGCCAGGGTGGCAATTGCGGGATCAGATATTGGATACCTTACTCAGGCTTAAAGAAGAGAAATACGGCGATTTCATCGGCGTCCCCAGTGTGGTGCTTAAATTAATGAAATCCGACAGGTGTAAAGAGGTAACGAGAGGTTGTCTCTTTAAAGAAGTATCCTTTTGCCTTGATCCTCAGGGACAGATTAAAAAGCCCTGTATGATGGGTCCCCAGGCCGACTGCTTACGATGCGGGTGCGTGCTTCCTTTCCATATGTGGGCTTTGGATGACAAGTGGCTTATGGCGCGGGAACTCTTTATGTCGATGAGGCATAAGATGGGTAAGAGAGTCCTGAGATAAGCAAATATCTTAAATCCTGTTTCGATGTTTACGAGGTGCTTGGTCCCTTATAAAAATATTTTAACATTTTTATTTTAGGAGGAATATTCCTCCTAAAACAAGAAACATCCCTATAACCCTGGACAAGGTGACCTCTTCGCCCAGGAACATCCAACCAAGTATAAAGGTAAATAACGGATAACAGCATGTGATGGGAATAATCCTTGATACTTCGCCTGTCTTGAGTGCCTTGTAGAAGACAACCTGTGCTACAAATCCTGCCAACAGCCCTGCAAGGATAAGGAACGAAATGGATTTAAACCCCATCTTCGAAATGGCCGAAAACGGGCTCTGTGTAAACATGATAATCACGGCGCCCAGCATCACCCCTGTGCACCTGACCACATACGCTGCTGTAGGCTCAACTGAAGAGAGTCCTACCTTTTCTAAAAATGGTACAAATCCCCAGATAAAGGCGGTAAGGAGGGCAAGAAAATATACTTCCATAAATTTTCTCTCAAAAAATAATTCTTCTGTCCTGTATAAAATATGAGGTATTATACTAAAAATTCATTATATAACAAGATAAGTTAAAAAGTATGTTGTCATTCGCGTATCGGAAAAGAAGGTGAGGCAATGGGGGTGTCCATTGAGCCCATGGTCAGGAATATATTTATTGCACATAACTCTTGTCTGTAGCAAAATCCTCTGAGTTAAAGTCTTAACCCAAGTTCGACAAAACCGCCTAAAAAAGTGGTGAAAAAGGGCCAAGACAGCAAATCGTTTTAAACCGGACAAAGGAAGCGGCGATTGGCACATACGTGTTACGCACCAATCGCCCCGATCTTTGCGGGGAAGAGATATCAAAGCTCCATAGGTCGCTGGTAACGTTAGAGAAAAGTTTTGAAGACATGAAGGGTGATTTGGGTTTACGTCCAAACTTTCATCAGGGGGA